>NZ_JBFUKJ010000012.1:0-121054 GCF_056400905.1 Cellulomonas sp. P4_H12
CGGCTCCCCCGCCGGGGTGGGGCGCGCCGCAGCCCCCCGCCGGGTACGGCGCGTGGGGCCCCGCCGGCCCGCCGCCCCCCGGTGTGTCCTGGCGCCCGCCCGCGCTGCAGCCCGGCATCATCCCGCTGCGACCGCTGGGCATGGGCGAGATCTACGACGGCGCCTTCCGGGCCGTGCGGGCGAACCCCCGCGTGATGTTCGGGCTCGCGGCGCTCGTCGTGACGGTCGCCGTGACCCTCCAGTCCGTCATCCAGTGGTACGTCAAGGGAATCGCCGCCGGGCAGCTGACCGACCTCTCCACCGACGTCGACCCGTCCGGCCAGATGGGCTTCGCCGACCAGCTGGGCTCGTCGTTCGGCCTGCTCGTCGGGGCGCCGGTGACCGCGATCGCCACGACCGTGCTCACCGGCCTGCTCATCGTCTCGGTGAGCCGGTCCGTCCTCGGTCAGGTCGCGAGCGTGAGCGAGGTGCTGCGCTCCTGGCGCGTGTGGCTCGTCGTCGGCTTCACGTTCCTCACCGGGCTCGCCTGGGTCGTCGTGCTCGGCGTCCTGGTGACCGCGGTCGTGCTGCTCGCCGTGAACGACCAGATCGCGCTCGCGGTCGTCGTCGGGCTGCTCAGCCTGCTCGCGACGGTGGTGCTCGGCGTCTGGTTCTCCACCCGGACCATGCTCGTCGCGCCGGCCCTGATGCTGGAGGGCAAGAAGTTCTGGCCGACGATCCTCCGGTCGTGGCGGCTCACGCGCGGGAGCTTCTGGCGCCTGTTCGGCATCTACCTGCTGACCAGCGTCCTGGCCGGGATCATCACCCAGATCATCGTGTTCCCCGCCACCCTGATCGCCGGCCTGTTCCTGCGCGACCCCACCGCGACGTCCTTCGGTTCGATCGTGGTGATCGGGGTCGCCAACATCATCGCGTCCACGCTGTCGACCACCTTCCTGTCGGCCGTCGTCGCACTGCTCTACATCGACGTCCGGATGCGCCGCGAGGGCCTGGACGTCGAGCTGGCGCGCGCCGCGGAGACCACGGCGTGAACCTCGCGGCCCGGGTGGTGACCGGTGTCCCGGTCGACCCGGACGCCGCGACCGCGCGCCGTTGGGCCCGCGAGGAGCTGCTCGACCCCGTCTACCACCAGCAGCGCTCCCTCCTGAGCCGGCTGTGGGACTGGGCGGCGGAGCAGCTCGCGGGACTGCGCACCCCCGCGGCACTCGACCCGTGGGCGGTGCTGCTGGTCGTCGCCGTCCTGGTGGCGGTGGTCGTGGTCGCGTTCCTCGTCGGCGGCCCCGTGCGGCGCGCGCGGACGAGCTCGCCGGGGCGCAGCGTCCTCGATGCCGACGACACCCGGAGCGCCCAGCAGATCCGGGCCGCGGMGGACGCCGCCGCCGCCCGTGACGACTGGTCGCTCGCCGTGCTCGAGCGCTACCGGGCGATCGTCCGCGGCCTCGAGGAACGCACGGTGCTCGACGAACGCGCGGCGCGCACCGCGCACGAGGCCGCCCTGGCCGCCGCGGGGCGCCTGCCCGAGCTCGGCGCCGAGCTGGTCGCGGCGGGCCGGACCTTCGACGACGTGGCGTTCGGCGACGTGGCCGGGACCGCCGACGACGACGTCGTCCTGCGCGCGCTGGACGAGCGCGTGCGCGGTGCGCGGCCCGGCGTCGGACCGTCGGCCACCGACCTGGCCGTGGCGGCTCCGCGATGAGCGTCGCGACCGACGTCGTCGTCGGCGACGGCACGTCCGCGCGCAGCAGGTCGTCGCGACGGTGGCGGCGCGCCCGGTGGCCGCTCGGCCTGCTGGGTCTGGTCGTGCTCGCCGGCGTGCTGTCGGCGCTGCCCGAGCCCCAGACCTCGACGCTGACGCTGGCCCCCGACAACCCCGCCCCCGCCGGGGCCCGGGCTGCGGCGCAGATCCTCGGGCGCGAGGGCGTCGACGTGCGGTACGTGCGGCACATCTCCGCCGTGCACGCCCTCGCCGTCCCCGGCTCGACCCTGCTCGTGGTGGGTGACTACCTGCTCGACGACGCGCAGCTCGACGTGATCGACGCCAGCGGTGCGGACCTGGTCATGGTCGACGCCGAGTGGGCGCTCGGCCGGCTCACCGACTCCCTCGCGTCGAGCGGAGGCCCGTCGGGCCAGGCCGAGGTCCGCTCCGCGCAGTGCGACGACCCGGACGCCGTCGCCGCGGGCTCCATCACCGCCACCGGCGCCCTCCTGGCCACCGGCCCGACAGCCGTCGTGTGCTTCCCGGCCGCGGGCAGCGGGACCGACGAGGGCGGTGCCTACGCGGTGGCCGAGGACGGCGAGCGGCGGATCGTCGCCCTGGCCGACTTCGCGCCCCTGACCAACGAGCACCTGGCGGACGAGGGCAACGCGGCCCTGGTGCTGAGGGCGCTCGGACGCCACGACCGGCTGGTCTGGTACATCCCGTCGCTCGACGACACCGGCGCGACGGACGACGGCGGCGGCGGGCTCGCCGAGCTGCTGCCGCCCGTCGTGCCGATCCTCGCGCTGCAGCTCCTGCTCGTCGTCGCCATGACGGCGCTGTGGCGCGGACGCCGCCTCGGCCGTCTCGTCACCGAGCCGATGCCCGTGGTGGTGCGGGCCGGCGAGACGACGCGGGGCCGCGGCMGGCTCTACCGCCGCGGGCGGTCGTTCGGGCACGCCGCCGCCGCCCTGCGCGCCGGCACGGCGGCCCGCAGCGCCGCCCGGCTCGGGCTCCCGCGCTCGGCACCCGCGCCGCTCGTCGTCGACGCCGTGGCGCGCGCGACGTCCCGCCGGCCGGCCGACGTCGAGGCCCTCCTCTACGGACCACCACCCACCGACGACCGCGGCCTGGCAGGCCTGGCCCGCGACCTGGACCATCTCGAGAGCGAGGTTCACCGAACGTGAGCGACGACAGCCCMCAGTGGACGACGACGGTGACCCCGCCGACCCCCGAGCCCTCCCACGAGCTGCGGGCCGCCCTCGGTGCCGTGCGCGCCGAGGTGGCCAAGGCCGTGGTCGGCCAGGACGCGGCGATCACCGGTCTGGTGATCGCCCTGCTKTGCCGCGGGCACGTGCTCCTCGAGGGTGTGCCGGGCGTCGCCAAGACGCTGCTGGTCCGTGCCCTCTCCGAGGCCCTCGACCTGGACACCAAGCGCGTGCAGTTCACGCCTGACCTCATGCCCGGCGACGTCACCGGGTCCCTGGTCTACGACGCGCGCACCGCGGAGTTCTCGTTCCGCGCCGGCCCGGTCTTCACCAACCTGCTGCTCGCCGACGAGATCAACCGGACCCCGCCCAAGACCCAGGCCTCGCTGCTCGAGGCCATGGAGGAGCGGCAGGTGTCGATCGACGGCACGCCCCGACCGCTGCCCGACCCCTTCCTCGTCATCGCGACGCAGAACCCGGTGGAGTACGAGGGCACCTACACGCTCCCCGAGGCGCAGCTCGACCGGTTCCTGCTCAAGCTCCTGCTCCCGCTGCCGGAGCGCCACGAGGAGATCGAGGTGCTGGCCCGGCACGCGGCCGGCTTCGACCCGCGCGACCTGGCCGGTGCCGGGCTCCGCCCCGTGGCGAACGCCGACATGCTCGCCCGCGCTCGCGCGGAGGTGGCTCGCGTCCAGGTGGCGCCCGACGTGCTGGGCTACGCGGTCGACGTGTGCCGGGCGACGCGGCGCTCACCCTCCCTCTCCCTGGGCGTCTCGCCGCGCGGCGCGACCGCCCTGCTGGCCACGTCCCGCGCCTGGGCGTGGCTGTCGGGCCGCAGCTACGTCACCCCCGACGACGTGAAGGCGCTGGCCCACCCGACGCTGCGGCACCGCGTCCAGCTCCGCGCCGAGGCCGAGCTCGAGGGCGTCACCACGGAGAGCGTGCTCGACACGGTGCTCGCGTCCGTCCCCGTCCCGCGCTGAGATGGCGGTGACGTGGCGCGCGGCCGTCCTCGCCGCGCTCGGGCTGCCGGTGGTGCTGCTGGTGCCCGCCACCGGCACCGTGCTGCTGTGGACGCTGCTCGTCGTGGTCGCGTGCGGCGTCGACGTCGCGCTCGCCGCGTCGCCCCGGCAGGTCGGCGTGCGTCGGGACGTGCCGTCGTCCGCCCGGCTGACGGAGCCGGCGACGTCGACCCTCACGCTGTCGCACCTGGGCCGGCGCCGCCTGCGCGCCGTCGTCCGGGACGCGTGGCCCCCGTCAGCAGGAGCCCGCGACGATCGGCACACGGTGGACGTGGCGCCCGGCGAAGGGGCCCGGGTGCGCACGGTCCTGCTGCCCACCCGCCGCGGCGACGCGCACGCCGACCGGGTCACCGTGCGCACCGTCGGTCCGCTCGGGCTCGCCGGCCGCCAGGCCTCGCTGACCGTCCCCGGGCGGCTCCGAGTGCTGCCCGAGTTCGCGTCGCGCCGGCACCTGCCCAGCCGGCTCGCCCGGCTCAAGGAGCTCGACGGGCGCGCGGCGGTGCAGGTGCGCGGGCCGGGCACGGAGTTCGACTCGCTGCGCGAGTACGTCATCGGCGACGACGTGCGCTCGATCGACTGGCGGGCCACCGCCCGTCGCTCGGACGTCGTGGTCCGCACCTGGCGGCCCGAGCGCGACCGCCGCGTGCTCATCGTGCTCGACACCGGCCGGACCTCGGCGGTGCGGGTGCTCGACGCCCCGCGGATCGACGCGTCCATCGAGGCGGCGCTCCTGCTCGCTGCGCTGGCCACCAAGGCGGGCGACCGCGTCGAGCTGCTCGTCTTCGACCGTCGCGTCCGCGGCCGGGTGGCCAGCGCGACGGGTCCCCGAGTCATGGCCGCGTTCGCCGACACCCTCGCCCTCGCCGAGCCCGCGCTGCTGGAGACGGACTGGCCCGGCGTCGTGGCCCAGGTGCGCGAGCGGCTGAGCCAGCGCGCCCTCGTCGTGCTGCTCACGGCCCTCGATCCCGCCGCGATCGAGCAAGGGCTCCTGGGCGTCGTCGGTCAGCTCACCGAGCGGCACCAGGTGGTCCTCGCCTCCGTGGCGGACCCGGAGGTCGACGCCCTGCGCGCCGACCGCAGCAGCACGGCCGCCCTGTTCGACGCGGCCGCGGCGGAGCGGGTGGGCCTGGAGAGGGCCGCCGCCGCGCTGCGCCTGCGGCAGCGGGGCGCCGAGGTCCTGGAGGCGCTGCCCGACGACCTGGCGCCCCGGCTGGCCGACACCTACCTGGCCCTCAAGGCGGCGGGCCGGCTGTGACCGAGCTGCTCACGCGCGCACACCTCAACCGGGTCCTGCTGGCGCGGCAGCACCTGCTCGAGCGACGGGCCGGCGGCGCGCTCGAGGTCGTCGACCACCTGGTCGGTCTCCAGGCCCAGAACGCGTGGTCGCCCTACGTCGGGCTCTGGTCGCGGGTGGACGGCTTCCGCACCGACGAGCTCGCCGCGGCGTTCTGGGACCGGACGGTCGCGCGGATCGCCGTCATGCGCGGCACCATCCACCTGGTGACGGCCGACGACGCGCTGCTGCTCCCGGGCCTGGTCGCTCCCCTCTACGCCAAGGACCTGCGGGGCAACGCCGCGCACGGTGCCGCGCTGCGCACGCTCGACATCCCCGCCGTCACGGCGGCGGCCCGCGAGCTGGTCGAGGCCGAGCCCCGCGTGACCACCGAGCTCGGCAGGCTGCTCGCCGAGCGCTGGCCGGACATCGCCCCGAGCACGCTCGCCTACGCCGCGCGCGGGACGCTCCCGCTGGTCCAGGTGCCGCCGCGCGGAGTCTGGGGCCGGTCGGGCGCGACCACCTGGACCACGGCCTGGTCCTGGTTCGGTCCGGCGCGGACCGCGGCCGCCCCCGACCTCACCGATCCCGCCGTGCTCGCCGCCGAGCAGGAGCGGCTGGTGCGGCGCTACCTCGCCGCGTTCGGTCCGGCCTCGGTGGCGGACGTGCAGAACTGGTCCGGCCTCACCGGCCTGCGGGCCGTCGTCGATCGCATGGACCTCGTCCGGTACCGCGCCGAGCCGTCGCCGGGCGCAGTTCGCGAGCGCGAGCTGCTCGACCTGCCCGGGATGCCGTTGACCTCTCCGGACGTGCACGCGCCCGTACGGTTCCTGCCCGACTACGACAACGTCCTGCTCGGCCACGCCGACCGCACGCGGATCATGTCGCCGGAGCACCGGCCGTTCCTGGCCAGCCCGAACGGTGTCGTGCCCGCGACGTTCCTGCTGGACGGGCGGGTCGCGGGGACGTGGGACGTGCCCCGCGGCGCCCGCGGACCGGTCACGCTGACCGTTCGCCCGTTCGCCCGCCCCACCGCAGCGCAGGCGGACGAGCTGCGCACGGAGGCCGAGGGCCTCGTGGAGCTCATGGCGAGCGATGCCGACGAGCGGCACGTCGTCGTGCTGGACCCGGCCTAACCCGCCGTCTGCAGGACGTACCCGCCGCGGTCCGCCTCGAGGTCGCCCGTCTGGCCGGCCCGAACCGCGCGCCGCCCCAGGACGATCGTGTACGTCCAGAACGCCGCCAGCGCCACCACCCCGATGCTCACCTTGACCGCCCACGGCAGGACCGAACCGGTGACGAACCCCTCGATCAGACCAGACACCGCGAGCACGCCCACCAACCCGATCGCGACCGTGATCAGGGCGCGGCCCTCCTCCGCGAGCGCCCGGCCGCGCGGGCGCGGACCCGGGACCAGCCACGTCCAGAACAGCCGCAGGCCCGCGGCGCCGGCGACGAACACCGCGGTGAGCTCGAGCAGCCCGTGCGGCGCGATGAGCTGCAGGAACACGGCGAGGTGACCGTGCGCGGCCATGAGCCCACCGGCCGCGCCGACGTTGATCGCGTTGCTCGCCTGGAAGTAGACGGGCAGCACCCCCGAGATCCCGGTCCCCACGCTGAGCGCGGTGAGCCACGCGTTGTTCGTCCAGACCATCGTCGCGAACCCGGCCCCCGGCGTGTAGTACTCCGCGAACGACGAGTCCACGTACTCCTGCTGCTCGCTCGGCGTGCCCATCGACGCGAGGGCCTCGGGCTGCGTGGCGACCCAGATTCCGGTGGTCACGGCCAGCACGACGAACGCCGCGGCGACGCCGACCGTCCACCAGCGGATCCGGTACAGCGCCGCAGGCAGCGCGACCACGACGAACGTCGAGACGTCGCGCCAGCTCGGCTCGTGCGTCCCGGCGATCGCGGCCCGGGCGCGCCCGACGAGCATCGAGAGCCGCGTCACCATCTCCGGGTCGGGCGCCGCCGAGCGGACGCTCGACAGGTCGACCGCCACCGCCTGGTAGAGCCGGACCAGCTCGTCGGCCTCCGCACCCGTCCGTCGGCGCTGCCGCACGAGCTGGTCGAGCCTGGCCCAGTCGGCCGACCGGGCCTGCTCGAAGGCGTCGAGATCCATGCGGCACAGCCTGCCATCCCGCGGCCTCCGGCAACGGCTACCCTGCCGAGCATGGACGGCATCATCACGGGCGAGGGTGTCGTCCTCGACGCCCAGCCCACCTCCGCAGCCACCCGGGTGCTCGCCGCGCTGCTCGACCTGGTGGTCCTGCTCGTCGTGCTCATCGTGGTCCTCGTCGCCTTCAGCGCGCTGTCCACAGGGGCCTCCGAGGAGCTCGGCCGCATCCTCGCTGTCGTCCTGTTCGCCACGATCACGGTCGTGATCCCCACCACGGTCGACACGCTGACCCGCGGGCGCTCGCTGGGCAAGCTCGCGCTGGGCATCCAGATCGTGCGCGACGACGGCGGCCCGATCGTGTTCCGACAGTCATTCGTGCGGGCGCTCGTGGGGGTCGGTGAGCTGTGGCTGACGCTGGGCAGCGTCGCGCTGATCTGCTCGATCGTGAACCCCCGGGGCAAGCGGGTGGGCGACATCCTGGCCGGCACCTACGCCGTGCGGGTGCGCGGCGCGGCGAAGGTGCGCACCCCGGTCGTCATGCCGCCGCAGCTCGCGGGCTGGGCGCGCACCGCCGACGTCGGCCGGCTGCCCGACGGGCTCGCCCTCTCGGTCCGCCAGTTCCTCGGCCGGGCCGGCACGCTGCACCCGGCGTCACGGGTGGCCCTGGGCTCCCAGCTGACGTCGGAGGCCCAGCGCTACGTGAACCCCATGCCCCCGGCGGGCACCCACCCCGAGGCGTTCCTGGCCGCCGTGCTCGCCGAGCGGCGCGACCGCGAGCTGTCCGCGCGGCTGCGCGCCGGGGAGCGGGACGCCGCGGAGTCGTCCCTGCTGGCGAGACTCCCCCACGGCGTGCCGGATCCACTCGACTGACGTCGTCCAACCCCGTCGACTAGTAGCGGTAGTGCTCCGGCTTGTACGGGCCCGACACGTCCACACCCAGGTACTCCGCCTGTGTCTTCGTCAGCTCCGTCAGCCGCACGCCCAGCGCATCGAGGTGCAGCCGCGCCACCTTCTCGTCGAGGACCTTCGGCAGCCGGTACACCTCGCGCGCGTACTCGTCCGGCTTGGTGAACAGCTCGATCTGGCCGATCACCTGGTTCGAGAACGAGTTGCTCATGACGAACGACGGGTGACCCGTCGCGTTGCCGAGGTTGAKCAGGCGCCCCTCCGACAGCACGATGATCGACCGCTCGGGGCGCCCTGCGTCCTCGGTGTCCGCAGGGAACGTCCACTCGTGCACCTGCGGCTTGATCTCGGTGCGCGTGATGCCGGGCACCGCCGCCAGCCCGGCCATGTCGATCTCGTTGTCGAAATGCCCGATGTTGCCGACCACGGCCTTGTTCTTCATGCGGGCCATCTGCGCCGCCGAGATCACGTCCTTGTTGCCCGTGGTCGTGATGAAGAAGTCGGCCTGGTCGAGCACGTCGTCGAGGAGCGCCACCTGGTACCCGTCCATCGCCGCCTGCAGCGCGCAGATCGGGTCCACCTCCGAGACGATGACGCGCGCGCCCTGGCCGCGGAACGCCTCCGCGGCACCCTTGCCCACGTCTCCGTAGCCGGCGACGAACGCCACCTTGCCGCCCATGAGGACGTCGGTCGCCCGGTTGATGCCGTCGGGCAGCGAGTGCCGGATGCCGTACTTGTTGTCGAACTTCGACTTGGTGACCGAGTCGTTGACGTTGATGGCCGGGAACAGCAGCCCGCCGGCCTCGGCCAGCTGGTACAGACGGTGCACGCCCGTGGTCGTCTCCTCGGTGACGCCCTTGATCCCCCGCGCGATCGTCGTCCACCGCTGGGGGTCGGCGGCGAGCGAGCGTCGCAGCGTGCCCAGGATGACGAGCAGCTCCTCGGAGTACCCCTCCTCGCCCGGCGCGGGGTCGGACGGCACCGCGCCCGCGGCCTCGTACTCGACGCCCTTGTGCACCAGCAGGGTCGCGTCGCCGCCGTCGTCGAGGATCATGTTCGGGCCGGCGTCACCGGGCCAGACGAGGATCTGCTCGGTGCACTCCCAGTACTCGTCGAGCGACTCGCCCTTCCACGCGAACACCGGCACGCCGGCCGGCGCGTCGACCGTGCCCGACGGGCCCACGACGATCGCGGCCGCGGCCTCGTCCTGGGTCGAGAAGATGTTGCACGACGCCCAGCGGACCTGCGCGCCCAGCGCGACGAGGGTCTCGATGAGCACCGCCGTCTGGACCGTCATGTGCAGCGAGCCCGCGATGCGCGCGCCCGCCAGGGGCTGGCTCGGGCCGAACTCGGTGCGCAGGGCCATGAGCCCCGGCATCTCGTGCTCGGCGAGACGGATCTGGTGCCGACCGGCCTCCGCCAGGGACAGGTCGCGGACCTTGTAGCTGCCGGGGTTCTCGGAGAACGGCTGGGACATCGCTGACATCTCACTCCTGAGGGGTGCGCTGCGGTGGGCGGGCACGACGACGGAAGCCTCTCCTCGTCGTTCGCGCCGGCGCGACCCCTCTCGGTCTGCGGGCATCACCCACGCCGTCCGGGCCATGTTAGACCTGCGTGACGTCAGTCACTTCAGGTTCAGCGATGCTCGCCCCTTCGCGGCGCAGGTCGGGTTCGAGATAGATGATCGTGGCGATCGGCACGGCAGCGCGCACCCGGGCCTCGGCGGCGTCGATCGCGGTGGCGACGTCCGCCGCGCTCACCGCGGCGGAGACCTCGATCTTCGCGGCGACCAGCAGCTCCTCGGGGCCGAGGTGCAGCGTCCGCAGGTGGATCACCGACGCGACCCCCTCGCCCACGAGCGCGGACTCGATCGCCGCCACGTCCTTCGCCGTGGCCGACTCGCCCAGCAGCAACGACTTCGTCTCGAGCGCGAGCACGATCGCGATGAGCACGAGAAGGATGCCGATGCCCGCGGTGCCCAGGGCGTCGAACCTGCCGTTCCCCGTGATCAGGGTCATCCCCACGCCGAACAGGGCGAGCACGAGACCGATGAGCGCGCCGAAGTCCTCCAGCAGCACGACGGGCAGCTCGGGCGCCTTGGCGGTCCGCACGAACGACACCCAGGACTGCGCGCCGCGGGTCTGGTTCGACTCGTGGATCGCGGTGCGGAACGAGAACCCCTCGAGCCCCAGCGCGACCACGAGGACGACCAGCGGCACCCACCACCAGCGACCCTCGATCGGGTGCGGGTCCTGCCACTTGTGCCACGCCTCGTACAGGGCGAAGAGCCCGCCGAGGGAGAACAGGATGATCGAGACGATGAACGCGTAGACGTACCGCTCGCGGCCGTACCCGAAGGGGTGCGCCTCGTCCGCCTCCCGGCGCGCCCGCCGGCCACCGACCAGCAGTAACAGCTGGTTGCCGGAATCGGCGAGCGAGTGCACCGACTCGGCCAGCATCGAGCTGGAGAGGGTCAGCAGGTACGCGACGAACTTCGTCACCGCGATCCCGAGGTTGGCCGCGAGGGCCGCCAGGATCGCCTTGTTGCCTCCGTCGTGCGCCACGCGGGCTCCTCGGGTCAGATCGAGGCGCGTGCCTCAGCTGCGGTGGACCGGCACGCCCTCGTCGATCAGCAGGACCGGGATCCCGTCACGGACCGGGTAGGCGAGCGGGTTCTCCGGCGCGGTCGAGACGAGGGTCGGCTCACCGTCCGGACCGACCCCGTCCACGAGCGTCGCACCCGTCGCCGGGCACCGCAGAAGCTCTCGCGCCCACGGCTCGAGGGTGTGTCCAGATGTCGTGTCAGCCATCAGTCCTGTCCGTCCTGTCGCACCAGCGCGAGCACGTCGTCGCGTACCTTCTCCATGATGTCCTCGTCCGCGGCCTCGACGTTGAGCCGCAGCAGCGGCTCGGTGTTGGACGCCCGCAGATTGAACCACCACTGCGGGTGTCCGTCCCAGTGCGACACCGTCAGCCCGTCCAGCTGGTCGACCTGTACCGGCCCTGCGCCCTGCTGGGCCACGTAGGCCTCGATCACGCGGTCGCGCGCCGCCGCGACGTCGGCGACGCGGGAGTTGATCTCCCCGCTGGCCGAGTACGGCTGGTACTGCTCGGAGAGCGCCGACAGCGGGTGCGGCTGACCCCCGAGGGCCGCGAGCACGTGCAGCGCGGCGAGCATGCCGGTGTCCGCGAAGAAGAAGTCGCGGAAGTAGTAGTGCGCGCTGTGCTCGCCGCCGAACACGGCGTCGTGCTCGGCCATCTGCGCCTTGATGAAGGAGTGCCCGACGCGGGTGCGGACCGTCGTCGCACCCGCGGCACCCAGCAGGTCGGGGACCACCTGGGACGTGATGAGGTTATGGATCACCGTCGGCGTGCGGCCGGCGGCGCGCTCGCGCTCGACCTCACGCAGGCCGACCAGCGCCGTGATGGCCGACGGGCTCACCGCGTCGCCGTGCTCGTCGATGACGAAGCACCGGTCCGCGTCGCCGTCGAAGGCCAGGCCGAGGTCGGCGTCGTGCTCGACGACGGCCGCCTGCAGGTCCCGCAGGTTCTCGGGCTCGAGCGGGTTGGCCTCGTGGTTGGGGAACGTGCCGTCAAGCTCGAAGTACAGGGGCACGACGTCGAGCGGCAGCGCCGGCAGACCCGCGCCGGTGCCGAGCACGGCGGGCGCCGTGAAACCGCCCATGCCGTTGCCCGCGTCGACGACGACCTTGAGCGGCCGGATGCCCGAGAGGTCGACCAGCGAGCGCAGGAACGCCGCGTACTCCGCGAGCATGTCGCGGTCCTCGACCGTCCCGCGCTCGGCGTCGGCGACCTCGGGCACGGCCCCGGCGGCGAGGTAGTCGCCCGCGAGCTCGCGCACGGTCGTCAGGCCGCTGTCCTGGCCCACGGGCCGGGCGCCGGCGCGGCACAGCTTGATGCCGTTGTACTGCGCCGGGTTGTGGCTCGCGGTGAACATAGCGCCGGGGATGCCGAGGACGCCCGAGGCGAAGTAGAGGCCGTCGGTCGACGCCAGGCCGATCCGGATCACGTCGACGCCGCGCGCGGCCAGCCCGTCCGCGAAGGCGCCCACGAGCTCGGGGCCCGAGGGGCGCATGTCGTTCGCGATGACGACCTGGGGGCGCTCAGTGGCCTCCGGGAGCACCACGACGTCCGCGAACGCCGCGCCGATCGCGCGCGCCACGGTGGGGTTCAGCTCCTCGGGGACCACGCCCCGGACGTCGTAGGCCTTGATCAGGGCGGACAGGTCGACACGGTCGGCTGAAGGCGAAGTCACGCCGGTCATCGTACTGGCGGCGCCACAGGTCAGACGTCGCCGCCCACGACCTCGTCGCGGTCCAGCGGTGTGCCGTCGCCGTCGAGCGCGAACCAGTTGCGCTGCTCGCACGCCGGGCACGAGACGAACACGACCTGTCGCCCGTCGGTGAGCGCCATCCGGATCCGGGTCAGCTCCGTCGACCCGCAGCGCAGGCACGCGGCGGAGCCGGGCACGAGGGGACCCGTCGGCTGGCTGACCGAGCCCAGCGGCTCCCCCGCGCGCTCGGCGCGGGCGCGTGCGGCGTCCCCCTTGCGACGTGCCATGTCAGCCCTCGCCCCGCAGCACCCGCAGGTGTCCCCTGCGCGGCGCCTCGCTCAGGGCGGCGCCGACCGCCTCCGGCAGCGGGACCTGCTCGGGCTCGGGGCGACGACCCGCCTCGCGCACGGCGTCCGCCAGCGCGAGCAGGTCGTCCTGGCTCGGGGGCGCGGCCGCGAACTCGGGAGTCAGCCGGACGACCTCCCAGCCGCGGGGGGCCGTCAGCCGCTCCGCGTGCTCCACGCACAGGTCGTACGAGTGGGGCTCGGCGTGCTGCGCGAGCGGACCCAGCACGGCAGTCGAGTCGGCGTACACGTAGGTCAGGGTGGCCACTGCAGCACGGCCACACGCCGTGCGCGTGCACTGCCTCACGGATCTCACGCGCTGACCGTACCCCCGGCCGCCGACAGCCGTGCCTCCCCACGCCGTCACCCCGCCGCGATCTACAGTGCAGTGTGAGCCCGTCGCCCCCGCCGCCCGCCCGCCGCACACCCGGCGTCGGGCGCCGCACCCTCGCGGTGCCCACCACGACCGTGGCCCCGGTGCGTCGTCGCGACCGCCGCGGACGCGGACCCCGCGGACCGCTGCTGCCCAGCTCGATGCCCGCGTACCGCACGCGTGCCGAGCGCTTCGACGACCTCGTCCTCGACGCGGTCGAGCGGCTCGAGCGGACGTGGTCGCGCCAGCTGGAGGGCACCGAGTTCGCGGTCGAGGACGTCCCGCCGTCCAACCCCGCGCCGTGGGAGCACGGCGGTGTCCCGCTCGGCCGCTACTTCCCGTCGGACGCCGGGCTGCCGGCGCGCATCGTGGTCTACCGCCGACCGGTGGAGTCCCGCGCGTCCGACCCGCTCGACCTCGCCGACCTCGTGCGCGACGTCGTCGTCGAGCAGGTGGCGCACATGCTCGGGCGCTCGCCCGACGACATCGACCCCCTGTACGGCGACTCCCACTGAGGGCCATGCCCATTACCCTGTGCGGACGATGAGCAGCGCCCTCCCCCATCCCTCCCCGCCCACCGTCCGCGTCGTCTGCGTCGTCTACAACCCCGGCGACGAGCTCGCGACGTTCGCCCGGACGCTCCAGACGGCGTCCGTCGCACCGATCGAGCTGGTGATCGTGGACAACGGCACCGACCCGACGGTCGCACGTGAGGTGGCCGACGAGGTCGGCGCCCGACTCCTCGTCAGCGACGCCAACCTCGGCTACGGCGGTGGCGCCAACCTCGGTGCCCGGGGTGCGACAGCCCCGTGGCTCGTCGTCGCCAACTCCGACATCGAGTGGCAGCCGGGCGCCCTCGACGCGCTCGTCGCCGCCGGCGAGGCGCACCCGCGCGCCGGGTCGGTCGGGCCCGCCTTGTTGAACACCGACGGCACCGTCTACCCCTCCGCCCGCGAGCTCCCCTCCCTGACCCAGGGCGCGGGTCATGCGGTCTTCGTCCGGCTCTGGCCCGGAAACCCGTGGACCCGTCGTTACCAGGCGCAGCAGCAGAGCACCGGGGGCCAGCGCCCGGCCGGCTGGCTGTCGGGTGCGTGCCTGCTGCTGCGGCGCGAGGCCTTCGAGGCGATCGGCGGGTTCGACGACGGCTACTTCATGTTCTTCGAGGACGTCGACCTGGGCGCCCGGCTCGGACGCGCCGGCTGGACCAACCTCTACGTCCCGCAGGTGCAGGTCACGCACGTCGGGGGGACCTCCTGGCGCGCTAAGCCGGCGACGATGATCTCGGCGCACCACGCGAGCGCCGCCCGGTACGTCGGACGCCGGTACCCGCACTGGTACCAGTGGCCCGTCCGGCAGGCGGCCGCCCTGGGGCTTCGCCTGCGCGAGCGCTCGGAGCTCCGCGCGACCCGCTGAGCCCTGCGCGACCCGCTGGGCGCTGCGCTGTCCGCGAAGCCCGGCGCTATCCGCTGAGCGCCGTGCGACCCGCTCAGCCCCGCTGAGCGCCGTGCGACCCGCTCAGCCCCGCTGAGCCCCGCGCGACCCGCTGAGGCCTCAGCGCGTCCCGAGGCGCGGGTCCTCGCGGACCGCGACGTCGGGCGTGGTCCGCGGCACCTGCACCGGGTCGAGCACGGAGACGAGCACACCGTCCGGCCGCGAGACCTCGGCGACGAGCGCCCAGGCCAGGTCGACGTCGGCGCCGTCGTCGGTCACCAGGTCCACCCCCACCACGCCCGCGGGTGCGGGAGCCGTTGCGGGCGCACCGACGTCGCCGGTCCCGCTGGCCAGGTCGTCGACCGTCCACGCGCTCGTCGTTCCCGCGGCGACCCGCAGCGTCYGCTCGGCCAGGACCGCGCCGGCCTCGCCGAGCAGCCGCACCGTCGCCGTCGCGTCCCGACCGGCGCTGGGGTCGCTGTGCTGCGAGACCGCGCCCACGACGAGCGTGCCGACCGTGCCGTCGGGCACGGCGAGCACGCCGCTGCGGCCGACCGCGGTGGAGGCGGCCCAGCCGCGCTCGACGCTCGGCACGTCGTCGAGCTCGCCCAGAGAACCGGGACGGGTCACCACCGCCGAGGCGAGCACCGGCTGGTCGGCGTCGACGACCGCGGTGTACGCGCCCGCCGGGAGACCGCCCAGCGGGACGTCGGTGACCTCGCCGGCCGCCAGAGCGACCGCGTCGGCGCCGGGCAGCTCGACCACGCCGGTCGGACCGAGCAGCGTGACGTGCGCGGTCGTGCCGACGTCGCCGGGGGCGAGGAGCCGGAGCTGGGGGGCGGCCGGGTCGTCGACGGTCGAGGCGACGACGGCCACGCCGGGCACCACCTGCCGCCGTGCCGGCGCCGCGCCCGGCACGACGAGATCGGTGCCGGCGGGTGTGAACCCGTCGATCGCGGAGTCCTGGACGTGCACACCGACGCGGCCGCCGGTCGCGGTCACGTGCACGGCGAGACGCCGCTGCTCCGCCGCGATGCCGCCCAGCACCACCATGCGCTCGGCGCCGGGCGCGACCAGGTACCGCTCGCCCGTCAGGTCGACCGGTCCGGACGGACCCCAGAGGGCGACCGTGACCTCGGCGGGCGTCGAGCCGGCGTTGTCGAGGACCAGCTGGGCGGTGCTCGTCAGGTCGGTGGCGCCGCCCAGCAGCCAGGCCGACGCCACCGGCTGCTGGCACGACGCGGCGGCGAGGCCGCGCAGGTCGCCCGCGGTCACCAGGCCCGCGCTCGCCGCGGCGACGCGCGCCGGCGCCTCGCCGGGCTCGGCCCGGACCGCCTGCGCGCCCGTGACGCCCGTGACCACCGCGGAGTCCCCGCCGGCGTCGAGGGTGCCGGTGGTGGCCGAGCGGTCGAGAGGGCCGACCGTCCCGGCGCTGCCGGCGCCGTCGGGGACCGAGGTGACCGCGGTGACCGACGTGACGGGGTCGACGGGGGTCGGGTCGAACGCGGAGTCCCCGCGGCCGGTGTCGTCGGGGAGGATCAGCGGCCCGGGGCAGACCAGCGTCGAGGCTGCCGGAGGAACCGAGACGAGCGTCGGCGGCACCTCGGTGGCGTCGGCACCCGGCAACCGCGCACCGGCGACGACGACCGCCGCGGTCAGCCCGAGGACCGCGAGGCCCGAGACCGCGCGCGCCGCGCGCCCGAGCCACACCTGCCTGCGCGTGCTCATGTGCGCACCCCCCGGCGACGCCGCACCGGCACCGCGAGCAGCAGGGTCACCAGAGCCACGAGCCCCTGCACCGCGAGCCAGGGCGTCCGCGCCGGGGCGGTGTACCGGACCTCGAGGTCGCCGCCGTCCGCGCCGAGCGAGAATGCCTGCCGCCAGCCCGCGTCGACCGCGCGCAACGGGGTCCCGTCGAGCCAGGCGTGCCAGTGCGGGTCCGCGCGCTCGGCGAGCACCAGGAGCCGGTCTGCGTCGCCGGCCCCGACGGTCGTGTCGACCGTGCGGTCGGTGGACGGCACCGACACCGCGGGGGCGGCCGGGTCGGCGATGTCGGCGCCCGCCGGGATCGTCCGGGCCCACGACGGCACCACGATCGGAGCGGCGACGCCCGCTGACGGCGCCGTCGCCTGCACGCGCCAGAGGGTGCCGGACGCGTTCTCGGTGACGCGCTCGAGCCCGGCGGTCGAGTCGAGCCGGCTCACCAGCTCCTCGCGCTGGGCCGCGGCGACGGCCGGGTCGACGCCGCCCGGCTGCGTGGGCAGCGGCGGGACCAGCACGTCGGCCACCGCGAGCGACGCCAGCTCGCCGGACACGTCGCCGGTCGCCGCGGTGGCGAGCCGCGCCACAAGGGTGTCGACCTCGCCGGTCGCCGCGTCGTCGGCCGTCACGTCCGGCGACAGCAGGTCGCCGCCGACGGTCCTGGTCGCGGTCGCGGCTGCCTGGTCGACCAGCTGCGGGCCGTCGGCGCGCATGAGCTGCCAGGTGACCGTCGTCGACTCGCCCGCGGGCTCGACGCTCACCGCGAGGACCCGCGAGGCGAGCGGCGACGCCTGCGCCTGCTGACCCACCGCGGGGACGATCACGCGCTCGACCGTGCGCAGCGCGACCGCGTCGCCGCTGCGCGCCTGCCAGGTCCAGGAGCCGAGCCACGCCACGGGCACCGCGACGGCCACGAGCGTGACCACGGCGACGAGCGGCTGCCGCCAGCCGAACGTGTAGTGCGTCAGCCGGTCGCGCAGCCGGTCCGTCCCGATGACGGCCGCCGTGAGCAGGCCGGCACCGGCCAGCGAGAGCGCGGGACCGGCCCAGCCGTGGACGACCACGCCGTCCGCCACCGCCACGGGCATGGCGACGACCACGGACGCGGTGGCGAGGCCGAGGGCGGCGATCACCCACGCGCCGCGGACGGCCCGCGCGACGGGTGCCCCGCGCAGCAGCGCGAGCCCGGCCAGCGCCAGGACGACGACTCCGATCGCGAGGGGCCAGGCCCACGCGACGACGTCCGGCAGCCCGCCGGGCACGAGCGACGAGGGGTCGGCCGGGACCCCGAGCAGGCGGCTCAGCGGGTCCGCCGACGTCGATGCGGCCGGGAGCCCGGGATCGGCGACCAGCAGCCGCCACCCCTCCAGGCCACGGCTGCTCGCCTCGAGGAGGGTCGGGCCGAGCAGCGCGAGCGCGGGGACCGCGACCAGGAGCACCCGCCCGCGGCGGCGCGGGACGCACAGCGCGACGACGCACAGCGCGAGGACGCCCGGCACCAGCAGACCCGGAGCACCGGCGACCACGACGGCGAACGCGATCGCGGCCGCTGCGGCCGCGGCGATCGAGCCCGTGGGGTCGGGCGCTCCGACGCGCTCGAGGGGGTCGACGACGACGTCGTCGGCCGGCGCCGGGGCGTCGCCCGAGACGCGCGGCGTGGGCACCGTCGGCGTGCCGCGGACGGGCGTGGCGATGTCGCTCTGGTCCTCGTCCTCGGCACGCCGTGCTGTGGCCAGGCCGGAGAGCACCTGGTCGACGCGCTGCACGCCGACGGCCCTCGCGAGCCCCAGCGCGACCCACGGGATCGCCACGTGCGCCACGACCGCCCCGAGGCGCCCGTCGCCGAGTCCCAGGAGGAGCGCCGGCGCGCCGGCCCAGACGACGGCGGCCCACGCGCGCACGCCCACGGAACGCGTCGCGGCGCCGGCCGCCGCCCACGCGCCGATCCCTGCGAGCACGACCGAGCCGAGGAGCAGGACGGCTACCGCGGTCGAGGTGGAGCCGCCCGCCAGGAAGGTGGGCACCGTCAGTGCCGCGAGCAGCGCGTCCGCCGGGCCGGGAGCGCCCAGGCCGCCCGACACCCAGCCGGAGCTGGCCGCCGACCACAGGTCACCGAGCCGCACCGAGGCCGGCAGCAGCGCGGCGCCCACGAGGCGCGCACCGCCGAAGACCGGCGCGACGAGCGGTCCGAGCGCGACGGCAACCAGCACCACGAGAACGATGACGACCGCGGCGAGGGTCGCGCGGCGGCGGGTCGCCAGGCCCGCCAGCTCCCCCAGCTCCAGCTCGCTGGGCGCCTGCACGACTCGTCGCGCCTCGGCACGCKCGAGCCGGCGGTCCCGAGCCTGGGACCAGACGTCGCGCCACCCCGCCTGCAAGGGACGCAGCGCGCGGCGCGGCAGGCGACGGCTCCGGGTCGCGCCCAGACGGGCGCGCAGCACGCCGTCCGGGCGGGCCAGCGCGACGAGTGCCGCCCGGACCTCGTCCACGGCGAGCCCGGGCTGCTTGACGGCTAGCTGCATGAGCGAACGCACGACCGCGCCGACCAGCGCCAGGACGGCGACGACCGGCACCAGCACCGCCGGGGCAGAGACCAGCCGGCTGTGCACGAGCGCGCGCCGACGGGCTGCGAACGACCGACGCGGGTCGGCGCGGTCGTCCTCGCCGTCACCGTCGAGGTCCACCGGAGCGGTGTCCGTCGCGGTCGACCGCAGCCCGAGGTAGCCCGCCTGCGCGTGCCGCACGACCGCCGACGGAACGACGATCACGCGGTGACCCGCGAGCCGCGCCCGCCGCGACAGGTCGAACCCGTCGCCGAACGGGCCGAGGAGCGGGTCGGTCCCCCCGAGGTCGTCCCACACGTCGCGCCGGACCAGCGCACCGGCGATCCCGACGCCGAGGACGTCCTCGCGGCCATCGTGCTGGCCCTGGTCGAGCTCGCCGGGCTCGACGTCGGTCATGCGACGCCCCGACCGCGACGTCCGCACGCCCACCTCGAGCAGTCGCTCGGGGTCCGTCCAGGTGCGCTGCTTGACCCCGGCCACGGCCACCGACCGGGCGTGACCGACCGCCCGCACGAGCTCCGCGAGCGCGGACGGAGCGGGCGCACTGTCGTCGTGCAGCAGCCACAGCCAGGTGGTCGCCGCGCCGGACTCGGCCTGCAGCCCCCGCCGCACCGCGTGGCCGAACGTGCGAGCACCGGGTGCCCGGACGTAGCTGAGGGCCGGGGCTCCTGGACCACCGGCGGCCGCGAACGTGCTGGTCAGAAGCGCCTCGACGGCATCGCCCTGCTCGTCGCCGACGTCGACGAGGACGACGCGGACGGGTCGACGCGCCTGCGCGGCGAGCGCCGCGAGGGTCGAGGAGAGGTACGGAGTACGGCCACGCGTGACGACGACTGCGGACACCGGCGTCGTCACCGGTGTCGAGGAGGTCGCGGTGGGGACATCCACCGGCAGGAGCGTGTCAGTCATGCTCGGAACATCATGCCGTCGCGCGGGACGAGGCCCGCSCGCGACACTCCCACCCGGCGGAGCCGGTCAGACGACACGCCGCTTGAGCTTGCGCCGCTCCCGCTCGGACAGGCCGCCCCAGATGCCGAAGCGCTCGTCGTTCTGCAGCGCGTACTCGAGGCACTCGGAGCGCACGTCGCATCCCGTGCACACCTTCTTGGCCTCACGCGTCGAGCCGCCCTTCTCAGGGAAGAACGCCTCCGGGTCGGTCTGGGCGCACAGAGCGCGCTCCTGCCACCCCATCGGGCCCTCGTCCTCGAGGGCGCCGAAGATCGGCAGCACGTTGGACGCGTGCGTCTGTGCACTCGTCCGTGCGTCCGACGGGAAGATCTCGTCGTTGTCGAGCAGGTTCCACATGCGTGCCTCCGTGCGGTCCTCGTGCTGGTTCTGCTGCTCGTTCAGGGGCTCGGCGTGCGACCCTCCGGGGAGGTGCCGCGAGTGGTGCTCGCTCATGAATCCGTTCTAAGGAATTACACGCGTGTCGTTCGCGTTGGTCAAGCGGAGCCGTGGTAGTTGTCCGATTTTGTCGGGTGAACTTGGCGCAGACGGGTGATCCGGGCGTGTCGATCTACGCTGTGCCGGTGCCCGTGACGACCATCGCCGACCTGCTCGCCCTCCTCACGCGCGAGCCCGGGCGGCCGCGGATCACCTGGTACGGGGACGGCGGGGAGCGCGTCGAGCTCTCTGGGGCCGTGCTGGAGAACTGGGTGAACAAAACCGCGAACCTGCTGGTCGAGGAGTTCGACGCCGGCCCAGGTACGCGGGTGCTGCTGGACCTTCCACCGCATTGGCGGACGGTGGTGTGGGCACTGGCGACCTGGCGCGTCGGCGCTTGCGTGGTGATTGCTGATGGTGGGTCCGTGGACGTCGTGGTCACCGACCGGCCCGAGCTGCATCCGCACGCTGGTCACGACTTGGTTGCCGTCACGCTGCCCGCCCTCGCCCGGCGCTTCGACGGCGTCCTGCCTGTCGGCGCAGTCGACGCGGCGTCGGCCGTCATGACCTATGGGGACGCACTGGGATGGGTTCCGCCGAGCGATCTGACCGCCCCTGCGCTGGTAGGAGCGGGACCCGATCTGCCGCACGCAGTGCTGGTCGGAGTCGCTGCACCCAAGGAGCGGCGCGTGGTCCGGGTCGAGCAGAGCGAAACCCGCTCGCTGCGAGGCGTCCTCGAGCTCGTGGTCGGTGCGTTGCACGGCGACGGGTCGATCGTGCTCGTCGACGATCGAGCCGCCAGCTGGACGCCGGACCGGCTGCGCAGGCTCGCCGAGACCGAAAGGGCCAGCGCAGTCGACACGATCGCGGACTGACGCTCCGCACTGCCTTGGAGAGGCGACGCCCTGTCCTAGGTCGGGATACGGGTGGAATCAGTCCGACCGTGGCGACCGTCATCGAGCCCGTGCAACATCTCAAGCAGGCGCCTACCGCGCGGCGGCTCCACGAGCACGATCGTCGCCGCCCAGTACAGCAGGATCGCGCTCCACGTCAGCGCCCAGACCGGCTCCCGGCGCCAGTGCTCCCTGATCATGACCGCCGTGTTCCGTCCGACCCAGTACAACCGCCACGTCGGATGGTGCGTCGCCCGGATGCGGAGGGGCCCGACACCGTGCCAGCGGGTCGAGCCGAGCGAGTGCGCGAGCAGGACGGTGCGGTCCTGCACGACACGCCACCCGTTCTCCCGGACGCGCAGGCAGAACTCCTGGTCGACGTTGTCGACGAAGAAGTCCTCGCGGAACGGTCCGACGCGCTCGACTACCTCCCGACGGACGAGCATGCCGCTCGTGATGATTGCCGGCAGGTCGGCGAGCTCCGGGCGACCGGACGTCCGTGGGTCGAGGTATCGCTGTTCGTCGAAGTCCCACGGTGCGGGTCCGGCCACGCCGATCGTCGGGTCGTGATCCAGGCGCGCAGCCAGCCGCTCGACGAGGCCGGACGGGATCGCGGAGTCCTGGTCGAGAAGCAGGTAGGCCCCCGCCTMGGGCGCCGAGGCGATGCCGCGGTTCAGCGCGACCGCGAGTCCCAGGTTCGAGTCGTTGCGCAGGACCGTCACCCGGTCGTCAGCCCCGGCCTGCACGTCGAACCCCGCCTCTCCCACGGGCGTGTTGTCGACGACAACGACCCGGTCAGCCTCACGGAGCGCAGCCGCGACGGCCGCACCGACGCGCTCGTCGGGCCGGAAGGCCGTCATGACTGCGACCACTGGTGAGGTCGTCGAGCCCGCGTCGGACTGCTCGCGCGGCGGCGCCGAACACGTCGCCGTGGCATCTCCGAACGCCGCGAACGCGTGCGCGAGCAACGTCCGCGCACCACCGGCGGACCGGGCGCGCGCGGCCGCCGGGAGCTGCGCGACGGCATGCAGCCTCGATGTCACGTGCCAGCCCGCGGCACGCGCCGCCCGCGGCCACCCGCGCTCTAGCGCCTGGCGGCGGGCAAGGGCGTAGTAGCGCCGCTCCCCCTCGAACCGCGACCCGTCGATGGCCGCCGCCTGGGCAGCACTGTGCGAGTGCCGGCGGTACGCGAACGCGAGCGCGGGCTCCACCACGAGCACCGCGTCGGCGAAGACAAGGTCCATGATCAGAGCGACGTCCTGGATCACGCGGAACCCGTCTCGCATTGGCGTGCGCGCGACCGCGTCCCGCCGGAACGCGAGGGACGGCCAGTACAGCCACTCGCCGTGCATCAACCGCGTAGCGAGCTCCTCGCCCTGCAACGCTGTCGCCTCGGCGACGTCCGGACGCAGCATCCGCTTCACGTTGTCGGCGAGCGTGGTTACGGGGGCGCCGGCGTCGTCGATGACGACCACGCCTGGCTGGACAATCGTAGCCTCCGGGAATGCGACGACGACGCGCTTCACGATCTCGACATAGCCGGCCAGCATCACGTCGTCGCACCCCATGAACACGACCCAGCTCTGCGTGGAGAGCTCGAGGCACCGCCGGAAGTTGCCCGTGATGCCGAGGTTGACCTCGTTGCGTTCGTACCGCACCCGCGGATCACCGAGCTCGGCGAACCAGGTGGCGACCGAGGGATCCGGATAGGCGTCATCAACAACCAACAGGCGCCAGTCCGGGTCCGTCTGCGACAGCACGCTGCGCACCGCTTCGTACAGCCGCTGCGGGTCGCCCCAGTACGGGATGAGGATCTCCACGGTCGGTGCGAGGCCGGCATCTTCAGGAGCGTCCACGACGGAGCGGTGTCCTCTCTCGTTGTCAGGCGAGACTCCCTCTCGGCAGGTCCCACGGCGCCCCGGAAGGCGCGCCCATGGTACCGGCCAGCGCGAACCCGCTGTCTCACTGCGCGGGGCACCGGACCGGCCCGACGAAAGACCACATGGTGCACAATCAGTGCCCATGCGCGGAATAATCCTGGCCGGTGGCTCTGGCACCCGACTGCACCCGATCACCCTTGGCGTCAGCAAGCAGCTCGTGCCGGTCTATGACAAGCCGATGATCTACTACCCGCTCTCCACCTTGATCCTCGCGGGCATCAGCGACGTCCTGATCATCACCACCCCGCACGACGCCGAGCAGTTCCACCGGCTGCTCGGTGACGGCTCCCAGTTCGGGATCTCGATCGAGTACACCGTGCAGGAACAGCCGAACGGACTCGCTCAGGCGTTCGTGCTCGGGGGTGACTTCGTGGGCTCGGACTCCGCCGCCCTCATCCTCGGCGACAACATCTTCTACGGCGCCGGCCTCGGCTCCCGTCTGCAGCGCTTCGCCGACGTCGACGGGGCCGCCGTGTTCGCCTACCGCGTCGCGGACCCGACCGCCTATGGCGTCGTCGAGTTCGACGCAGCGGGCCGCGCCCTCTCGCTCGAGGAGAAGCCCGTCGAGCCGAAGTCCAGCTATGCGGTTCCCGGGCTGTACTTCTACGACAACGACGTCGTCGCGATCGCGCGAGACCTTCAGCCCTCACCTCGCGGTGAGTACGAGATCACCGACGTCAACCGCGCCTACCTCGAGCAGGGTCGCCTGCAGGTCGAGGTGCTCCCGCGCGGGACCGCGTGGCTCGACACGGGGACCTTCGACTCGCTCGTCGAGGCGTCCGACTACGTCCGGACGATCGAGCACCGGCAGGGTCTCAAGGTGGGCTCGCCCGAGGAGGTCGCCTGGCGTCGAGGCTTCCTCACGGACGACGAGCTCCGCGTCCGAGCCGAGCGGCTCACCAAGTCCGGCTACGGCACCTACCTTCTCGGCCTGCTCGCGGAAGAGAGACGATGACCGAAGACGACGTACGGCAGCGGCGCAGCACCCGGCCGCTGGAGTCCACCACCGGCACCGACTACACCGAACGCCTCCGCGAGCGCTCGTCGGCGCGCTGGAAGCAGGTGCTCAACGTGCAGGCCCCGTACCAGCGGCACGTCCGGCGCCTCGACCTGGGACGCACGATCGACGTCGGGTGCGGGATCGGGCGCAACCTCAGCGCTCTCGACGAGGGCTCCATCGGGGTGGACCACAATCCATCGTCGATCGACGAAGCGCGCGACCGCGGGTTCGAGGCGTACACCGACGAGGAGTTCTTCGCGAGCACCGAGCTGACCTCCCGGCCGTGGCGGAGCCTGCTGATCGCCCACGTCGCCGAGCACCTGACGCCCGAGGACGCCCGGTCGATCTTTGCCAGCTACGTGGCGCTGCTCCCGTCCGGCGGCCGGGTCGCGTTCATCACACCCCAGGAGCGCGGCCACCGGACCGGCGAGACGCACATCACCTTCATGGACTTCCCGGCGCTGCGTTCCCTCTCGGACGACCTCGGCCTCCGGTTCGTGCGCGCCTACTCGTTCCCGTTGCCGCGGTTCACCGGGACGGTGTTCAACTATAACGAGTTCGTGACGCTCGCCGTCAAGCCGTAACCGGCTGTGGCGGGTGCCGGTCCGCGCGCGCCGCGCCGGTATGCTCGCCCGCGTGGTCAAAGAGGCGTATCGGTTACTGGTCATCGTGCCAGCGTGGAACGAGGAAGAGACGCTTCCCGCCGTGCTCGACGAGCTCGAGGCGCGTCTTCCGCAGGCGGACGTGCTCGTCGTGAACGACGGCTCGTCGGATGCCACCGGCGCGGTGGCACGCCGTGGCCGGACGAACGTGCTCAACCTGCCGATCAACCTCGGCGTGGGTGGCGCGATGCGTGCCGGCTACCGGTTCGCGAGCCGGGAGGGCTACGACGTCGCCGTCCAGCTCGACGCCGACGGTCAGCACGACGCGGCTGATGTCACCCGCGTCGTCGAGGCGCTCGGAGACGACGCCGACATCGTCATCGGGGCCCGCTTCGCCGGCACGGACCACCACTACGCGGTACGAGGGCCCCGCCGATGGGCGATGTCCGTCCTCGCGGTCACGATCTCGCGCGTCGCCGGGACGAAGCTGACCGACACCACCTCCGGGTTCCGCGCGACGGGGCGTCGCGCGATCGAGCTGTTCGCGTCGGACTACCCGTCGGAGTATCTGGGCGACACGGTGGAGTCACTCGTCGTGGCGTGCCGATCGGGCCTCGTCGTCCGCCAGGTCCCCGTCCAGATGCGGCCGCGCGCAGGAGGGGTGCCGTCGCACTCGCCGGCCAAGGCCGCGTTGTTCCTGGGACGCGCCGTCGTCGCGCTCCTGGTGGCTCTGTCGCGTCCGGCGCGGCTGGACCGCCGGATGGCTCGGCCCTCATGACCGGCTACGCGTTCGCGATCTCCGCATGCATCCTGCTCGTCGTCATGCTGGTGGTGCTGCTGCGCACGCGCCGGCTGCGCGAGAAGTACGCGGTCCTGTGGATCGGCGTGGCCGTCGGCATCTGCATCCTCGGCGCCTTCCCGTCGCTCGCACTGACGATCGCGACGCTGGTCGGCGTGAGCACGCCGAGCAACCTCCTGTTCGCGCTGGCACTCCTGGTTCTGCTGCTCGTCTGCGTCCAGCTCAGCGTCGAGGTGACCGGTCTCGAGGAAGAGACCCGCACGCTCGTCGAGGAGGTCGCGCTGCTGCGCTTCGACCTCGAGCGGCACATGGCCGAGCACGCCGACGCCGATCCGACCGGCTCGCCCGTCACCGACCTCACGAGCGTCGCTCTGCCCGCCGACAGCGACCCCGACCTGGGGGCCGAGCAGCGCTGAGGGCAGCGGGGCCGTCGACCCAGCGGCGTCAACCGACCGTCGCGGCCCTCGGGCTTGCTGCGCCGACCCACCGGCGTGGTGGGAACATGCCCACCAGGTGGACTGCGACACCGACCGCGGGACCCACCAGCAGGGCCGTGACGCTGCGGGCGGCCACCGAGCCTGGCAGGAACGCCAGCAGACCGCACGCCACGGCCAGCGCCACGAGCCAGCCGGCCATGTACCACCCGTGCAGGAGGAACGCCTGGCACGTCGCGCCGGTCAGGGTGAGCAGGGCGAGCGCGCCGGCGCCGGCCGTCAGGCCGGCGAGCACCGAGCCGGATATCACGTAGGACGGACCGAGCAGGAAGCCCATCACGGTGGGCCCGATCCAGAATGCGGCGAGCGACGCGACGCCCGCGACCGCGCCCACCGCGCCCAGCAGGGGCAGCACGATCCGTGGACCTCGATCGCGCAGCGTCACCATGCGCGCGATGACGATGCCTTGGTACGCGCTGAGCGGCAGCAGCAGCGGCGCCCGGGTCAGCGAGATGGCGAGAAGCACGGGTGCCGCCAACGCGTACGCCTCGACCGAGGTGGTGAACGTCAGCAGCAGTGGGAACCCGACGACGAGGAACGCGGCGATACCCGATGAGACGGCAGCGGCGCTCGACCGCCTGAGGAACGGACGCAGGGGAAGGTCGGTCCGGGCTCGCGCCGCCCTCCGGGCCGGGGCCGACACCGCGAGGACCACGAGCCAGGCGAACTCGGCGAAAACGAGGGCGATCGCGTAGGACACGACGGTGGCGCCCGCCGCCGTGGCGACCGCGATCCCCGCCAGCCGCACGGCGGACTCGATCGCGATGAGGCCGGAGTAGGCGCGCCAGCGCCCCGCACCACCGAGCGCGCCGAGCACGACCACGTGGACGCTGAACGCGGCGAGCGCCGCGGCGAGGACGAGGGCGAGACGCGGGTCGCGCGGGAAGACCGAGCCGGCCCACAGCGGAGAGGTTGCCGCAACGATCGCGCCGACGGACAGGCCGACCCCGATGCCGAGTGGGAGCACTCGCACGCCCGTCGCGCCCGAACCCTCGCGTGTCGACCGGTCGGTGCGGGAGGCGGTCGTCCCGCGGAGCACCTCGGTCGAGAGGCCCGTCAATGCCCCGATACCCACGAAGAAGACGGACCAGAAGGTGACGAACTCCGTGTTGCGGCTCGTCGGCACCAGGACCCGGGCCGCGATCGTGAGGATCGCGTAGCCCGCCACCGCTCCGAAGAGCGACGCCAGGCCCACGCTGACTGCGCCGATACGGTCGAGCACGCGACCGTCGGTGCGGCCTGCGCCGCTCACCGCCACGGACGGATCGTCGTCAGCTCAGTACCGATGGTTGCCAGCGTCACGCGCCGTCCGCCGTCCCGGCAGCAGACGTCGACCGTCCGGCGACCTCGACCGGACCCCCGGACGCCGGGACGACCTGCGGCTCGACGAGACGCGACTCGGTGGCCGCGGGCACGACGAGCGCCGCCGGTGTCTCGGCGTGCTCCCCCGGCTCCGGCTGTGCCGACTCGAGCTCCTCGGTCGTCGTCACCGCGGCTGCGTCCTCGGTCAGCTCTCGTGTCAGCAGGGCCAGACCGGCGACGAACGCCGCGGAACCGACGAGCCACACGGCCATCGGCCCGACGGGCAGGTCCCACCACCACTCGAGCGAGTTGTTGAGGTTGAGCGAGGGCACGTCGTCGCCGGAGATGTAGCGCCGCATGTTCACGTGCAACGCGACGGCGTTGGCGATCCCGAGCCCGAGCACCACGACCCAACGCTGGATCCCGCCGAGCCTGAACGCGGGTCCGCGCAGCCGGATCGTCGCGGCGACGGCGAGCATCACCAGCAGAGGCAGGATGTAGCGGGGCTGCACCTCGGAGCCCACCGGGGCGTTCCAGGCGAACTGGATGTACGCCGGCACGAACCAGGCAGCGAGCCCGATCATCGCGACGGCGATGCCCTGCCGGGCGCGGATGCCGCCGAGGCCGGCGAACACGACGGCCGCGAAGATCGAGCCGGCGAACACCCACACGAGCGCAGGCACGCCCGTGTCGATCCATCCGAGGCTCCACAGGCCGAAGTCGCCCGCCCACAGGACGGGGACGTCGTTCAGGAGCTTGAGCACGTTCCACAGCGTCAGCTGCTGGTCCGCGCCGGCCTGGTCGACGGCTCCCGCCTGCCCGGTCGTCAGGAACTGCAGGCCCGCGATCACCGCGAGGACGGCCGGGTACCAGAGCCGCACCCAGGCACGGCGGGGCCTGACCGCGATGATGGCCGCCGCCACGATGGCGACGACGGCGTACATCGCCGCGTCGCCGCGGGCCCCCGCACCGACGAGCGTGGCCAGACCCGCCAGGACGCCGAGCACCCACATCCTGCGGCGTTCGTCGGTGCGGACGAAGCCCACCACCGTCGCCAGCAGCGTCGCCGCCGACAGGTAGGCCCAGCTGCTGGGGTTCAGCGACGGGATGAGGAACATGCCGAACGGCACCGCCGCCACCACGCTGCCGACCAGCACCCCGCGACGCAGGCCGACGGGCACGGCCCAGTACACGACGCCGACGAACACGACGAACAGCAACGCATTGAACACCCGCATGACGAGGACCGAGTGGTCGACGTCGGGGCCGACGAACACGTTCATCACGGAGTAGAAGACACGCGGGTACAGCCCGGTCATGTTGCCCCGGACGGTCTCCTCCATCTCGTCCGTGGGGTGACGCAGGGCGTCACCCTGGCAGGCTGCGCTGGCGTCGGCGTGGAACGCGAAGCACGTCGCCTTCAACAACGAGCTCGGGACCTCGCGCGCCAGATCGGTAGATCCTGCCTCGCACACGCCGTCGCGCAACCCGCCGCCGCACCAGGTGCTCACGAGGTGGAAGTCTTCGTCGGGCGTGCCGCCGATCGCGGTCGAGAGCCCCCAGGACAGGAGCGCGATCAGCGCGAGAGCGGCGCCCGCCAGGCGGAGCCAGACACGGGAAGGGAGGCGGGCAGAAAATTGCACGCGACATGTTACCCCGCCTGATCGACCGTCCAGCGCCGCCGAACCCGTGTCACGAGACGGTGCAGACGACGCTTCCCCCGGGCAGGAACCCGACGTTGAGGTAGTCCGACGCCGGGATGTCAGCGGTCGGGAAGGACTTAGCCGCTCGGCGCTAGCGCACCCCGGAATGTCACACCGCTCGCCGTATCTCGTTGACCCGGCGTGTCGCAACCGCGGCGGTCGTGGCACGTGGTCCGCTGGTTGCTCACCACGCCAGGAGGCCGGATGTTGCGCATCGTCGCCGTGGGGCTCGCGCTCGCTTTCGCTGCACCCACGCCCACCCCAGCAGCGCCGGCCGACGTCGCCGACGCCACCGCGATCCACGAGCTCGACCTCACCGGTGTCGCCGACTCCGAGATCGCGGCGCTCCCCGACGCGTCGTCCGTGCYGACCGGCGACGAGCCCCCCTCCGGTGCGCGGCTCGCGCCCGACACACAACCGGAAGCGCAGACCGCTCCCGAACCCGAACCCGACATCCTGACCACGCCGGAGCACACCGCCGACTTCAGCGTGCTCGGCTTCACCTGGGACCATGACTCCGTCGACGTCGTCGTGCGCTATCGCGTGCACGACGACGACGGCTGGGGTGAGTGGAACGCGGTCGGGGAGTCCGACGCGTCGCCCGACCCGAACAGCACCGAGGGGCGCCGGACGCATCGTCGCGGCTCCGACCCCATCGTCGCGATGGGATCCGACGGTCTGCAGGTGTGGGCCGAGTCGGCCACCGGGGACGTCGACGGGCTCACCGCGGTACTCGTTGACCCGGCCACGTCGTCGGAGCTCCCCAGCCCGCAGGCCGCGTCGCGCTCGGTGGCCCGTGCTGACGTGGCGACGTCCGTCATCGCCGCGGCACCCGCCGACCCAGGGATCATCCGGCGGTCCCAGTGGGGCGCCGACGAGTCGCTGCGCTCGTGCGAGCCCGACTACTCCCCCGCCGCGTTCGTCTCCGCGGCCGTGCACCACACCGCGTCGTCGAACGACTACTCACCCGCCGACGTCCCGGGGATCCTCAACGGGATCATGGCGTTCCACACCGCCCCGGAGGCAGACGGCGGGCGCGGCTGGTGCGACATCGGCTACAACTTCCTGGTCGACCGGTTCGGCCGCATCTTCGAGGGTCGCGCCGGAAGTGTGGACACGACCGTGATCGGCGTGCACACCGGCGGCTTCAACTCGCGGACGATCGGCGTCGCGGCGATCGGCAACTACGCGGCGGTCGGGCCGAGCGCCGAGCTGCTCGAGGGGATCAGCCGCGTGATCGCCTGGCGGTTCGCGACGTTCGGCATCCGCGCGGCCGACTCGGTGCAGATGGTCTCTGGGGGTGGTGCCTCGAAGTACCCCGAGGGCACCGTCGTCCTGTTCCCGACCATCTACGGCCACCGCGACGCCCAGCTGACGACCTGCCCGGGTCAGTTCCTCTACGACGCTCTCGGCTCGATCCGGGGACGGGTGTCCGCTCTCGTCGACGCGACCGTCGGCGTCTCACCACGCGGTGCCGTCGACAGCTTCGCCGGCACGACGGCGGGTGTGCGCGTCGCGGGCTGGACGTACGACCGGACGACCGACGCGTCGATCAACGTGCTCGTGGACGTCGACGGCGCGCGGACGACCGCCCGCGCCGGCGGCTCGCGGCCCGACGTCGCGGCCGCGTTCGGCGTCGGCCCCTCGCACGGCTTCGACCTCACGGTGCCCACGGCGAACGGGCGGCACCTGGTGTGCGTCAGCGCGCAGGACGTCGACGGTGGCGTCGACGTCCTGCTCGGGTGCGCGGTCGTCACGACCACGAACAAGGTGCCGTTCGGCGCCGTCGACACGCTGCAGGCGACGGCCACCGGGATCCACGTCGCCGGCTGGACGATCGACCCCGACACGCGCGACCCGATCGACGTGCACGTCTACATCGACGCGGCGGGCTACCCCGTCCGCGCCGACCGCTCGCGGCCGGACGTCGACGCCGCGTTCCACATGGGTGCGGCGCACGGGTTCGACGTCAACCTGCCCGTCGCACAGGGTCCGCACACGGTGTGCATCTACCCGATCAACTCTCCGAGCGGGGCGAACCCACCCCTCGTCTGCCGACAGGTGACCGTGGGGGCCGCCCCGATCGGCGCCCTGGACGTCGCCGTGTCGTCGTCGGGCGCGATCCGCGTCGAAGGCTGGACGCTCGACCCGGACACGACCGACCCGATCCAGGCGCACGTCTACGTCGACGACGTCGGGACGCCGGTCGTCGCCGCAGGCTCACGCCCGGACATCGCCGCAGCGTTCGGGCGCGGCGACAAGCACGGTTACTCGCTCCTCCTCGGCGCGACGTCCGGCAACCACCGGGTCTGCGCCTGGGGCATCGACTCGTCGGGCGGCGCGAACACGCTGCTCGGGTGCCGGACGGTGGGTGTCGTGAACCGGCAACCCGTCGGAGCGCTCGACATCGTGTCACGCAGCGGGAACGACGTGCGGGTCGCCGGTTGGGCAGCCGACCCGGACACCTCGGCGCCGTCGACCGTCCACGTCTGGCTGGACGACGCTCCGCTCGTCGCGCTGACGGCAGCGGGTTCCCGTCCGGACGTCGCCGCCGCGTTCGGCAACGGGGCCGCGCACGGCTTCGACGCCACCGTGCGGGTACCTGCCGGGTCGCACCGCGTGTGCCTCTACGGGATCGACTCGACCGGCGGGGTCAACCCCTTGCTCGGATGCCGATCCGTCTGACCACCGTCAGGAGCGCTCGAGCATCGAGCACGGGACCATGACCGGCCACTGCGCCGGTTCGACCGGGACGGAGATCTCACCGAGGGCACCCTGGACGCACGCTACTCGTGCTGCCTCGACGGCAACCGGCCACGGGGGCGCCGAGGTGAGCTCGAAGTCGCCGACCGCGGTGACGACGCCGACGACGTACCACGCGCCCAGCAAGCCGCCGCAGACCCACCAGGCGATCGCCGCCCGGCGGTCCCGCGCCACGACCGACGCACCCGATACGACCGCGGTGAGGAGCAGGAGAGCTGCCACCACGGTATATCGGGGCATCGCGCCTACGACGAGCTCCGCGCCCGGCACCATGCCCAGCGCTGCGGCGCGATCGGACAACCCGAAGGTGACAGCCACGTACAGAACCACACTCGTTGCTGTGCAGACGGCAGCCAGCGAGCGCTGCGGTCCGCGGAACACGATGCCGCGGGCCGTCAAGGCGAGAACAAGGCAAGTCACGGCCGCGAAGCCCACGGTGACTGGGTACACCGCTGAGGCCAGGTCGCTCCCGCTGAAAGCGCCGAACACGACTCGGCCGATATATGAACGCCCCATCTCGAGCGGCGTGAGGTCGCCGTGCGCCGCGCGCTGCGCGCGAGCTCCGAGCACGACGATGAACTGGATCGCCGAGGCGAGGAGGCCGACGCCGAGTGCGATCAGCTCGGCCGTCGTCCGGCGCCGCAGGGCCCGGACCACGAGGATCGGGAGGACTACCGCAGCCGCGAGTGGGTCGCAAAGCACCGCCAGGGCCATCACGGCGCAGCGCACGACCGCACCACGGCGTGTCGGCGGCGACCACATCGCGCAGAGTACTGCGGCCCAGTCGAGGAACCAGTGCAAGTTTGCAAGGTTGTCCAAGGTCTCGAGCTGCGCGACTGGCATGATCAGTGCGGCGATAGCGAGCACGTAGCGCCACCCCGCGGATGGGATGTGCTCCCGGGTCGCGTACCACGCGACGACCACCAGGGCGACACGGATCGCCGCACTGGCGAGCGCGATAGCTGCGGCCCACGACGTCGGCGGCAGCGCAACGACAACCTCTGCCACGAGCCTGGGAACGACGTGGGCGTAGCCCGCATAGGGGGAGAGGACGTTGTGCCAAGGCGAATCCAGAATGGCCGCCTGCAGGAAGATCGGACCGTCCTCCGCCCATACGCGACGCATGGGTGAGGGCGTCGAGCGCCACAGCACCAGCGCGGCAAGACCGGCCGTCGCGAGCACAAGGAGAGCTACGCGATGCCGCGCCCCGACGCGATCCGATGATGCATCCGCGTCCTCGGCCGTCACAGCGGCGTCGTGGTCGATCGCGGTCACATCGTTCCCATCGGTTCGTCGGAATGCCTCCTGTAGGTCGGCGAAGGCGGCCTTACCTTACCCGCAGCCTTCGCACCACCGGTCCGCACGCGGAAGCACCGAGAGATCGCACCGGCCCGGCACCGGCGTCTGCGACTCCACCTGGCGTGTCGGACCCACGCGCGTCCCCGTGGGATAACGTGCCCCTGCCCACGATGCCGACCCGGAGGACGACACAGCATGTTGAAGCGGCTGGTCTCGATCTCGACCGCCCTGGCGGTCGTCGCCGCCGCTCTCGTCGGGTCCGCCGCTTCCGCGACCGCCGCGGACAACTCCCTGTTCGATCCGGGCCTCATCATCAGCGACGCCGTGTTCTACAACTCGACGACGATGTCGCCGTCCGACATCCAGGCGTTCCTGAGCACCCAGGGGGCGGGCTGCGTGCCGGCGTCGGACGGGACTCCGTGCCTCAAGGACTTCACAGTGACGTCGCCGACGCGGACCTCTACCTACTGCCAGCCCTACCAGGGTGCTGCGAACGAGCCGGCCGCGCAGGTCATCTACAAGGTTGCGCAGGCGTGCGGGATCAACCCCCGGGTGCTCCTGGTGACGATGCAGAAGGAGCAGACGCTCGTGAACCGGCGCACGGCCGGGTCGGCGGCGGTCTATGCCAAGGCGATGGGCTTCGCCTGTCCCGACACCGCACCGTGCGACCCCGCGTCGGGCGGGTTCGCCGTGCAGGTGTACCTCGCGGCGAACCAGTTCCAGAAGTACCGGGCTCTGCCCAAGTCGTACAGGTTCCAGCCGAACGCCACGAACCTCATCCCCTACCACCCGACCGACCCGTTCGCGACGAACCCCGGCGGGTGCGGGGGCTCCCAGGTCACCATCCGCAGCCAGGCGACCGCAGGTCTGTACAACTACACGCCGTATCAGCCGAACGCCGCCGCGCTCGCCGCGGGTGCGGGGCTCGGCGACGTGTGCTCGACGTACGGGAACCGCAACTTCTGGCGGTTCTTCGTCGACTGGTTCGGCTCACCGGTGCAGCAGGCACCGGTCGGCGCTGCTGACTTCGTCCGCGGAGGTAACAACGTCATCGCTCTCGCCGGCTGGGCGTTCGACCCCGACACGACGGCATCCATCCAGGTCCACGTGTACGTGGACGGTGTGGGGACCCCCCTCGTCGCCGCCGGATCACGCCCCGACGTGGGCGCCGCCTACCGCCACGGCGACGCGCACGGTTTCGACGTGTCGCTGCCCGCGTCGGCGGGCACGCACAACGTCTGCCTGTACGCGATCGACGGCACCGGCGGCCCGACCAACACCACGCTCGGCTGCTGGACGGTGACGGTGGCCAACCCGCAGCCGATCGGCAACCTCGAGACGCTCACGACGTCGGTCGGGCAGATCTCGCTCGCCGGCTGGACTCTGGACCCCGACACCAACGCCCCGATCGAGGCGCACGTGTACGTCGACGGAGTCGGCACGCCGCTGGTCGCCTCCGGATCACGTCCGGACGTCGACGCGGCGTTCGGGCGCGGCAGCGCTCACGGCTATGCCGCGGTGCTCCCGGCCGCTGCCGGCCCGCACTCGGTGTGCGTGTACGCGATCAACACCCCGTCGGGCCCGAACACCACGCTCGGGTGCAGCACGGTGACCGTTCCCGCACCCGTGTCGAGCGCGCCGATCGGCACCCGCGACGCCGTCCAGGCCACGAGCTCCGGCGTCCGTGTCGCCGGTTGGGCGCTCGACCCCGACACCACGGCGTCGATCCAGGTCCACATCTACGTCGACGGGGTCGGCACGCCGATCGTCGCCAACAAGTCGCGTCCGGACGTCGCAGCGGCGTACGGCAAGGGCGACGCCCACGGCTTCGACGTGCAGCTCGCGGCGAGCAACGGCTCGCACTCCGTCTGCCTCTACGCGATCGACGCCAACGGCGGGCCGAACACGGCGCTCGGCTGCTCGACCGTCACCGTCACCAACGCGACCCCCATCGGCAACCTGGAGTCTGTCTCGACGTCGGCCGGGCAGGTGGTCTTCGCGGGCTGGGCGCTCGACCCGGATACCTCCGACCCGATCCAGGTGCACGCCTACGTGGACGGCGTCGGCACACCGCTCGTGGCCGCGCAGTCGCGGGCCGACGTCGCCGCCGCCTTCGGGAAGGGCGACGCCCACGGCTTCTCCTCGGCGGTCTCGGCGAGGGCCGGCAGCCACCAGTTCTGCGTCTACGCGATCAACGTGCCCTCCGGGGCCAACCTCACCCTGGGCTGCAGCACCGTCGTCGTCCCCTGAGTCGTCAGGACGTCGCGGACTCGGGTGGGAGGACCGGAGCCTCAGCCGACCTCGCAGAGGTGGGCGGCGGCCGGCGGCACGTTGAGCACCAGCTCGGCGGCCACAGGCAGGTCCGCCGTCACGAACAGCGGGACACCTGCCGGCAGCGCGAAGTGCCGGACCTCGGACTGGACGCCGTCCATCGACACCACGACGTCCACCGACGTGGCCACCGCGGTGTCGAAGCGGAACGCGATCGGCCGACCCGTCGAGGGCGCGGTGACGCGCGCGCTGGTGACTCCGCGCCAGGCCGTCCAGCACGTCTCGCCCGTGCCGGTGCCGGCCGGGATCACGTCGGTCGAGCGCACGTCGGTCGCCGGGGTCACCGAGATCCCCTCGGGCACCTGAGGTCCCACCGCGACGTCGAGGTTCCGTAGCGCCGTCGCGGTGCCCACGGCTGTCGACGACGTGCCGAGTCCGTCGTCGACGAGGCGCCGGAGCGCCTCGACCGTGAGGTCCGGGTTGAGATACGGGTCCGGCTGGTCGAGAAGGTGCTCACCCCCCTCGACCGCGAGCTCCGCAGCCGACTCGACGAGCGCACGCGAGCTGGCCTCGCGGGCTGCCTCCGCGCGCGCTCGGTCGACGAGCAGCGCCACGTTGTGAGCCCCCACCGCCACCATGAGCACCGCGATCGTGCCCGCGATCCACGGCTTCGACGGGGCGAGCGAGAGCACCACCATCGCCATCGGCAGCGCGAGGGCGACGACGACGTAGACGTAGCGCGAGGCGGTCAGGTCGCTGCGACCGACCGCGGTCAGCACGGCGAACACCACCGCGCCGACGAGACCGCCCAGCGGCGCGGCGGCCAGCCGGCCGCGATCGGTGCCACGGACCGCCCACAGGCCGACGACGAGTGCACACACCCCGAGCACGAGCAGAGCCAGCTCGACCAGGCGGACCGGCCCGCCAGTCACGGCCGTCGCCTGGGAGATGATGCCGGACCCGAGCTCGTGCGCCTTCTCCGTCCATGACCGGGCCGGCATGGGGGGCGAGCCGTTGACGGTGCCGATGAGCCGGTACCAGATAGCGAAGACCACGCCCGGGATACCACCGACGGCGAGCGCGCGCACCCAGCTGCGGCTGCGCAGCAGGACCGCCACCGCCGCCGACGCGACCATGGGGACACCCACGCCCGAGCACATCAGCGCGCCGACCAGGAGAACGACCGGTCCCGTGTCTCGCCAGGAGAGGCGTTGGGGGTGATCGCCGACCAGGATGGCCAGCCAGCCGAGCAGGAGAGCACCCACGAACCCGATCTGGAATGCCCAGAGAAGGTTCTCCGCACCCGCGCCCAGGAGGGAGAAGACGGCCGCACCGATCGTCGCGAAGAGCGGTGCCGCACCGGCACGGACGCAGATGCGCCAGAGCACGTGCGCCAGCGCGAGGTGGCACAGCAGGAGAGCGATCAGGTACGGCCAGTACGACGAGAGGCCGACGACGTCTCGGAGTCCGGTCATCACGATGATCGGGAGCGTGGACCAGTGCTCGTTGTGAGGGCGCCAGATGCTCAGTGTCGCGCCGGGTCCCAACCCGCGGTTGGTGAAGAACTCCCACTCGTCCCCGAAGAACCACTGATGACGGCCGAGCACGAGGAGGAGCACGCCCGCGCCCGCGAGGAGTGCGAGGTGGATCCACCACCACCGTCGCGGGATGCTCACCCGAGTGCGCCGAGCGTGGCCTCGTCGGCGGCGTCTGGCTGCGCCGACGGTCTCGGGTCTCGTCCGGTCGAGACGAGGACTGCGACGAACGCCAGCAGCGAGAGGACCAGCACAGCCGAGGCGGAGACGAGCACCGGCGTCCCGGGAGTCACCGGGGCACCCGCGGCCGGGAGCTGCGGCAGGAGCACGGCTACGGTCAACGCCACCTGGGCGATCACGACCAGGAGCGCGAACCTCACCGACAGAGCACAGCCCGCGCACGCGAGCGCCATCGCGCCGAGCAGGACGAACGCGAACGTGCCCTGGTGGAGGTACGTCGTGCCTGGACCGAACATGACTATGCACCAGAAGAGAAGACCACCGCCGAGCACCACGGCCAGCGCCGTCCCGGCGCGCCGGTCAGCGATGTCACCGCGCCGGGGGAACGCCCACCCCACGGCTAGGAGCAGCAGCAGTCCGAGCGCGGGGAGCAGCGAGTAGAACGTCTCGGAACGCCAGAAGCTCAGCCACGAGCCGTCCCACGCGTCGGCGTTCTGGATCGCGGCGGCGCGATCCCAGCCGTGGCCGAGCAATCGCGAGAGGTTCCCGACCTTGTTCTCGATCGCGCCTGAGAGGCCGACCGCCTGGTACTGGTCCAGCACCGCCCGCACCGGCGATCGCGGGTCGACGGGTTGCACGTCTGCCAGCATCCACTTCAGCAGCCGGTCGCCGGGCGGGTCGACGAGTCGCTGGTAGGCGAACCACGGAAGGACCACGCACGCGAACGCGGCCAGGGCCGACCCGAGCGACAGCGCCGGTCTCGGCGCCCGGAAGGCCTGCCAGGCGCCGATGACCGCCACTGGCACGAGAGCGAACACCGCACCGCCGTGCGAGAGGTACGCCAGGGCGGCCAGCACAGCCGCGAGTGCGTAGTGCAGGGCCGGCCGACGTCCTGGCCGGCGGAGCACCACCGCCAGGGCCAGCAGGACGAACCCGGCGGCGAGAAGCTTGGGCCACACGTAGAACGTGTTCAGCACGACGACGCTCGTCGCCGCGGCGGCACCGATCGCCACAGAGCTGGTGACGCGGCGCACCGCGAGAACCTCCAGGACTGCCCATGCGCCGAGGATCCAGGACGCCTGCAGGAGGGTGCCGAGAACCTGGTAGTCGAGCATCGCCCCGACGTCGTCCCTGTGCACGAGCGTCTGCGCGAGCGTGATCGCGGTCTGCAGGGGCGGGCGGTCGCTCGACAACCAGCCCGAGACGGGCGGCGGCAGGGTCTGGTGACCCGACGACTCGACGTGGCGGGCGAAGAGGAAGGGGAGCACGTTGTCGGGCGGCAGGCGCCACGAGAAGCGGGTCGCGGCGGTGTCGGCCGGCAGGCCGGCACCGCCGCGCAGGAACCCTAGCCCGACCACTGCGAGCGCGTACGACAGCATCAGGGCGACAGGTGCGGCGACCGCGTGCAGCGCCCGGGCGAGGACGGGGCTCCGCCGCCAGGCAGCCACGCCGATCGCCACCAGCACGCCCAGCGCCAGCAGCCGGGAGGACCACGCTCCGACCGTCGGTGAGCACCACCAGACCACTCCGACGGTCAGGTAGGCGACGCCCACGACCGCCATCGCTCCGGCAAGCACGAGGGCGCGCGACCGAGAGCGCTGGGCGAAGACGGTCGCGCCGGCCACGACGGCGACAGCGAGCAGCACGCTGTGCCACGCCCACGAGGTCAGCACCAGGCGCACGCCGCCCCCATCACGGGCCGGGAAATGCCACGAGGGGCAGGCACCAGCGTGCCTGCCCCTGTCGGCGCGTCCGCCTCGGTCAGATCGTCCCGTCCTTCATCGCCTGGGCGATCCACGGGATGACCTCGTCGAGCATGTCCTCGAGCTTGGTCGTCGCCTCGAAGCCGAGCACGCGCTTGGCCTTGTCGGTCGCGGGGACACGACGCTGGACGTCGTACTCGAAGGCCGGGTCGTGCGTGAGCGTCAGGGGGACGTCGTCGCCCTTGATCTTGTGCCAGATGATCTCGGCGAGCTCGGTCACCGTGTGGCCGTCCGGCGTCGACAGGTTGAAGTCGTCGTTCAGCGCGTCGGGGTGAGCCATCGCGTCGACGATGCCGCGGGCGAGGTCGCCGCCGTACGTGTAGTGCCGGATCTGGTTGCCCTCGCCCAGGATGTGCACGGGGTCCTGACCCTTGAGGATCTTCTGGACCAGGTCGGGCACCACGTGGCTCATGGCGAGCTTCACGTTGCCGGAGTCGATCTCGACGTCACCGAGCGCACGGGACTCACCGATGCCGACGCAGTTGAACGGGCGCAGGATCGTGTACGGCAGCTTGTACTGGTCCCATGCCGCGCGCGCGAAGTACTCGACGGCCAGCTTCTGGAAGCCGTAGGACGAGAGCGGCGGCGGGACGATCCGCTCGTCGCCCTCCTTGGAGGGCCACGACGTCGTCGACTCGAACACCATCGAGGACGACATGTAGGTCACCTTCTTGAGGCGACCCTCCTTGTGCGCGGCGATCGCGGCGTCGGTCGACGAGGCGATGATGCGCTCGTTCTCGGCCAGCAGATCGTACGCGTAGGTGTGGAAGTACGAGATCCCGCCGATGAGGGCGGCTCCGGCGATGAAGTGGTCGCAGTCGGAGAGCAGCTGGGTCATCAGCTTCGTCTCGCGCACGTCCCCGACGGTCAGGTGGTAGTTCGGGTTGTCGTCGTACGACTTGGTGACCTTGCCGTACTTCGAGTAGTTGTCGATGCCGACGACCTCGTAGCCGCGGCTGAGGAGCTCCTCCACGACATACCCACCGATGAAGCCAGCGGAACCGCTGACCAGAACCTTCTCCATGCTCTATCCGTCCTTCACGTCGTCGTTCGTTGACTCGACCAGACGGGCCGCCTGGGCCCGGACCTGCTCGGGGGTGGCACTGTGCCCGAAGGCGAAGCGGTACCAGCGCAGGTAGTGCGGGATCCACTGCGCCAGCTTGAAGTTGGACTCGCCGAAGGTGCGGTCGAGCCAGATGGTCGGCAGCTCGGCCACGGGACGACCGAGCCGGCGTGCCTTGGCCGTCAGCTCGAGCCCGATCTCGAAGCCGTCACGCGAGTGGATGCCGACGGAGCGGACGAACTCGGCGTCGTAGGCCTTGAACGAGTTCGTCGCGTCACGCGTGCCGATGCGGGCGAACGTGTGCAGCGACCGCCCGGCCGAGCGCGAGAGGAACGACTTGAGGAACGGACCGCCGACCTGGGCGCCGCCCGGCATGTAGCGGGAGGCCGCCGCGACCACCACTCCGCGCTCGACGAGCCGGACCAGGTCGTCGATCTGCCGGGGGTCATCGCACCCGTCGGCCATCGTCACCACGACGGTCGGCGCCTGGGCGTCGTCGATCCCGAACCTGATGGCGTTGGCGGGGCCTCGGCCATACGTGCTGATCGCGACGCGCAGGCGAGGCTCGTCGGCGCGGTACCGCTCCACCACCGGGACGGTGGTGTCCTCGGGGAAGTCCACGACGACGACGACCTCGCACGGCAGCTGGACGGCCTCGAAGATCCGGTCGAGCGCGGGGACGATGTGCTCGCCCTCGTTGTACGCCGGGATGATGACCGAGACGCGGGGAGAGGCGCCGTGGGTCACACGAGCACCCCGTTGCCCAGCAGGTTCCAGACGTCGGCGACCGGGAGGTCGGTCTGCAGGTCACGGTACTCGGCGTGCGGCGTCGCGACGATCAGCAGGTCAGCCTCGGCGAGCACCTGCTCGAGGGGCACCAGCTCCGGGTCGACGGTCACGTGCGGGTCGGTGGCGAGCACCTTGCCCGCCTTGAAGTCGAGCACGCGGCGCAGCTTGTAGGACAGGCTCGACCGGATGTCGTCGGACCCGCCCTTGAACGCCATGCCGAGGATGCCGACGGTCATCGTCGACAGGTCGAAGCGCTCCTCGAGGCGGCTCACGAGGTAGAGCGGGAGACCCTCGTTGACCAGCATCGCCGAGTGGCCGAGCCCGAACTGGTTGTCGCTGAAGGCGGCCAGCTGCATGGTGTCCTTGAACAGGCAGGGACCCGCTGCGAACCCGGCGCCCGGCATGTCGGCCGCGCGCGGGTAGTCCTGCGCGAGCCCCTTGCGGATCCGGTCGAAGTCCAGGCCGCGGTCGTTGGCCATCATGTAGAACTGGTTGGCGGCCGCGAACTTGATGTAGCGCCACGTGTTGGTGAACAGCTTGGCCAGCTCGGCCTCCTCCGGCTCCAGCTGGACGAGCTGGTCGGTGAGCTTGCCGAACAGCGCACCGGCGCGAGCCCGGCCGGACTCCGTGCGGGCCGAGATGATCTGCGGCAGGTCGAACAGCTCCTCCATCGCCTTGTGCTCGGCGATGCGCTCGGGGCAGAACGCGACCTCCACGTCCACGCCGAGGGCCGCGACCATCTTCTCCACGAGCGCGGTGACGCCCGGGTAGACGGTGCTGCGCAGGACCAGGAGCTGCCCGTCGCGGAACGAGTCCGCACACGCCGAGAGCGCCTTCGGGATCGCCGTCGGGTCCGGGTTGAGGTGCTCGTCGACCGGGGTCCCGATGACGACGACCACGTTCTCGGCCGACGCGACGACCGACGAGTCGGTGGTGGCCGTCAGGAGCCCGTCGGCCAGGGCCTTCTCCAGGAGCTCCTGAGCTCCGGGCTCGATGAACGGCATGACGCCGTTCATGACCCGGTCGACGGCGGACTGGCTCAGGTCGTAGATCGCGACGCTCGCGCCGCGGCTCGCTAGCGCGATCGCGAGGGGCAGCCCGACGTGCCCGCCACCGCCGACGACGACGACGTCACGCTCGAACGCGGGGGCGGCCTGGAGCTGGTTGGGTGACATGCAGGAGGACCTCCACAGACGGGGGAGCCGGGGCGGGCGGGCGACAGCCTACCCTCACCCTCCGCGTCGCCCTCGCGTGCCGCGACTCACACCAGGGCTGGCGCGGCGGCTCTCCAGCGCTCGGCCCAGGGCCCGATCGGAGCGACGTCGAGCGCACGGAACGCGTCGTGCCCGAGCACCGAGTAGGAGGGGCGTGGCGCGGGGCGGACGAAGGAGTCGCTCGTCGTCGTCCGCACCAGCTCGGGATCGAGCCCCGCGGCCGCCACCACCTCGCGGGCGAACCCCCACCAGGACACGTTCCCCGACGACGTGCCGTGGTACGTCCCCGGTGCGGCATCCGCGTCGACGAGCCGGACCACCAGGTCGGCCAGGTCCGCGGTCCAGGTGGGCTGGCCGATCTGGTCGTCGACCACGTCGATGCCGCCGCGCTCGCGGACGATGCGCAGGACGGTCTTGGGGAAGCACGGACCGTGCTCGCCGTAGAGCCATGCCGTCCGGACGACGAGGTGGTTCGCGGCGAGCGACCGTACGGCCCACTCCCCTGCCGCCTTGGTGCGCCCGTACGCCGATCGCGGTCCGACCGGCGCGTCCTCGCGGTACGGCGACGACGCACGACCGTCGAACACGTAGTCGGTGGACACCTGCACGATCCGCGCGCCGTGCCGGTCCGCCGCGCGGGCGAGGTGGGCCGCGCCCGTGCCGTTCACGTCGAACGCCGGTCCCTCGGAGGTCTCGGCGTCGTCGACGGCCGTCCACGCGGCGCAGTTCACGACGACGTCGTGACCGGCAACGAGAGTGTCGACGGCGACGGCATCGGTGACGTTCAGCGTGGCGCGGTCGGCGGCGGTCACCTCGTCGCCCGGACGCGCTCCGAGCAGCGCGACCAGGTCCTTGCCGAGCATGCCGTTCGAACCGGTCACCAACCAGCGCACGATCTCTCCTTGAGCTCCGCCAGGACAGGTGTCCCTGGGCACGACGAGGCCTCAGCCTAGGCGTCCGGATAGTGTGGGGCCGCCCAATCCCCTGAACAGAAGGAGTGCCTCGTGCGCGTCCGTGAGCTAGAGGTCCCCGGGGCGTGGGAGTTCACCCCGCGACAGTTCGGCGATCCTCGTGGCGTCTTCCTCGAGTGGTTCAAGGCCGACCCGTTCGTCGAGGCCCTCGGTCACCCGCTGTCGCTGAGCCAGGCCAACTGCTCCGTGTCGGAGGCGGGCGTGCTGCGCGGTGTGCACTTCGCGGACGTGCCTCCCGGCCAGGCCAAGTACGTCACGTGCRCCAAGGGCGCCATCCTCGACGTCGCGGTCGACATCCGCGTGGGCTCGCCCACGTTCGGCCGCTGGGACGCGGTCGTCCTGGACGACGTCGACCGGCGCGCCCTGTACCTGTCCGAGGGGCTCGGGCACGCGTTCATGGCGCTGGAGGATGACTCGACGGTGCTGTACCTGTGCTCGACGGGCTACGACCCCGTCCGCGAGCACGGCATCCACCCGCTCGACCCCGAGATCGGCATCGAGTGGCCGACCACCGACCGCCAGGGCCGGGCCATCACGCCGAAGCTGTCCGACAAGGACCTCGCAGCGCCGAGCCTGTCGGAGGCCCGCGCGTCGGGACTGCTGCCGACGATGGCGCAGGTCGAGGAGTACGTCGCCGGCCTGGGCGCCTGAGCAGCGTCAGCAGCGCACCTACCGGTCCCGTCGCCGCGCGAGCGCGGCCTCGTACGCCTCGACGTGCGCAGCGGCGGACCTGTCCCAGGTGAAGCTCGCGCTGCGCGCGAGCGCGGCACGTCCCAGCATGTCGCGCCGCGCCGGGTCGGCCAGCAGCGCGGCCAGCTCCGTCGCGATCGAGTCACTGGTCGTGTCGCTGTAGGCGACCGCGTCGCCGCCCACCTCGGGCAGCGACAGCTCGCGAGTGGTCAGCACGCACGACCCGCACGCGAGGGCTTCGAGCACCGGCAGCCCGAAGCCCTCACCGAGGGACGGGTACGCGACGACCTGCGCACCACCGAGCAGCGGAGCCAGGTCGTCGAGCGGCAGATAGCCCGGGACGACGAGATGCAGCCCGTCGGGCACCTGCGCGCGGACGGCGTCGATCTCGGCGTCCCAGCCCTTCGCACCCGCCAGGACGAGCGCCGGCGGTGTGTCCGAGGCTGAGGCGACCTGCACCCAGGCGCGCACGAGGGCGGGCACGTTCTTCCGTGGTTCGAGGGTGCCGAGGAACGCGACGTAAGGGGTCGCTCCCAGCCCGAGCGACCCCGCGACGCGGTGTCGCTCCTCCACCGGCACTGGTCGGAAGACGGCGGGATCGACACCGTGGTAGGCCACATGGAACCGTCCGGGGTCCCCCCCGACATTTCGGAGCACCTCGTCGCGCGTCGCCGCCGAGGGTACGACGAGCGCGTCGGCCGTCTTCACGGCGGAGCGCGTCGCCGCCGTGAACAAGCGGGCCTTCGAGCGGTCGTGCAGCTGCGGGTGGCTGAAGAAGGTGGCGTCGTGCAGCGTGACGACCGAGGCGACGCCCAGCAGTCGCGGCCGCGTGTAGTGGGGGCTGTGGAGCACCTGGGCCCCCACCCGCCGGGCGAGCCGCGGGAGGCCCGTCTGCTCCCACACGAACCGGACCGCGCGACGCTCGACCGCGGAGGGCACCGGCACGACCTCGGCGCTCGACGCCGCGAAGTGCTCGACGTCCCTGCGCTGGACAGCCACCACGAGATCGACCCCCGCGGCGACGAGCGCGGGCACGATGCCATCGACGTAGCGGCCCACACCGCCTCGGTTGGCGGGGACGGCAGTGGCATCGATCAGCACGCGCAGGCTCACGGTGCACCATCCTCGCATCGGCGCCGGGCCCCGCCCGCCAGCGCCCTAGGCTGTCGGGATGCCCGTTGTCGAACCCCTGCGTGCGGGACTGGTCGTCGAGCAGCTCTGGCAGCCCGCCCCTGGAGGGTCGGGGACGTACATCGTGGAGCTCCTGCGGGCGCTGGTCGGACGCGACGACGTCCGGGCCGTCGGCCTGGCCGCGCACCACCGCACCGGACCGCCCGACGACTGGGCGATCGACGTCCGCGTCGTGCACTCCCGGCTCCCCCGGACCGCGCTGTACCAGTCGTGGCAGAGCCTGCACCGGCCGCGCGTGGAGGGCCGGGTGCCGACTCTCGACGTCGTGCACGCCACGACGTGGGCCCTCCCCGCCACCCGGCGGCCGCTGGTCGTAACGGTGCACGATCTCGCGTTCCTCGAGCGGCCCCAGCTGTTTACGGAGCGTGGCAACGCCTTCTTCCGCAGGGCGCTGGAGGACGTCCGCCGACGGGCGGCCGCCGTCATCGTCCCCTCCCGGGCGACGGCGGACGAGTGCCGCGACGCCGGGATCGACGACGACCGGCTGAGCGTCGTGCCACACGGCGTCACCGTCGTGCGACCGGACGCGAGCCAGATCGCGGCGGCGCGTCGTCGGTACGCCGACGACCGCCCGTACGTGATGTGGGCCGGCACGACGGAGCCCCGCAAGAACGTCGTGACCCTGCTCGAGGCCTATGCCGAGCTGGCCCGAGACCCTGAGGCGCCCGACCTGCTGCTCGTCGGCCCGCCCGGATGGGGCGAGCCACCCGCCATCCCCGAGGCGGTCCGGTCCCGCGTCCGGGTCACGGGACGGGTGGACCGGCTCGACCTGCACGCCCTGTACGCGGGCGCCCTGGCGTTCGCCTTCCCGTCGCTGTCCGAGGGCTTCGGGCTCCCGGTGCTCGAGGCGATGTCCCACGGGACGCCTGTGGTGACGTCGTCCGGCACGGCGTGCGCCGAGGTGGTGGKCGACGCAGGCCTCACGGTCGAGGCGACCGACGCCGGCGCGCTCGCGGACGCGCTGCGCGAGGCGATCGGTCCGCGGCACGACGAGCTGGGTGCACGCGGCCTGGAACGGGCCGCCGAGTTCAGCTGGGCCCGCAGCGCCGAGGCGACGCTGCGGGCCTACCGGTCCGTCGTCAGGACGGGTCGCGCCTGAGCACCACGCGGCTGAGCCTGCTCTTGACCTTGGACGCCACGAGCCGCGCGCCGCCGTCGCTGAAGTACTCGCGAACCAGGCCCACGTCGCCCTTGACACCACCCCACGACGGCTCCGCCACGCGGACGAACGAGCCGAGCATCGCGGGCGCATCGGGTCCGACCAGGTCGGGCGCGCGCCGCGGTCGACGGCAGAACTGTACGAGCGGGTCGAGCGCGAGCGACCACACGTACTCCGGAGCGACCCTCGCCACGTTCGCCCGGACCTCGCGAGCCCGGTCCTCGTCGGTCAGCAGGTCGACGAGCGCGTCCGCGAGCGCGTCGACGTCTCCGGGCGCGACGACGGTGCCCATGTCGCGGTCGTGCACCAGCTGGGCGAGCGAGTCTCCCGCGGTGCAGACGATCGGCAGTGACGCCCACATGTAGTCGAGCATGCGGGTGCGGAACGAGAAGGCCGTCTCGATGTGGTCGAGGTGCGTGCTCACGCCGATGTCCGACTCCAGCAGGAAGTTCTGCCGCAGGTCGTACGGCACCCACTCCTCGTTGAAGATGACCTCCTTGCCCAGCAGGCCGAGGTCCTCGGCGAGCCGGTGCGCGGCGACCCCCATGCGCATCTCGGGGACCGCGGGGTTGGGGTGCTTGACCCCCATGAAGAGCAGGCGGATCTCCGGGACCCGCTCCTTGGCCTTGCCGATCGCCCGGATGAGGGTGAGCGGGTCGAACCAGTTGTAGATCCCCCCACCCCACAGGACGACCTTGTCGTCCTTGCCGATGCCGGGGATGACGCCCTTGACCATGGGCTTGGTGGCGACGGGCGCGGTGTCGCTCACTCCGAACGGCACCACCGAGATCAGCGACCCGAGCGTCTCGTCCTCGTCGTAGACGAGGGGGTTGAGGCGGCCGAGCGCTGCCATCTGGCCGAGCCAGAAGTCACGCTGCTTCTCCGAGGCGCACATGAAGAAGTCACCACGTGCGAGCTGCTCGTTCAGGACCCCGGTCGACGAGCTGACCACCTCACGGCGACCGGCCTCGCCGAGGTCCCGTGCCTGCTCCAGCTGCTCGAGGTGGAACGGGTCGTAGATGTCCACGACGATCACCTTGGAGCTGTTCCGCAGCACCGGGTGCTCGTGCATCAGGAAGCCCTGGAAGATGATGACGTCGGCCCACGCCTCCATCTCGACCATGTCGAGAGGATTCACGTGCCGGATCTCGAACTCCGAGCTCTCGAGGCTGCTCGCGGCCGTGGTGACGAGCTTGACGTCGTGCTCGGTGGACAGCTCTCGGGCGATGTTCCACGCCCGGATCGCGGGGCCGGCCATGCGGGTCGCGAGCGTGTCCCCCGTCGCGACGAGAATCCTGCGGCGCCGGTTGAACGCCTCCCGGATCGCGAACCTTTCGACGACCTCGTCGTACGCTCCCACGAACCCGGCGTCGTTGATGTTCGGCTGCAGCGGGTCGCCGAAGAGGCGCAGGATGTCGACGTCGTCCCGGCGGCGCTGTCCCTGCAGCCGCGCGCGCTCGGTGGCCAGCTCGGGCAACCGGCGCACGAACTCGTCGACGGCGTAGGTCGACGCGAGGGCCGTGCGCGACACCGTGGTCGACGGACCCTCGGCGGCGTCGTGGCCGAAGGCCAGGTCGAGCTCGGTGGGGTCGTCTCCGCCGAGCACCACGCCGCGGCGGATCGCCAGCGCGATCGCCCCCGGCAGGAAGCGCTGGAGGTTCTCGTCGTCGTAGTTCTTGTAGATCGTGTACAGCGCGTTCCGCTCGAGCAGGAACTTCTCGCGCCACGAACCGATCGAGGACATCGACGCGTGGTGCCGGTGGAACGAGATCGAGGTCGGCACGTACCGGACGCGGTAGCCGAGCAGCCAGAGGCGCCACCCCAGGTCGACGTCCTCGAAGAACATGAAGTAGCTCTCGTCGAACCCGCCGACCTTCTCGAACACCTCGGCGCGCATGATGAGCGACGAGCCCGTCCCGAACAGGACGTCGGTCTCCTGCTCGGGCCCCCAGGCTGCAGGCGCCCCCACACCCTTCTTGAACGCCTGTCCGTACCAGGACATCCCAGCACCGGCGAAGTCGATCGCGTTGCCCTCCCAATCGAGGACCTTGGTCGCCACGGCCCCGACGTCCGAAGACCTCTGGAGCACCGGGATCGCCTCGCGGAGGAACCCGGCGTCGGGGCGGGCGTCGTTGTTGATGAAGACGACGAACTCGCCCGTGCTCTTCTTGACCGCGAGGTTGCACCCGCCGGCGAAGCCGAGGTTGGTCGCCGACGTGACGACGACCGCGTCGGGAACCGCCCGACGGATCCTCTCGACGTCGTCACCGCCGCTCGCGTTGTCGACCACGACGAGCTCGATGTCCCGCGCCGGCCACTCGACGTCGGCGAACGACTTCAAGCACGTGATCGTGTCATCGGCGCCCTTATAGTTGACGACGATGACCGAGACGACGCCCGGTCTGCGACTCACTGTCACGTGCTCTCCCCCTGCTGATTTCGGGATTCCTTGGAACGTCCACGCAGCCCGCGTCGGGCCGGCTCGCGCAGCCTGGCGATCTCGGCCTCGGCGGACGCGAGCTGCTGGCGCAAGGAGATGGTGTGCGCCTCGCGGTCGGCGATGACGGTGCGTGCCGTCGTCAGCTCGTCCCGGAGCCGGCCGGCCTCCTGCTCCAGCGCAGCGACCGCGCCGGTGGTCCGGAGGCGTGCGCCGAGGACTGCGGCACCGATCGCACCGAGCGTGACCTGCGTGTCCGTGCTGGCGTCGGGGCTGCGCAGGCTCGCCACCAGCGCGTCCAGCTCGGCGGGAGTCCGCCTGGCGGACGCGACCACGACCTGCCGGTACGACGGCTCGGCGTTGTCCAGCAGCGACTGCCGCTCGTTGTAGAAGCGGTGCAGCTGCGGGAGCTCGGGCATCCCGACGGCGAGCAGCTCGTGGTGGAACAGCATGCCGAGGAGCCATCGCGGCAGGTAACCGCTCGGCAGCCGGGCGGCGTGCCAGTCGTCCGCCCCGAGGGCCTCGAGGGTGTCCTCGATACGCGGAAGACCGTTGTCGGAGTGCTCCTGCAGGGTGCCGAACACCTCGCCGAACCGGACGGTGACGAAGCTCTGCAGCGCGGCCTCGGCCAATTGCACGCCGTCGGTGGCGTGCGGCGCGCTCAGGACCACGTAGTCGCGGGCCACGCGGCGCAGCTCGGAGAGGAACGGCGCGCGGAACGGCGGAAGGATGTGCTCGAGGACGTCGAGCGTCAGCACGACGTCGAACGCGTCGTCGTCGAACGGCAGCCGGGCTCCGTCCGCGACGATGAAGTTCCCGCTGTGGGAGCCGTAGCGGTCGACGATCGCGACCTGCGCGCCCGGGAAGAAGACCTCCATGAAGCCGGGCGCACCGCCCACGTCGAGCACGGTCTTGCCCTCGACGCCGCCCAGCGCCTCGACGACGCGTGCCGCCGTCGCGTACCGCTGGTACTGGTCGAAGGGCAGCTCGAGCGCCTCGGGCGAGTGGTAGGTCTTGCTGCCGCCCTCGGCCGCCTGCGGGGGGTTCTCGCTCACGCGACACCTTCCTTGACGTTCCAGGAACCACCGAGGCTCACGACGCCGAAACGCTCTGCCGGCTCGCCGGGCAGGACGTCGAAGCGCAGGGCGCGAGTCTGGTGGTCGAATGTGTGGACCAGCATGGAGTCTGCCACCCCGGTCGACACGTCATAGGTGCCGGGCAGCAGCATGAGCCGGTCGATGTCGAGGTCGACCGTCCCGGTGCCGCGCCGCACGTCGAACTGGAGCCCGGAGTCCTTGGTGTTCGGTCCGGTGACGTGCTGACCCGTCATCGTGTGCACCCCGATCCCGAACACGACACCCGGGACGTCGGCAGTCGCCGTGTAGTGGAGTCGCAGCGTGACCTTGTCGCCGGTGTGGGGCTGCGCGCTCCCGCCTCCGTGGAGGAGCTCGACGCCCTCGACGCGGACCTCGCCCGAGCCGTGCCGAGCGTTCCCGTCCGGACCGGACGGCTGCTCCTCACGGTCCGCGTGCGAGCTGTCGACGTACTCGTCGACGACGTCGTTCGGCTTGCCCAGGCCGAGGAGCCGGCCGTGGTCGAGCCAGGCGACCTCGTCGCAGAGATCACGCATGGTGCCCAGCGCGTGGCTCACGACGACGATGGTGCGGCCCTGGTCCTTGAAGTCCTTGAACTTCTCCATGCACTTGCGCTGGAACTCCTCGTCACCCACGGCGAGGACCTCGTCGATCATCAGGATGTCCGGGTCGACGTTGATGGCGACCGAGAACCCGAGTCGCACGTACATGCCGGACGAGTAGTTCTTCACCGGGGTGTCGATGAAGTTCTCGAGCCCGGCGAAGCCGACGATGTCGTCGAACCGGCGAGTGATCTCGTCCTTGCGCAGGCCGAGGATCGACCCGTTGAGGTAGACGTTGTCGCGGCCGGACAGCTCCGGGTGGAAACCCGCGCCCAGCTCCAGCAGCGCCGAGACTTTACCGGTCACCGCCACTCGTCCGCGGTCGGGCACGAGGATCTTCGCGAGCACCTTGAGCATCGTCGACTTACCGGACCCGTTGTGTCCGACGAGCCCGAACGTGGTGCCCTCCTTGACGGCGAACGACACGTCCTGCAGTGCCCAGAACTCGTCGAACTTCGCCCGCCGCTGGCGCATCATCGCGATCTTCAGCGACTGGTTGCGCTCGTGGTAGATCCGGAACCGCTTCGCGATGTCCGTCGCCTGGATGACCTCTGTCACAGTTCCTCCGCCAGTCTGGACTCGAGCTTCGCGAACACCCGGTTGCCGAACCACAGGAGCACCACGGTCACGAGCAGGCAGTACACGAGCGGCTGCCACGACGGCAGGTGCCCGGAGTAGAGCATGTCCCGCACGGACTCCACGAAACCCACCATCGGGTTGAGCGAGTAGATCGTCTCGAGCGGCAGCTTCGACGCCCAGCTCGACCCGTCCTGGATCCCCTCGATGAGGCTGATCGGGTAGATGATCGGCGTGGCGTAGAACCAGATCTGCATGAAGAGCGCCACGAAGTGGGCCACGTCCCGGAAGTACACGTTCACGACCGACAGAGCCAGCGCCAGGCCGAGGGAGAAGAAGCCCACCAGGATCATCACCAGGAACACCGGGACGATCCAGGGAAGCACGTTCACCCGGGCGACCAGGAAGATCACCGCGAGGACACCCATCTCGATGAGGTAGGTCACGAACGCGGAGATCACCGTGGCCAGCACGAGGAGCCGGCGCGGGAAGTACGTCTTCTTGATCAGGTTGCCGTTGGCGACGAGCGCACCCTGGCCTCCCTGGACCGCGCCGGCCATGAAGTTCCAGGTGAGCAAGCCGCAGAGGAGGAACAACGGGTAGCTGTGCAGGCCGTTCACCCCGACCGGCGGGACCACGCGCATGATCGTGGAGAACACGAGCGTGAAGATGATCGTCGTGGCGAGCGGGTTCAGGAGCGACCAACCCCACCCGAGGGCGGTGCCCTTGTACTTGCTGCGGAGCTCTCGCTGTACGAGATTGACGAGGAGCTCGCGAGAGTGCACGACCTCTCGCGTGTCCGTAAGGATGCCCAAGGCCGATGTCCGTTCAGAGAGTGGATGCGCACGCAGTATGTGTGTGGGCGCAGCGATCGAGAATACACATCGCCACTCAGCAACCCTCACCCGCGAGAGGTGGGCCTCGTCACCCGCGGTGGCTCACCGGAACCCGACGGAGCACGGTCGACGAGCCGTGAGACGATCGCCGCCGTGAGGATCACGGTGGACGGCACACCCCTGCTCGGGACCCCGACGGGGATCGGGCGCTACGTCCGCGAGCTCCTCCGCGCCCTGCCCGCGGCCCTCGACGAGCGTCTGCCCGGTTCGACCGCGCAGCTCACCACCTGGTCGGCGCGGCACCACCGGGTCGAACCCGTGCCGCGGGTGCGCCAGGTCGGGCCGCGGGTCCCCGCGCGCCTGCTCCGCACGAGCTGGACTCACCGCGACGTGCCGCCCATCGAGTGGTTGGTCGGGCGTACGGACGTCTTCCATGGCACCAACTTCGTGTCACCGCCCACCCGTCGTGCCCGTGAGGTGGTGACCATCCACGACCTGACGTACGACCTGCACGCCGACACCGTGAGCGAGGCGTCCCTCGCCTACCGCGAGCTGGTCCCCCGGGCGCTCGCACGCGGCGCGCACGTCGTCACGCCCACCCGTGCCGTGGCGGACGCGGTGGCTGATCGCTACGGCCTGCGGGCGGAACGACTGACCGTGACGCCGCTCGGCGTCGACCCCTCATGGTTCGCGGCGCAACCACTCGGGGTCGCCGACCGCTCGAGGCTCGGTGTCCCCGACCGCTACGTCGTCTTCGTCGGGTCGCTGGACCCGCGCAAGAACCTGCCCCGACTGCTCGCGGCCCACGCCGCACTGCGCGACGACGACCCCGATGCCCCTGGGTTGGTGCTCGCGGGGCCGGCGGGTCGCGAGGAGAGCCTCGCGGCCGTCCCCGGTGTCACCCTGACCGGGTGGCTGCCCGACACCACGCTCCAGTCGCTCGTGGCCGGAGCGGTGGCGCTCGTCCTGCCCTCGATCGACGAGGGCTTCGGGTTGCCCGCACTCGAGGCGCTCGCGGCCGGACGGCCCGTGGTCGCGGCGGACATCCCCGTGCTGCGCGAGGTCGCCGGCCCGCAGGCCGAGTACGCCGACCCGTACGACGTCCCCGCCCTTGCCGCCGCGATGCGTCGTGCGGAGCGGCTCCCTCACGACACGGCCGCCCGCCGGGAGCGGGCGGGGCGGTTCACGTGGCTCGACTGCGCGCGTGCGACCTGCGACGCCTACGCGGCGGTGACCGGGTCGTGAACGAGCACACCCCGTCGGACCCGCCCGACGTCACGGTCGTCACCGTCACCTACCAGGGCGCGGACCTGGTCTCCAGCTGCCTCCGTTCCCTGGCCGACCAGCAGCTCGGCGACGTGCGGATGGAGGTGGTGGTGGTCGACAACGCCTCGACCGACGGGACCGCCGAGCTCATCGCCAAGGATCATCCCGACGTCCGGCTCCTCCGCAACGAACGCAACCTGGGATTCGCCGGGGGCAACGACGTCGCGCTGGCCACCGTCCGCTCGCGGTACGTGATCCTGCTGAACAACGACGCGACAGCCGACCGCCACTTCGTCCGCGAGCTGGTCGAGAGCATGGACGCGGCCGATCCGGACGTGGCGGCGATGGCGGCGACCGTGCTGCTGGAGCCCTGGTTCCGCGCGGCGGGGCCCGACGACCGGGACGTCGTGGAGGGTCCCGACGGCCGATGGGTCGCCGACCCGGCGGGCGCGGTGCGTCTGGTGAACTCCACGGGGAACGAGGTCGGGCCCGACGGGTTCGGCGTCGACCGGGGGTGGTTGGCCGACGCGCGACGTCATTCCCCGTCGCGCGACGTCTTCGGCATCAGCGGAGCCGCAGCGATCCTGCGGTCGTCGGCGCTCGAGCGCACCGGCACGTTCGACGAGCGGTTCTTCATGTACTACGAGGACACGGACCTGTCGTGGCGGCTGCGCCTGGCGGGCTACCGCATCGAGCACTGCGCGGGAGCTGTGGTCTCGCACCTGCACGCCGCCTCGTCCCGGGAGGGCAGCGACTTCTTCCGGTTCCACGACCAGCGCAACCGGCTGGCCATGCTGACCAAGGTCGCGTCGGCCGGGATGGCGGTGCGGTGCGTCCTGCGCTTCGTGGTCACGACCGCGTCGGTCGGACTGCGCCGGCGCCAGCCGTGGCCGGTCGTGCGGACCCGGGTCCGAGCCTTCGTCTCCTACCTGGGCATGGTGCCCCACCTGCTGCGCGAGAGGCGGCGCATCGGTCGCGGCGCGACGGTCTCTCGGCGCGACGTGCAGGAGCTCCTGACGAGGCGGGACGGCCCGACGGGTTCCTACCGAGCCTGAGGTCGGTCCTCCGTCAGTGCGTCGCGACCGAGGCGTCGAAGCTCGCCACCGGCGTGGGCGCGGGCACCGCGACGTGGCGGAAGACGATCGTCCGGTACGTGACGAACCGGAACGTGCTGGCCAGACCCAGGCCCAGGACGTTCGCGGAGATGTTGTCCGCCAGCGGAGAGGTCAGACCGAGCACGTAGTGGGAGAACCACAGCGTGCCCACCGAGATCAGCATGCCGGTCAGCGAGAACAGGACGAACAGCGCCGCCTCGCGGCCGGCCGCCCGTCCGCGGCGGTGGCGGAAGACGAAGTAGCGGTTGCCGAGCCAGGTCACTGCGGTCGCGACCGCGACGGAGATGACCTTCGCGACGAGCGGGGAGTCGTGCAGCTCGGTGCCGTACGCGAGGAGGTTGAACAGGCCGACGTCGACGACGAAACCCACGACGCCGACCGCCCCGAACTTCACGGCGTCCCTCAGGACGTGGGCAGCCGTCGCGCGCCACTCGGCTCGCGTGCGACCTCGCAATGGATCTCCCTGGCGCTCAGGCGCGCCTGGACGCGCGACGGGACGAGATTAGCGCCTGACCGGGCTTCCGCGCGTCTCCGCGCGCTGTGAGCCCGCGCACCAAGGCGCCGAACGGACGGCGACCGACCGCAGGACACGCGGCGGGGGCGCTACGCTCGTGGGTCGGAACCTGACCAAGGAGAACGCCTCGCATGCACCTGCTCGTCACCGGCGGCGCCGGCTTCATCGGCTCCAACTTCGTCCACCAGACGGTCCGCGAGCGCCCCGACGTGCGCGTGACGGTGCTCGACGCGCTGACGTACGCGGGCGACGAGCGCAGCCTGGACCCGGTGGACGGCAAGGTCGTCTTCGCGAAGGGTGACATCGCGGACCCGGACATCGTCGACAGCCTGGTCAAGGACGTCGACCTGGTGGTGCACTTCGCCGCCGAGTCGCACAACGACAACTCGCTGCACGACCCGTGGCCGTTCCTCCGCACCAACGTGATCGGTACGTACCAGCTCCTCGAGGCGGTCCGCCGGCACGACGTGCGCTACCACCACATCTCGACGGACGAGGTCTACGGCGACCTCGAGCTGGACGACCCGGCCAAGTTCACGCCGGACACCCCGTACAACCCTTCGAGCCCGTACTCGTCGACGAAGGCCGCCTCGGACCTGCTGGTCCGCGCGTGGGCCCGGAGCTTCGGCGTCCGCGCCACCATCTCCAACTGCTCGAACAACTACGGTCCGTACCAGCACGTGGAGAAGTTCATCCCGCGTCAGATCACCAACGTCATCGACGGCGTGCGCCCCAAGCTCTACGGCTCGGGCGAGAACGTGCGCGACTGGATCCACGTCGAGGATCACAACAGCGCGGTCTGGGCCATCATCGAGCGCGGTCGCCTCGGCGAGACGTACCTCATCGGGGCGGACGGCGAGGAGAACAACAAGACGGTCGTCGAGGACATCCTCGAGATCATGGGCCAGTCCCCCGACGCGTACGACCTCGTCAGCGACCGCCCGGGTCACGACCTGCGCTACGCGATCGACTCCACCAAGCTCCGCGAGGAGCTGGGGTGGTCCCCGAAGTACGAGAACTTCCGGGCCGGGCTCGAGGCCACCGTGGGCTGGTACCAGGCCAACGAGGCGTGGTGGCGGCCGCAGAAGGACGCCACCGAGGCGAAGTACGCGCAGCTCGGGCGGTAGTCGTCGGCTCAGCCGGTAGCGTCGCAGCGATCGGTCGCTGATCTGCACAGATCCTCCACCGCGTCGCTGCGCGCGCTCCGCCCCACAGGAGGATTGCTCTCCTACCATCGTCGACGTGACCAACCGCCACGCTGCTGTCCCACGCCCCCGTGCCGCCCGGCACGCCCGGTCCCTGCACACCCACCGGGTGCTTCGTGGGATCGCGCTCACGCTGGCAGCGGTCGTGGTGTTCGGGGCCAGCGGGGTCGCCGCGGTCGCCGCCAAGCTCAACGGCAACATGGACAAGGTCGACGTCTCCGCCCTCGTGCAGCCGATCCCGTCGCAGTCGAAGGCGCCGGACCCGGACGACCCGAACGCCGGGCAGGCCGTCAACATCCTGATCCTCGGCTCCGACCAGCGCGACGGCGAGAACGGCGAGATCGGCGGCAAGGTCGAGGGCATGCGGTCGGACACGACGATGGTGCTGCACATCTCGGCCGACCGGTCCCGTGTGGAGCTCGTCTCGATCCCCCGCGACTCGCTGGTCGACATCCCGTCCTGCACCATGACGAACGGGAAGACCACCCGCGCCACGCGCGGCATGTTCAACTCGGCGTTCGCCACCGGGTGGGACAACGGCGGCGACATGGAGTCGGCCGCGGCATGCACGATCAACACGGTGCAGCAGAACACCGGCATCCCGATCAACCACTTCATCGTCGTGGACTTCGCGGGCTTCCAGCAGATGGTCAACGCCATCGGCGGCGTGCCGATGTGCATCCCGAACGACATGACGTCGAAGGACGCCGGGCTCTACCTGACGGCGGGCTACCAGACCCTCGACGGTCCCACCGCGCTGGCCTACGCCCGGGCGCGCAAGGGCCAGGGCGTCGGCGACGGCTCGGACACCAACCGCATCGGCAACCAGCAGAAGCTCATCGCGGCGATGGTCCGCGAGGTCCTCTCCCGCGACGTGATCACCAACCCGCAGAAGCTCATCTCGTTCCTGAGCGCGGCGACGAGCTCGCTGACGACCGACAGCACGATGTCGATCAGCAACATGACCGGCCTCGCCTACAACCTTCGCAACATCAACAGTGGCAACATCACGTTCATGACGATCCCGTTCGCGCCCGCGAAGTCGGACCCCAACCGGGTCGAGTGGACCGCCGCCGCCGACACGGTGTGGTCGAACATGGCGAACGACGTGCCCGCGCTCGGCGAGGCCACCCCCGCCCCTACCGCGGCTGCGACGACGCCGGCCGAGCCGACGACGCCCAACGCCACCGAGGCACCGGTTCCGGCCGACACCCCGACGCCGGCCGAGACCAAGAAGGCCGGCCACGAGGCGTTCACGGTCGACGACACGACCGACGTCTGCTGACGGATGAGCTCCGACGAGCGCACCACGCGCACGCCGCCGCCCAGCTTCGCGCCCGGTGCCCCGCGACGACCTTCGGGTCCCGACCCCGACGCCGCGCCGATCGTGGTCGGGCGGCCCGCCCGGCCCTCGGCCCCGAGCCGCACGCCGCGTCCGGCGGCCGCTGAGCCGACCCGTCCTCCGCTGCCTCAGGCGCGGCCGACCACCGCAGCACCCGCGCAGCGCGGGACTGACAGGCCTGCGTCGATCTCACCGACGGCGCCGTCCACCCGGCCCCAGCGGCCCGCAGCCATTGAGGTGTCCGGTCGCGACCAGACTCCCCCGGCGGCCCGGCCCGCGTCCGCACCCGCCTCGCTCCCACGGAGCGCGTCGTCGCGACCCGCCGCCGCCCGGGCGTCGTCCGTTCCTTCGTCGCGTCCCACCGGGGCACGCGGGGCCGCAGTGCCGCCGCAGCAACCCCGGGACCGGCCGACCGCCTCCGACGGGGCATCGACCGATCGCCGCCACCGCGGGCCGATGATCGCGGTCGTCGCCGTGCTCGTGCTCGCCGCGCTGCTCGCGTGGCCCATCGGCCTGGCGGTGTGGGCGAACGGCAAGATCCAGCACACAGCTGCGCTGAGCGGCGCCGCGAACACGCCCGGCACCACGTACCTGCTCACCGGTTCCGACTCGCGTGCCGACGGCTCGGTGGGCGAGGACGGCACGGAGGGTGCGCGCACGGACACGATCCTGCTGCTGCACGTGCCCGAGCACGGCCCCACCGCGCTGATCTCCCTCCCGCGGGACACGTTCGTGGAGATCCCGGGCCACGACCCGTCGAAGCTCAACGCGGCCTTCTCGTGGGGCGGCGCTCCGCTGCTGGTGCAGACCGTGGAGGGGCTCACCGGCCTGACGATCGATCACTACGCGGAGATCGGCATGGGCGGCGTGGAGCAGATCGTCGACGCCGTCGGTGGCGTGAACCTCTGCTACGACGCGGACGTGAACGACGTCGACTCGGGCATGGTCTGGGCCGCCGGCTGCCACGACGTCGACGGGAACGCGGCGCTCGCCTTCTCACGCATGCGCAAGTCGGACCCGACGGGTGACGTCGGCCGCGCCGAACGACAGCGCCAGCTCATCGGCGCCGTCATGGCGAAGGTGAAGCCCACGTCGCTGCTGCTGCACCCGGGCCAGCAGGTGGCCCTGATCGACGCGGGCACGGCGGCGCTCACGGTCGACGACGACACGGGGATCGTCGACATGGCCAAGCTGGCGCTCGCGTTCAAGGCGGCCAACGGCAAGGACGGCATCACGGGCACCCCGCCGATCTCCGACGTGAACTACCGGCCCGGCGGCGTGGGCTCGACGGTGCGGCTCGATCCCGACGCCGCTCCCGCGTTCTTCGCCGCCATCCGGGACGGTTCCCTGCCCGCCGGCGCCGTGGGTGGGATGCCCGGCGCCTGAGGCGTCACGACATCGCGGCGACCAGCCGCGGTCCGCGCATGACGCGGTCCAGCACGGCGGCTCGGGGCAGCTCCAGCGCCGCCAGGGTCGCCCGCCGCAGGCGCGGCCCGCACGGCGCCTCGACGTACCGCTGCACCACCCACGCGAGTGCCGTCACGGTGACGAGCGCGGCGGTCAGGGCGACGGCCGGCGGCACGTGGTCCGCCAGCGCGCGGATCACGGCGAGCCCCCAGTACTGGTGCACGAGGTACAGCGGGTAGGTGAGGGCGCCGAGCGCGACCAGGCCGCGGTGCTCCCAGCGCGCGACGCTGGTCAGGACGGCCACCGCGACGGCGGCGACGCAGCCGACGACCGCGAGGCCCAGCAGGGTCGCGGACGGGGCGTAGCCGGTGGTCCGCTCGAGCACGGCCGCCCGGGAGGGCACGACGAGGGTCACGGCGAGGGCCGTGCTCGTCGCGACGACGACCCACGGGAGGACCGTCCGGCTCCCGCTCGACCGGTCGCGCAGGAGCACGAACAACGCCATACCAGCCGCGAACAGCGGGGCGTAGTCCGAGATCAGCAGGGCCGCGACCTGGTCGGCTCCCGCCCGTTCGGAGAGGAGCGCGACCCAGGGCCAGACGAGCGCGACGCCGAGCACCCGGCGCCGCGTGATGCCCACGAGCGAGAACACCCCGAGCAGCACGTAGAAGCGCAGCTCGGTCCAGAGGGTCCAGTAGACGCCGTCGATGTGGTCGACCCCGAGCGCAGGCTGGAGCATCGTGAGATTCACCATGACCTCGTGCGGCGTGATCGCCTTGCCCTGCGGCCACAGGACCAGCAGGAGCAGACCGGTGGACAGCACGGCGACCCAGTACGCCGGGTAGAGGCGGGCCACGCGCGACGCGACGACCTGGGCGGTCGGCCGGCCCCACGCCGTCATGAGGATGACGAAGCCGCTGATGACGAAGAACAGCTCCGGGCCGAGCGACCCGTAGGCGGTCCACCGTCCGACGCCGCCGAGCCGCTCCGTCTGCTCAGGCCCCCAGGCGCTGCTGGTCCGACCCGTGAAGTGGTAGAGCACCACCGCGGCGGCCGCGAGGAACCGCAGGGCGTCGAGCGCCGCGAGGCGTGGTCGAGGAGCGGCTGTCATCCGCTCGACGCTAGACAGCCGTCCAGACCCTCGCACCCCGAGAGGGCGTCCCCCACGGACCCTTCACACGGTCAGACGCTGAAACCCACGGTCGGTCGCGCGGTCGTCTGTGCCCGCAGCCGCTCGCCCTTGCCGTCCGCCTGGCCCTGCAGGTCGTCCTGGAAGGCTGCCATCGCCGCCCGCAGGCGCGTGGCCTGCTCGCCCTCGCCGGACGCGAGGATCCGCACGGCCAGCAGCCCGGCGTTGCGCGCGCCGCCGATCGAGACGGTGGCCACCGGGACACCCGCGGGCATCTGCACGATCGACAACAAGGAGTCCATGCCGTCCAGGTAGGCCAGCGGGACGGGTACACCGACCACGGGGAGCGTGGTGACCGCCGCGAGCATGCCCGGCAGGTGCGCCGCTCCCCCGGCGCCGGCGATGAGCACCTTGAGGCCCCGGTCCGCGGCCGTCCGGCCGTACGCGATCATCTTCTCGGGCTGCCGGTGCGCGGAGACGACGTCGATCTCGACGGGCACGTCGAACTCGGCGAGCGCCTCCGCCGCGGCCTTCATCACGGGCCAGTCCGAGTCGGAGCCCATGACGATCCCTACCTGGGCCTGCGCTGCCATCGTGGTCTCCGTCCAGCCGTCCGCGCCCCGGTGGCGCCGCGCCCATCATGTCCCAGCGGGCGGGGCGATCGGCGCGCTGTTCGCGTCAGGCGGACGCCTCGCCGCGCAGGAGCGCCGCCGCCTCGACGGCCCGCCGACGGACGTCGTCGAGATCGTCACCGCTGACGTTCACGTGCCCGAGCTTGCGACCGGCGCGCACCTCCTTGCCGTACAGGTGCACCTTCGCGCCGGGGTCGGCGGCCGCCACCTCGGCGAGGGCTTCGGTCGGGTCGGGCAGCGCGCTGCCCAGGACGTTCGCCATGACGGTCCACGGCGAGCGTGCCGCGGTGTCGCCTAGTGGGAGGTCGAGAACGGCACGGAGGTGCTGCTCGAACTGGCTGGTGACGGCGCCGTCGATGGTCCAGTGGCCGGAGTTGTGCGGGCGCATCGCGAGCTCGTTGACCAGGACGCGCGGGGGGCCGCCGGCCGTGCCGGGCACCTCGAACAGCTCCACGGCCAGCACGCCCGTGACGGCCAGGCCCTCGGCGATCCGGGTGGCGACGTCGAGCGCCTCGGCCTGGGTGGCCGGGTCCAGGTCGGGAGCCGGCGCGACCACCTCGGAGCAGACCCCGTCGCGCTGCACCGACTCGACCACGGGCCACGTCCGCAGCTCGCCGGAGGGTCGGCGGGCCACCAGCACGGCGAGCTCTCGGGTGAAGGGCACCTTCGCCTCGGCCAGCAGCGGTGCGCCCGAGCCGTCCTCGGCGGCCGCGAACCAGTCGGCGACGTCGGCGCTGTCCCGCACCACGCGGACGCCCTTGCCGTCGTACCCGCCGCGCGACGTCTTGACCACGGCGACCGCGCCGTTCGCGGCGAGGAAGGCGTCGAGGTCCGCGGGCGACGCCAGCGACGCCCACGCCGGGACGGGCACGTCGAGCTCCGTCAGCCGCGTCCGCATCACGATCTTGTCCTGCGCGTGCACGAGCGCGGCGGCGTCCGGGTGTACCGCGACGCCGGAGGCCTCCAGGCGGTCGAGCAACGCGTTCGGCACGTGCTCGTGCTCGAACGTCAGGGCATCGGCACCGTCGGCGAGGCGCGCGATCGCTTCCTCGTCGGACGCAGCCCCGACCGGGGCGTCGACCACCACCTGGGCGGCCGAGGACGTCGGGCTCTCGACCAGGACCCGCAGGTGCAGCCCGAGCGCGGTCGCCGCCGGCGCCATCATGCGGGCCAGCTGGCCGCCGCCCACCACTGCCACCACGGGTGCCGTCACGGGCGACGACACTAGTCGAGCGTCGGTGGGTGCGCCGAAACGCTTCGCCCGACTCCTGACAGGTGACGTCCAGGATCGCGGGCTATCCTCGCGAAACGCCCGGTCCGCACCGACCCCGAGGAGCCCTGTGAGCGCGAGCGACGAGCTGACCGCCGGCCCGGCGGTCGTCGCGGCACCGGTGGCCTCTGCCGCGCGTGCGGCGGCTCTCCGCGCGCGCGCCTACGAGCTGGCCCGCTTCCTGTCCGTCGGTGGGCTCGCGTTCGTCGTCGACCTGGGCCTGTTCAACCTGCTGCGCTTCGGTCCGGGGCACCTGCTCGAGCACAAGCCGCTCACCGCCAAGGTCATCTCGGTGGCGGCGGCGACCCTCGTGAGCTGGTTGGGCAACCGGCACTGGACGTTCTCGCAGCGGCGCACCGAGCAGCGCACGCGTGAGCTGGTCGTGTTCGCCGGCATCAACCTCGTGTGCGCGGTGGTGCCGGTGCTCACCCTCGCGCTCTCCCACTACGCGCTCGGCCTGACCAACGCGTTCGCGGACAACGTCGCCACGGTGGTCGGGATCGCGATCGGCACCGCGCTGCGCTACGTCGGCTACAAGAAGTGGGTCTTCACCGGCTCGGTCTGACCCGGGAACGTCAGGGCACGTCTGCCTGGACGAGGACGCCGTCGCCCGTCGCCGTGAGCGAGCCGTCGGAGGCGGGCACGAAGACCGACTGACCCCGGGTGAGCAGGAACGCACCGTCGCGTTGCGTCGCCACCTCGATCTCGCCCTCGAGACAGACCAGGACGCGCGGGCCCCGGCCGGGGATCTGCGTGGGGCCGTCGTCCGAGAGGCGCGAGACCGACAGCTCGAAGTCGTCGACCGGGGCGTAGTAGATCCGGGTCGCCGTGAAAGCGCGCTCGGGGGCGATCCGGATCGGCGGCGCGGCGACGCAGTCCACGTTGCTCAGCAGCTCGTCGATGTCCACGTGCTTGCTGGTGAGGCCCGCGCGCAGCACGTTGTCCGAGTTGGCCATGATCTCGACGCCGACCCCGCGCAGGTACGCGTGGACCGCGCCGGCCGGGATGAAGAGGGCCTCGCCGGGCCGGAGCGTCACCGGGTTCAGCAGCACCGAGGTCACCGCGCCCGGGTCGCCGGGGTAGGCCGCGGCGAGGCGCATGACGGTGCGGTCGGTCCGCGGCGAGGGCGACCCGTCGGCGAGGCGACGCGTGCACGCCTCCGCGAACTTGGCGACGTCCGCAGGGCTCGGCCGGGTCTGCGGACGCAGGAGCCACTCGAACGCCTTCCGGACCCCGTCCGACGTGGGGTCGTCCTCGAGCAGCGCGTGCAGGTCGGCGGCCAGGGGCGCGTCGAGGTCCGCCAGCAGCTCCGCCGCCCGGCGAGGGGCGCGGAAGCCGACCATCGCGTCCAGCCGCGTCAGCGCGTACACCAGCTCGGGCTTGTGGTTGGCGTCGCGGTAGCTGCGGTGGGGCGCGTCGATCGCGATCCCGGCCGCCTCCTCGCGGGCGAAGCCGGCGCGGGCGCGGGCGAGCGACGGGTGCACCTGCAGGGAGAGCGGCGCGTCCGCGGCGATGATCTTGAGCAGGTAAGGGAGCTGCCCGCCGAACCTCGAGGCGACGTCGGAGCCGAGGTGGTACGCGGCATCTCGGGCGATCACCGCGTCCAGCGGGCGGTCGCCGTCGGGCAGGTGCACCATCGCCGGCGCGCTCGTGTGCGCCCCGAACCACGCCTCGGCCACCGGGCGACCATCAGGGCGCCTGGCGAGCACGTCGGGGATCGCGGTGGTCGAACCCCAGGCGTAGCTCTGCGTCGTGGGTGTGATCCGGTACACGCTGCTGCACTCCTGCGGGTGGTGGGCGAGGTCCTAGGCTACTGGGCGCTCTGCCGGGCCCGTGCCGGAGGGCCGGGCACTCAGCGGCGGCGGCGGTCCGGTCGCGCCGAGACGACCGCCCCGAGCGGCAGGACCACGTCCGGGCGCATGGACGCCGGCACGCCGGACAGGAAGAGCGCGAACACGGCCGGCCGGCGCTGGGCCAGCTCGAGCCGGCCCCCATCGGCGGACGCCAGGTCGCGGGCGAGCGCGAGCCCGAGCCCGGTGCCCTTGCCGGACGTCACCTCGCGCTCGAAGATCCGCGGGGCCAGGTCGTCGGGCACGCCGGCCCCCTCGTCGGCGACCTCGACGACGACGGCGCCGGACGGGCCGCCGGGGCGCGACCGCACGGTCGTCGTGCCGGCGCCGTGGCGCAGCGAGTTCTCGATGAGCGTGGCGATGACCTGGGCGAGCGCCCCGGGGGTGGCGAGCACCTGCGTGGCGCGGTCGACCTCGACCACGAGCCGCCGACCGTTCGCCTCGAAGGTCGGCTGCCACTCCTCCTCCTGCTGGTGCACCACCTCGAGCAGCCGGACCGCCTCGGTGGTGCCGCCCTGGAGCCGCCGCGAGCTGGCGAGGAGGTCGTCGACCACGCGCACCAGGCGCTCGACCTGCTCGAGCGAGATGCGTGCCTCCTCGCTCACCGCGGGCTCGTCGGTGGCCAGCATGATCTCCTCGAGCCGCATGGACAGTGCCGTGAGCGGCGTGCGGAGCTGGTGGGAGGCGTCGGAGGCGAACTGCCGTTCGGCGGCGAGGCGCCCGGCCATGCGGTCGGCGCTGCGCGCGAGCTCGGCGGCCACCAGGTCGATCTCCTCGACGCCGGACGGCTCGAGGCGCGGGCGGACCTGTCCGGCACCCAGCTGCTCCGCCGACGCGGCGAGGTAGACGAGCGGGGCGGTCAGGCGGTTCGCCTGCCAGATCGCCATCCCGATCCCGGCGGCGAAGGCCACGACGGCGGCGACCACCACGAGGGCGATGACCCGGGCGCTCAGCCAGAAGACGTCCCACCAGGACACGTACAGCAGCACCGTCGCGCCGGTGTCGGACTCGACCTTCACGGACAGGGCGCGACCGTCGATCCGGTCGCCGGCCTGGTAGACCTCGCCGTCCGGTGCCTGGACGACGACGGACGCCGGGATGTCGCCGGGGCCGCCTGCCGCGTTCTCGAACATGCGGTCGGTCAGCGGGATGTCCTGCTCGACCCGGAAGTCGACCGCGCGCCCCGCGTCGGTGGCGCGCGACTGCAGGGCCTGCATCTCGTTCTCGCGGACCAGCTGCGCGCCGAGGAACGCCAGGGGGAAGCCGAGCAGCACGACCGCGACGGTGACCGCCGCGATCGTCGCCTGCAGGACGCGACGACGCAAAGGTCAGACCCGCTCGGCGCCGGCGCCGCCGGTCTCGAACCGGAATCCCATGCCGCGCACGGTGGTGACGTACCGGGGCGCGTTGGCGTCGTCGCCGAGCTTGCGACGCAGCCAGGACACGTGCATGTCGAGGGTCTTGGTCGAGCCGGTCGGGTCGGAGCCCCAGACCTCGCGCATCAGGGTCTCGCGCGCGACCACGGTGCCCGCCGCGCCGACCAGGACACGGAGCAGGTCGAACTCCTTGGCGGTCAGGTGGAGCTCTCGCTCGCCCTGGAACGCCCGGTGCGCCGCGACGTCCACGCGCACGTTCTGCGCGTGCAGCTCGTCCTCGTCGCCCGGGTCGCCGACACTGCGCCGCAGCAGCGCCCGGACGCGGGCGAGCAGCTCGGCGAGCCGGAACGGCTTCGTCACGTAGTCGTCGGCCCCCGCGTCGAGACCGACGACGAGGTCGACCTCGTCGGCGCGCGCGGTGAGCACCAGCAGCGGCGTGGTGAGGCCGAGGTTGCGGATGGCGCGGGCGACGTCGAGCCCGTCCATGTCCGGCAGCCCGAGGTCGAGCACGACCAGGTCGGCGGCCGCGGCGCCGTCGATCGCACCTTGACCCGTACCTTGCACGCGCACGTCATAACCTTCACGCCCGAGGGCGCGGGCCAAAGGTTCGGCAATCGCGGGATCGTCCTCGGCCAGCAGCACCTGGGTCATTCGCCCATGCTAGGTCATGGGACGGTCTTGACCGCCAGAGGGGCGCGCCTACAGGTCGACATGAACCGGCTGCGCCTGGGGTCGGACGCAGGGCGCGTTCAGGTCGTCCCCCGGGCGCACGCCGCCGTCGCCGACCGCCCCTACCCTCATGGGGTGACCAGGTGGGAACGGCTGCTGCGATGGGAGGAGGCGCACCGGTTCGCCGTCGACGCCACCGGCACCGCGTTCCTGCTGCTCCTCATGGTCGCGACGGCGACCGACATCACGGGCTCGACCCTGGACGCCACGCGGACCGCCGCCGCCACGCTCGTCTCGGTGGCCGTCGTCGCCCCGCTCGCCTGGCGCCGCGTCCGACCGACGGCCTCGGCCGCCGCCGTGTACCTCGCGGCCCTGTTCCAGCTCATCGTCGTCGCACCGCTCGTGATGCCGGCCGACATCGCCATCCTGGTCGCCCTCTACTCGGTCACCGTGCACGGCCCGCGCTGGGCGCACCGCGTCGCGATCGTGGGGGCGCTCGTCGGCTCCGTGCTGCTCGGCCTCTCGATGAACGGGTGGTCCGACGCCCCGGGCGCGGCGTCGACCGCGATCTTCGCCGGCGTCGTCTCACTGTCGGTCTGGGCGTTCGGCCTGGTCCGGCGCTCCCGGCGCGAGACCATCGAGGCGCTGGTCGACCGGGCGCAGCGCCTGGAGGTCGAGCGCGACCAGCAGTCCCAGATCGCGACCGCCGCCGAGCGGGCCCGCATCGCGCGCGAGATGCACGACATCGTCGCCCACTCCMTCACCGTGATGATCGCCCAGGCCGACGGTGGCCGGTACGCCGCCGACGCCGATCCCGCGGCCGCCACGCGGGCGCTCGGCACGATCGCGGAGACGGGGCGCGCGGCGCTCACCGACATGCGCCGCCTCCTCGGCGTGCTGCGCGGCAGCTCGGACCCCGCGACGGGCTCGATCCCCGCGGTGCCCGGACCCGGCGGCCTCGGCCACGGGACGGCCCAGGGGTTCGCCCCGCAGCCCGCGGAGTCGGACGTCGGCGCCCTGGTCGACCAGGTGCGGGCCAGCGGCCTGCGGGCATCGCTGGTGCGGATGGGCGAGCCGCGGACCCTGCCGCCGGGCGCCGGCCTCACGGTCTACCGGATCGCCCAGGAGGCGCTGACCAACGTGCTCAAGCACGCCGGCCCCGACCCCATGGTCACGGTGCTCGTGCAGTGGCTGCCCGACGCGATCGTGGTCGAGGTGAGCGACGACGGCCGCGGCGCCTCGGCCGAGACCGACGGCCTGGGGCAGGGGCTGCTCGGGATGCGCGAGCGAGCCACCATGTTCGGGGGCACGGTCACCGCCGGCCCCCGGCCCGGCGGCGGCTTCCGGGTCCGTGCCCGGCTGCCCACGCCGGGCGACCACGCCACCCCACCCGAGAGGACCACACCTGTGCCGACGAGCCACGACGAGGGCACCCGATGAGCGACGACCACATCCGCGTCGCCCTGGTCGACGACCAGCAGCTGGTGCGCGCCGGCTTCCGCATGGTCATCGACTCGCAGGCCGACCTCGAGGTCGTGCTGGAGGCGGGCGACGGCGCCCAGGCCGTGCGCGCGCTCGACCCCGCCGCCCTCACCGCGACCGGACCGGTGGACGTCGTGCTCATGGACGTCCGGATGCCGACGATGGACGGCCTGACCGCGACCGCGCAGATCACCGCGCGCGCCACCGACGACCGGCCGGCACCCCGCGTCATCGTGCTGACCACGTTCGACCTGGACGAGTACGTCCTGGCGGCCATCCGGGCCGGCGCCAGCGGTTTCCTGCTCAAGGACGCGCCGCCGGAGGAGATGCTCGGCGCCATCCGGACGGTGCACCGCGGCGACGCCGTGATCGCGCCGTCGAGCACCAAGCGGCTGCTCGAGCACCTGGTGACGGCGCTGCCGCCCGACGAGCCGGGCGCACCGACCGACCCCGCGCGGCTCGCCGTCGCCGACCTGACCGACCGCGAGCGCGAGGTCCTCGTGCTCATGGCCCGCGGCCGCTCGAACACCGAGATCGGCTCGGACCTGTTCGTCGCCGAGGCCACGGTCAAGACGCACGTCGGCCGCATCCTGGCCAAGCTGCACGCACGCGACCGGGTGCAGGCCGTGGTCGTCGCGTACGAGACAGGGCTGGTCAGGCCGGGGTCCTGATGGGCCCACGGGATGACGGACGACCCGCCCGGGGTCCGATGTGCCGCGTGCCGACGGCTCCGTAGCGTCGGGAGCGTCATCGCCGCACCCCGAAGGAGCCCTCTCGTGGACACGACCGTCTTCCGCCCCCTGGAGACCGACCCGCCCCACCCCGCCGCCGCCGTCGCCGTCAGCGCCCGGTCGCTGACCAAGGTCTACGGGCAGGGCGCCGCCGAGGTCCGGGCGCTGGACGGCGTCGACGTCGACTTCGCGGCGGGCGCGTTCACCGCGATCATGGGCCCGTCCGGCTCGGGCAAGTCGACGCTCATGCACGTGCTGGCCGGCCTCGACCAGGCGACGTCGGGCACCGCGCGCCTCGGGGCCACCGAGATCACCTCGCTGGACGACGGCGCGCTGACCCGGCTGCGCCGCGACCGCGTCGGGTTCGTCTTCCAGAGCTTCAACCTGCTGCCGATGTTCACCGCGGAGCAGAACATCCTGCTGCCGCTCGAGCTGGCCGGGACCGCCGTCGACCGCGAGTGGCTCGACACGCTCGTCACCACCCTCGGCCTCGGGCAGCGCCTGACGCACCGGCCGTCGGAGCTGTCGGGCGGCCAGCAGCAGCGCGTGGCGATCGCCCGCGCGCTCATCGCGAAGCCCGAGGTCGTCTTCGCCGACGAGCCCACGGGGAACCTCGACTCCCGCTCGGGCGCCGAGGTGCTGAGCTTCCTGCGCCGCTCGGTGCGCGAGCTGGGCCGCACGATCATCATGGTCACGCACGACCCGACCGCCGCGGCGTACGCCGACCGCGTGGTGCTCCTGGCGGACGGTCGGATCGCCGGCGACATCGCCGACCCGACGCCGGAGTCGGTGCTCACGGGCCTGGAGGCCCTCCGCACGCTCGACCAGGCGGCGATCTGATGCTGCGTCTGACCCTGGCGCAGATGCGCCGCAGCCTCGGCCGGCTGACCGCGGCCGCCGTCGCCATCGCGATCGGGACCGCGTTCCTGGCCACCACCCTGCTCGCCGGCAACATCATGACCCGCACCGGGTACGACGCCGTGACGGCGACGTACGCGGACGCCGACGTCGTGGTGCAGGGCGACGTGACCGACGACCAGCTGGATGCCCTGCGCGCGCTCCCGGGCGTGGAGGCCGCCGAGGTGCTCGCGCCGACCGGCTTCGAGGTGCGCCGCGGCGGCGAGAGCCGCTACCAGCTGATGCTGCCGACGTCGAGCGACGCCCGGCTGAGCTCGCTCGTCGTCGACGACGGGGCCGCGCCCACCCGGAGCGGCCAGGTCGCGCTGCCCCCGGCGACCGCGAAGGCCCTGGGGGTCGGCGTGGGCGACCACGTGCAGGTCCGCTACTCGGTGCCGGACCCGGCCGAGACGTCCGACGACGGGACCACCGACGAGGTGTGGCGCTCGGTCGACGAGGACGTCGTCGTGACCGGCATCGCGACGGACCCCGCCGACGCGTGGTCGCAGTCCGGCGGCGTCGGCCTCGTCACCCCCGACGACGCGGTGCGCTGGAGCGGGGCCGGCTCGCTGCTGGAGCTCGGCTCCGAGACCCTGGTCGCCGCGCGGCCGGGCGTGAGCACGCAGGCGCTCCGCGACCAGGTCGCCCCGTTGGTGCCGGGCGGCGAGGCACTCACCAAGGACCAGGCCGCCGCGCAGTCCGTCGAGGAGTTCTCCGACGGCGGCAACGTGCTGGTCACCGTGGTGCTCGGGTTCGCCTCCGTGGCGCTGCTGGTCGCGGCGCTGGTCATCGCCAACACGTTCCAGGTGCTGGTCGCCCAGCGGACCCGCACGCTCGCGCTGCTGCGCTGCGTGGGCGCGGGCAAGGGCCAGCTGCGGCGGTCGGTGCTGCTGGAGGCGGCGATCCTCGGCTCGGTGGCCTCGTTGGCGGGCCTCGTGCTCGGTGCGGCGCTGGCCCAGGCCGCGCTGCTGGTGCTCGGTCGCCTCGACCTCGGCGTCCCGCTGCCCGACACCATCCAGGTGACCGTGCCGGTCGTGGTGCTCCCGCTGCTCGTGGGCACCGTCGTCACCGTGCTGGCGTCGCTGGTGCCCGCCCGGGAGGCCACCCGCGTCTCCCCCATGGCCGCCCTGCGCCCCGCCGACGCCCCCGCCGTGGGCGCCCGCGCCGGTCGGGTGCGTCTGGCGATCGCGCTGCTGCTGATGCTCGGCGGCTTCGCGGTCATGGTGCTGACGGCGGTCGTGGCCCGGACCGGGGGCGCCGACGTGACCCTGCTGCTGGGCGTCGGGACCCTCGCGGGCGCGCTGTCGTTCGTCGGCGTGCTCGTCGGCGCCGTGTTCTGGGTGCCGAAGGTCGTGTCCTTCGCCGGGCGCGCGCTGGGTCGCACCGGGACCAGCGCCCGGCTTGCCGCCGCGAACACGGTCCGCAACCCGCGCCGGACGGCGGCCACCAGCGCGGCCCTGCTCATCGGCGTCACCCTCGTCGCGATGATGAGCACGGGCGCAGCGAGCGCTCGGGTGTCGCTGGCGCAGGAGCTCGACGAGCACTACCCGGTCGACCTCACGATCGACGCCGGCGTCCCGGACGGCGACGCGACGCTCACGCCGGACGTCGCCGACGCGGTGGCCGACGTGGCCGGGGTGGACACTGTGCTCGAGATGCGCACGGCGCCCGTCAAGATCGGCGAGAACTGGTACACCGTGGCCGCCCCGGCGGACGGCGCCTCGGTCTCCGGGGTGCTGGCCGACCCGCGGACCGTGGGAAACCTCACGGACGGCACGCTGCTGCTCCCGAAGATCCAGGGCGAGCCCGCCAGCAACGACGTTCAGGATGCGACGGCCTACGCGAGCAACTGGGACGACTCCGTACCCGCCGAGGGTGGGACGACGGTCGCCCTGCGGCCGGTGACCACCGACCTGGGCGGCCTCTACTCGCTGGTCACCCCGGCGACGCTGGACGCCCTCGACCCGCACGCCCCGGTCTCGATGGTGTGGGTCCGGCTCGAGCCGGACGCCGACGCGGCGCTCGTGCTGCAGGACGTGCGCGCGGCGCTGCCGGACACCGCGGCCGAGGTCAGCAGCGCCGGCGCGCAGCGGGCGACCTACGAGCGCGTCGTCGACACGCTCCTCGCGGTGGTCGTGGGGCTGCTGGGCGTCGCCGTGGTGATCGCGCTGATCGGCGTCGCCAACACGCTGTCGCTCTCGGTCCTCGAGCGGCGCCGCGAGTCGGCGACCTTGCGGGCGATCGGGCTGTCGCGGCGCCAGCTGCGCTGGATGCTGGCGGTCGAGGGCATGCTCATCGCGGGCGTCGGCGCCGTCCTGGGCGCCGGGCTGGGCCTCCTGTACGGGTGGGCGGGTTCGGTCGTCCTGTTCGGCGAGATCGGCGACGTGGTGCTCGTGGTCCCGTGGCTGGACCTGGCGATCGTCCTCGTCGTGGCGCTGGGCGCCGGCCTGCTCGCCTCGGTCCTGCCGGGTCGGGCGGCCGCGCGGACGTCGCCCGTGGCCGCGCTCGCCGTCGACTGAGCCGACCGGCGGGCCTGTGGGTGGGCGGCCCGGTCCCCGAGCACGGGGGTCGGGCCGCCGGGTTGCGGGCCCGCGCGGGCAGGGTCGGGCGGTGCGGTTCACCCTGCTCCACCCTGATCCTGCCCGCGGCCCGGGCCTGCACCGCACCGACGTCGAGGCGGAGCCGGGCACCGCGCTGAGCGACCTGCGGCCCGTCCTGTCCCGCGTGACCGGCTACGCCGGCTGGGTCGGCGTGGGCGTCCGCCTGGCGGTCGCCGACGTCCCGCTGGACGAGCACCACGCGGTCGGCCAGCCCCCACTGGTCGCAGGGTGCGTGCTGCGCGTCGGCACCGGTCCGCGCCCGGCGGAGGAGGTCGCGGCGCTGGCGCCGTGGCACGTCGCCGTGGTCGAGGGACCCGGCTGCGGCGACGTGCTCGCGGTCCCCGACGGGATCGTCACGACCGTCGGCTCGACATTCCAGGTTCGGCGGCGCGGCCAGCGCGTACGAGTCCGGACAAGGGGCCACGCTCGCTGGCGTCCTTGGCGGCCCGGCACGCCGCGCCCACTGGGGGCGAACACCGTCGTCCTGCGCCGCGCACGAGCTGACGACGAACCGGCCGCGCGCGTCACCGACGAGCCCGGCCTGCTGGGCCGACCCACCGCCTGGCTCACTCCCGCGGTCGGGTCGGCGGCGCTCGCGGTCGCCCTGCACCAGCCGGTCCTGCTGCTGGCCGGGCTCGCGGCCCCGCTCGCGGCCCTGGGCTCGGCCGGCCTGAGCCGGTGGCGACGCCGCCGCGCCACCCCGACGCCGCAGGACCCCGCAGCGCTGGCCGTGGCAACCACGCGGGCGCGGTTCGCCGACGCCGAGCCGATCGTTGTGGACCCGCCGTGGGACCCGGGAGGCTCGCTCGCCGTCGTCGGTCCGCGTCACCTCGCCCTGCCCGTGGCCCGGTCCGTCGTGGTCGGGGCGCTGGGCACGCACCTCGCGGTGCCGCTCACCGTGCACGCGCGGTCCGCCGACGACTGGTCGTGGGGGGTGTGGGCGTCCGACGTCCCCGGTCCCGGCGCGCTGGTCGTCGCCGACGGCCCTGCTGATGCCGCGGCGCTCGCCCGCTGGAGGGCGTCCGCTCCCCCGACCGAGCGCCTGGTGCTGCTCGCCCAGACCGCCGACGACGTGCCGGCCTGGTGCCGCGCGCGGCTCGAGGTGGGACCGCGGTCGGTGCTCCTGCGGGACGCCACGGGATCGACGCGTGTCGTCCCGAACCACGCGGTCAGCGCCGATCGCGCGGACGCGCAGGTGCGCGCCGCGGCCGCCGCTCGCGCGGCACGCACACGCCACGACCCGTCGGGCGTCCTGCCCGCCCGGGCGTCGCTGGGCGCGCTCGACGGCATCCCCGCGCCGGACGGCGTCGCCGGCGCATGGGACGCGCCGCGCCCGGGCCTCGTCGCGGTGCTCGGTGTCGGCGCCGAGGGGCGCGTGCTCGCCGTCGACCTGGTCGCCGACGGCCCGCACGCGCTCGTCGCGGGCACCACCGGCACCGGGAAGTCCGAGCTCCTCACGACGCTCGTGCTCGCGTTCGCCGTGACGCACCCGCCCGACCGGTTGGCGATGCTGCTCGTCGACTTCAAGGGCGGCACCGGCCTCGGACCCGTCGCACGGCTCCCCCACGTGCTCGAGCACGTCACCGACCTCGACGCGACGCACGCCCGCCGGGTGCTGACCGCGCTGCGCGCCGAGCTGCGGCGACGCGAGCGCGTCCTCACCGCGGCCGGCGCCCGCGACCTGCTCGACCTGGACCCCGCCGCACCCGGCACGCCGCCGCGCCTGCTCGTGGTCGTCGACGAGCTCCGCGCGCTCACCGAGGACGTCCCCGACGCGTCCGGCACGCTCGCGAGGATCGCCGCCCAGGGTCGTGCGCTCGGCGTGCACCTGGTCCTGGCCACGCAGCGCCCCGCGGGCGCGGTCGGCGCGGACCTGCGCGCGAACGTCGCGCTCCGGATCGCTCTGCGGGTGGCCGACGTGGCCGACTCCACGGACGTCCTCGACGCGCCCGACGCCGCCCGGATCGACCCCGCGACGCCCGGGCGGGCCTGGCTGCGCCGGGGCTCCCGACCGCTGGAGGCCGTGCAGGTCGCACAGGCCGTCGCKACGAGAGCGGCGCCCGTGGTGCGAGTCGCCCGCCCGTGGCCGGTCGCCACCACCTGGGCGCCCCGCCCGACGACACCTCGGGAGGCGCCGGATGCCGTGACCCCCTGGGTCGTGGCCGCCCGCGAGGCCGCGATCCGGCGCCCGCCCCGGGACGGACCGCCGTGGCTGCCCGCGCTGCCCGCCGTCCTCGGCCGGGACGACGTGCCGGACGGGCCCGGCTTCGCGCTGGCCGTGTCCGACCTCCCCGAGCAGCTGCGCCGTGGTGCGGTGCGGTGGGAGCCGGCGCACGGCCACCTGCTCGTGCTCGGCGGCCCCCGCTCGGGCCGCAGCACGACGCTGCTGACAGCCGGGGTCGAGGCCCTCGAGCAGGGCTGGGTCGTGCACGCCGTCGGCCTGCCCTCCGACGCGGTCGACCGCCTGCGCGCAGGCGACCGGCACGGCGGGCTCGGGAGCGTCCTCGACGTCGACGACGCCCGCGCCGTCGCACGCCTCCTCGAGCTGCTCGGCACGACCTCGGGAGACCGTTCGCTGCTGCTCGTCGACCGGCTGGACCTCGCCCTCGAGTCGCTCGGCCGGCTCGCGCACGGCGCGGGCGCCGACCGGCTGACAGCCCTGTGGCGCGGTGCGTCGGGCGGCACCGCGGTCGCGGCGAGCGCGGACGTGGGCGCGGGCGCGCTGCAGCACGCGGCCGCCTTCTCCGAGCGTCTCGTGCTGCCCCTGACGGACCCGACGCTGGACGCTGTTGTCGGCGTGCCTGCCACGCTCGCGGGACCTCGGCGCACCGCCGGACGAGCCGTGCGCCTGCACCCCGCGGGCGCGGAGCTCTGCCAGGTCGTGCTGCCCGGGGCGCCGGAGACGGGCTCCTCCTCGACCCGCGCACGGCGGCCGGCCCTCGTGCGGGCGCTGCCCGACCGGGCCGACCTGCCGTCGGACGCATCGTCGCTGGACGGCCGCGTGCCGCTGGGCCGCGGCGGGGACGACGCCGGCATCGTCCGGGTCGACCTCGCCGGCGGGCTGCTGGTGGCCGGCCCGCCCGGCTCCGGCCGCACCTCGACGTTGGCGGTGCTGGCGTGCTCGCTCGTACGCATCGGCGCCGACGTGCTGCGGCTGGTCGACCCGTTCGGGTCACGTTCCCCGGGCGTGCCGGGGGTCGAGGACGTCGTGCCCGCGGACCTCGTCGCGCGGTGCCGGGCCGCGAGCGCGCCGCCGGTGCTGCTCGTCGACGACCTGGACGACCTGGAGCGCGCGCACCCGTCGCTCGGTGAGCTCCTGGCCGACGTCCCCGCCACCGTGGTCGCCGCGGTGACGTCCGCGGCGGCCGTGCAGGCCTTCCGGGGTGCGATCCCCGCGCTGCTGCGGCGACGACGCACGCTGGTCCTCGACGTGCACGACCCCGCGTCGGCGGAGCTCGTGGGGCCGCGCGCCGCGTTCAGCGTGGACCCGCGCCGGCGCCCGCCCGGCCGCGGCGTCCTGCTGGACGGGCGCGACGCCGTCGTGGTGCAGGTCTACGCGGCGGCTACTCGGCGGGAGGCTGACGACGCCCGGTGACCGCGACGACGGACGGCAGGAGGAGCCCCACCCCGACCAGGGTCGCGACGACGAGCACGACGACCCCCCACACGGACGGCCCGGAGGTGAGCCAGCCGAGCGCCAGCACGACGAGCAGGATCTGCCACATGATCACGGGAGAGCGCGCCCAGCGCCGCCCGCGCCAGAGCCCGCGCGCGGCGAGCAGCAGCAGGAGCGCGATGCCGATGCCGAAGGCGGCGAGGAACAGGCTGGCGCCGGGAAGGGTCGCGGTCCCTCGGACCACGTCGGTGGTCCAGGCGACGCCCAGCCCCAGGAACGCGGCCGCCTCGAGGGTCACGAGGGCGCACACGAGGAGCAGGAGGGTCGGTCGACGCTCGGTCACAGGCAGGAGCCTAGGCAGGTGACGGCGCCGCCGTGGACACGGTGCGGCACGGCCCGACCGGTCCGCGCGGTCCCCTGACCTGGGCTCTCTCCGCCGCGGGCCGCCGGACGCGATACCACGTCCGCGACGTGTCCCACACCACGACGTGACGCCGATCACCCCTGCTGAACCGCGCGTTGACCTGGACATTTGTCCGACAATGCCCCTCACCTGCATCAACACGCGGGCTCAGGGCGCACACGGGTGAATCACAGGTGTGACGAACGCCTCAGTCGTTACGGAGATGAAACCTTCCCGTAACCCCTTGTGCAGTCCCCGTACCGGTGCGAGCCTTGACGAAGCAAGAAACCCACCCCCGATCTCACGTCCAGACTCGCGCGCCCTGACCCCCGGGTGCCGTCCCGACGTGTGCCTAGGAGAGAAACCATGGATTGGCGCCACCGCGCAGCGTGTCTCGACGAGGACCCGGAGCTCTTCTTCCCCATCGGGAACACCGGACCCGCGCTGCTCCAGATCGACGACGCGAAGGCCGTCTGCCGCCGCTGCCCCGTCGTGGACACCTGCCTCAAGTGGGCGATCGAGACCGGTCAGGACGCCGGCGTGTGGGGCGGCCTCTCCGAGGACGAGCGCCGCGCGCTGAAGCGTCGGACCGCCCGCCAGCGCCGCGCCAGCTGATCTCTCGCTCCGCCGTACCGGCCCCCCCACGTCCCACGTGGCGGGGCCGAGTCGTGTCTGCGCCGAGAAGCCGCAGCGACCGCGGAGATCGCGAGACCGCCAAGACCCGAGACCGGTCAGATCAGCGTGCCCGCATCGCGCGGTGCTCGGAGCCGGGCCTCGATGACCACGGACGTCCCGCCACCCTCGCGGCTGGCCCACTCGATGGTGCCGCGCATCTCGTTGGTCACGAGCGTCGAGACGATCTGCGTGCCGAGGCCCGTGCCGGCGCCGCGCTCGGTCGGCAGGCCGGAGCCGTCGTCGGCCACCTCGACCCGCAGCTGGTCGTCCTGACGGTCGACGATGACCTCGACGGTCCCCGACTCGCGCCCATCGAACCCGTGCTCGACGGCGTTCGTCACCAGCTCGGTGAGGATCAGCGCGAGCGCGGTCGCGTCCTCGGCCGGGATCGAGCCGAACGAGCCGCGCACCAGCGTCCGGACGTGCGCGCCCTCGGTGGCGACGTCGGCGGCGAGCCGGAGGCTGCGGCCGACCAGGTCGTCGAAGGGCACGCTCTCGTCCAGCGTCTGCGACAGGGTCTCGTGCACGAGCGCGATGGTGGCCACCCGGCGCATCGCCTCCCCCAGCGCCTCCTTGGCCTCCGGGGAGTCGACGCGGCGCGACTGGAGCCGCAGCAGCGCCGCCACGGTCTGCAGGTTGTTCTTCACGCGGTGGTGGATCTCGCGGATCGTCGCGTCCTTGGTGATGAGCTCGCGCTCGCGCCGGCGCAGCTCCGACACGTCGCGGCACAGCAGCACGGCGCCGACGCGCTGGCCGTGCTCGGTCAGCGGGACCGCCCGCAGCGAGAGCGCCACGCCGCGCGCCTCGACGTCGACCCGCCAGGGCGCCCGGCCCATGAGGACCAGCGGCATGGACTCGTCCACCGTGTCGTGCTGCTCGATGAGCTCGGCGGTGACCTCGACCAGCGAGCGCCCGACGAGGTCGCCGACCACACCGAGCCGGTGGAAGCAGGACAGGGCGTTGGGGCTGGCGTACAGCACCTCGCCCTCGGAGTTGAGGCGGACCAGCCCGTCGCCCACGCGCGGGGCGCCGCGCCGCGGACCGGTCGGCGCGTCGGGCGCCGGGAACTCCCCGCGGCCGACCATCGCGAAGATGTCATCGGCCGCCTCCACGTAGTTCAGCTCGAGCCGGCTGGGCGTCCGGGCGCCACCGAGGTTGGTCTGGCGGGCGAGCACCGCGATCGGCTTGCCACGGCGGACCACCGGCACGGCCTCCTCACGCACGGCGTACGACCCGAACCAGCGCGGCTCGCGCGACCGCTGCGCCGCGCGCTCGTCGAGCGAGCGCTGCAGCTGGGGTCGCTGGCCCTCCGGCGCACGCGAGCCGACGACGTCGTCGTAGTGCACGGTCGCGCCGGTCGACGGCCGGGCCTGCGCGATGGCCACGAAGTCGCCGTCCGTGGTGGGCAGCCAGAGCACGAGGTCGGCGAAGGCCAGGTCCGACAGCACCTGCCAGTCGCCGACGAGCAGATGCAGCCACTCGAGGTCATGGGCGTCGAGCGCGGCATGACGAGCGGCGAGGGTGCTCAGCGTGGACACGGGGACAGGGTAGGTGTCACCGGACGACCTCCGGGCGGGACGGCCAGGACGTGGGCAGATAACCTCGGAGCACCACCTCGACCCTCGAAGGACCTGACGTGCGACTGAGCGTGACGCTCGACCTGCCGACCGACGCGCATGCGGCGGCCCGGCTGCTGGCCGACCCCGAGTACGTGCACCAGAAGGTGCGCGCGAGCGGTGCGCTCGAGCAGCACGTCGACGTCACCGGCTCGGCCGACGGGGCATTCACCGTCACCACGCGCCGTGCGCTGCCCACCGACCAGATCCCGGCGCACCTGCGCAGCCTCGTCGGCAACCGGATCGACGTCCGCCAGGTCGAGGCGTGGGAAGCGCCCGACGCGGACGGCGCCCGGGTGGGCACGGTGGTGGTCGAGATCGCCGGCGCGCCGGTACGGCTCAGCGGGCGCACGTCGCTGACCGCGACGGCGACCGGGTCCACGACCGTCGCGTACGACGGCGACCTGCGCGCGTCGGTGCCGCTGTTCGGCTCCGCGATCGAGCAGGCGACCGCGGGCGCGGTCCGGTCCGCGCTGGAGGTCGAGCAGGACGTCGCACGGCGCTGGATCGCGGGTCACGGACAGGCGCCGCAGCCGTAACGATTCGGTAACACGGACCGGTGTCCATATCGCTCTGACCTGCACAAACACCGGTGTGGGATCGCTACCACGCCATTCCGACCACCGTGGCTCCTTGACACTCGCGGGGGCGCCGACGACAGTATCCGCAGCGCGTGGGAACGCTCCCGCATCACTGCGGATGGGAACGTGTCCACGCCGGGTCCACACGGCCCAACCCGACGTCCGTCCGCGCCCCCTGCGGCGAGCGGTCGGCGGGTGCCCTAGGGGTACGGCGAGGACGCCGTCCGACTGACAAGGGAGTCACAGTGCGCAAGACCACCAGCAAGATGTGGGCGGCCGCGGCGGGGGTCACGGGCATCGCCCTCCTCGCCACCGCCTGCTCTGGCAACTCGGACACGCCCAGCGACGAGGGTTCTGACGGCGCTGCCGGCGAGAACATCACGCTGACGCTCGGCACGTTCAACGAGCCTGGCTACACGGACGAGATGTTCAAGGAGTACGAGGACGCCAACCCCGGCATCACCATCGAGAACAAGAAGGCCGCGACCTCGAACGAGGCCCGCGACAACCTGAACACGCGCCTCGCGTCGGGTTCCGGTGCCTCCGACGTCGAGATGATCGAGATCGACTGGCTCCCCGAGCTCATGCAGTACCCGGACAAGTTCGTCGACCTGACGGACCCGGCCCTCGACGGCCGCTGGCTCGACTGGAAGGTCGCGCAGGCGACCACGCCCGACGGCGTCCTCCTGGGCTACGGCACGGACATCGGCCCCGAGGCCATCGCGTACCGCTCCGACCTGTTCGCCGCTGCCGGCCTCCCGACCGACCGCGAGGCTGTCGCCGAGCTGCTCGGTGGCAAGGACGCCACGTGGGACAAGTACTTCGAGGTCGGCAAGCAGTACCAGACCGCCACGGGCAAGCCGTTCTTCGACGCCGCCGGTGCCATCTACCAGGGCATGATCAACCAGGTGAAGAACGCCTACGAGAAGGACGACGGCACGATCATCGCCGCCTCCAACCCTGAGGTGAAGGACATCTACGACGCCGTCACCAAGGCCTCGGTCACCGACAACCTGTCGGCCCACCTCGGTCAGTGGAGCGACGACTGGACCGCCTCGTTCCAGAACGACGGCTTCGCGACCATGCTGGCGCCGGGCTGGATGCTCGGTGTCATCGAGGGCAACTCGGCCGGCGTGACCGGCTGGGACATCGCGGACGTCTTCCCCGGCGGCGCCGGCAACTGGGGCGGCTCGTTCATGACGGTCCCCGCCCAGGGCAAGCACACCGAGGCCGCGAAGAAGTTCGCCGCCTGGCTGACGGCTCCGGAGCAGCAGCTCCAGGCCTACAAGAACAAGGGCACGTTCCCGAGCCAGACCGAGGCGCTGTCCTCGGACGAGCTGCTCAGCTCCACGAACGCGTTCTTCAACAACGCTCCGGCCGGCCAGATCCTGGCCAACCGCGCCGTGGGCATCGTCGCCCCGTTCAAGGGCCCGAACTACTTCGCCGTCAACGACGCGATGCAGTCGGCTCTGACCGAGGTCGACGTCAACGGCGGTGACCCCGCGACCCAGTGGGACACCTTCGTGAGCGCGGTCAACGCTCTCGGCTGACCCTAGCCAGGGGCCGGGCCGATGGGTSACCCATCGGCCCGGCCCCGCCAGCGTAGGCACCTGCCCACCAGCACGAAGGACTCCTGATGGTCACCTCCACCACCCCGCCTCAGCTCGACAGCGGTCGGCAGCCCGACCCCGAGCGCGTGCCGCGCCGCGTCGGCTTCAGCCAGACGCTCGGTCGCTGGGACGTCAAGGTCTCGCCCTACCTCTACATCTCCCCGTTCTTCCTGCTCTTCGCGCTCACGGGTCTCTTCCCGCTGGTGTACACGGCCTTCGTGTCGGTGCACGACTGGAACCTCATCGGCGGCAAGGGTGACTTCGTCGGACTGCAGAACTACCTCTTCGTGCTCCAGGAGCCCAACTTCTGGAAGAGCATCCGCAACACCTTCAGCATCTTCTTCCTGTCGACGATCCCCCAGCTGATCATCGCGATCGTGCTCGCGGCCCTCCTGGACGCGAACCTGCGCGCGCGCACCTTCTGGCGGATGGGCGTGCTCCTGCCCTACGTCGTGGCACCGGTCGCTGTCAGCCTCATCTTCGGCAAGCTGTTCGCCGACAAGTCCGGCCTCATCAACACGGTGCTCGGCTACGTCGGCATCGACCCGATCGGCTGGCACGCGCAGATCCTGCCCAGCCACATCGCGATCGCGACGATGGTCGACTTCCGCTGGACCGGGTACAACACCCTGATCCTGCTGGCCGCCATGCAGGCGATCCCGCGCGACCTCTACGAGGCCGCCGTCCTCGACGGCGCGACCCGGGTCCGGCAGTTCTTCTCGGTCACGGTCCCGATGCTGCGGCCGACCATCATCTTCGTCGTGATCACCTCGACCATCGGTGGCCTGCAGATCTTCGACGAGCCGCGTCTGTTCGACCAGACCGGCCAGGGCGGCCCGAGCCGTCAGTGGATGACGACGACCATGTACATCTACGAGCTGGGCTGGGGCAACCAGAAGAGCTTCGGACGCGCGTCCGCGGTCGCCTGGATCCTGTTCCTGATCATCGTGCTGATCGGCATCATCAACTTCTCGATCACGCGACGGATCTCGTCCGACACCTCGTCGACCAAGCGGAAGAAGGTCTCCCGATGAGCGCCCCCTCGCTCCCGGTCATCCGGCAGACGGCCGGCCGCGGTGCCGCGCGTGCCGCCGGGCGGAGCCGCTCGACGGCCGCCGGGTCCGAGCGTCGTCCGGGCTGGGTCACGTACACCCTGCTCGCCGTCGCCATCGTCCTGGCGATCGCGCCGCTGTACTACGCGTTCCTGCTCGCGTCGTCGAACTCGGCGTACATCGCGCAGCACCCGATCCCGTCGCTGATCCCGCAGGGCGAGTTCTTCGACAACGTCGCCAAGGTGCTCAACGGCGACATCCAGTTCTGGAAGGCGCTCGGCAACTCGATCATCGTCGGCACCGTCACCGCGCTCTCCGTGGTGCTCTTCTCGACGCTGGCCGGGTTCTCGTTCTCGAAGCTGCGCTTCCGGGGCCGCAACGCCCTGCTCGTGTTCGTCATCGCCACGACGGCCGTGCCGACGCAGCTGGGCATCGTGCCGCTCTTCATCGTGATGTCGCAGCTCGGCTGGACCGGCAAGCTCATCGCCGTCATCGTGCCCGGCCTGGTCACCGCGTTCGGCGTCTTCTGGATGACGCAGTACCTCGAGTCGGCGCTGCCCTACGAGCTCGTCGAGGCCGCGCGCGTCGACGGCGCCTCGATGATCCGGACGTTCTGGCACATCGCCCTCCCGGCGGCGCGCCCGGCGGCCGTCATGCTCGGCCTGTTCACGTTCGTCGCCTCGTGGACGAACTTCTTCTGGCCGTTCATCGTCCTCGGACCGCAGAACCCGACGCTCCCGGTGGCCATCCAGCTGCTCCAGGCGTCGTACTTCAAGGACATGTCCCTGATCATGGCGGGTGTCACGGTCTCGACCATCCCGCTGATCATCCTGTTCTTCGTCGCGGGCCGTCAGCTCGTGGCCGGCATCATGCAGGGCGCCGTCAAGGGCTGAGCCCCAGACTGTCCCTGGTAGGTACCGGACGTCGCGGTCGTTCCCGGCCCGGCCCCGGCAGACGGTTGGGCGGGGTGCTCCCCCAGCACCCCGCCCTTCCCGTCACCAGCTCGTCATCGCTGCTCCGGCAGCCACAGGAGGGAAGACCAACGGTGGTCGACAACATCCCGGTCCACGTGGACCCATCGCGGCCGCCCGCGCCGACGCTCGAGCAGGTCGCCGAGCGCGCAGGTGTCTCCCGCTCGACAGCCTCTCGCGCCATCAACGGCGGGCTGCGCGTGTCTCCCGAGGCCCTCGCCTCGGTCGAGGCCGCGGTCGCCGACCTCGGCTACTCGCCGAACCGCGCCGCCCGGTCGCTGGTGACCAAGCGCACCGACTCGATCGCCCTCGTGGTGCCCGAGCCCGACGAGCGCGTGCTCTCGGACCCGTTCTTCGCGGGCACGCTCAACGGCCTGAGCACGTCCCTGGTCGACTCGGACATCCAGGTGGTCCTCGTGATCGCGCGGCCCGGCGAGAGCGAGCGCACGGTCCGGTACCTGCGCAACGGGCACGTCGACGGCGCGATCGTGGTGTCGCACCACGCGAACGACGAGCTGGACCGCGCGCTGCAGCTCTCGCACGTGCCCAACGTCTTCGTGGGGCGGCCGCTGTCGGCCGACGAGCGCGATGTCCAGTACGTCGACACCGACAACGTCGAGGGCGGCCGCCTGGCCACCCAGCACCTCATCGACCGGGGGTGCCGGCGCATCGGCACCATCGCCGGGCCGGCCGACATGTCCGCCGGCATCGACCGGCTCGCGGGGTGGCGCCAGGCCATGCACACGGCCGGGATGGCCGACGACGCGGTCGTGCGCGGCGACTTCACCATGGCCTCGGGCACGATCGCCGCGCGCGAGCTGCTGGCCAAGCACCCCGACGTCGACGCGATCTTCATCGCCTCCGACCTCATGGCCGCCGGCGCGCTGAGCGTGCTGGCGGAGCACGGCAAGGAGGTCCCGGGGGACATCGCGGTCGTCGGGTACGACAACCTCGGGGTCGCGGCGTCGACCACTCCCCCGCTCACCAGCGTCATCCAGCCGGTCGTGGCGATGGCCCGCGCCGCCGGTGCGCGCCTGCTCGACCAGCTCAACGGCGCGCCGCCGTCGCCGCCGCTGATCTTCGCGCCGGAGCTGGTCATCCGCGCCTCGGCGTAGCGGGGAGCGGGCCGAACGGTCGCGAAGGGCCCGGTGGGRCGYCCCACCGGGCCCTTCGCATGACGTCAGCCGGCGGCCGGCGGCACGTGGCCGAAGCGGTGCAGCGTGCGGCTCACCGCCTGCTCCCGGACCACCGTGAGCAGCTCGCGGGAGCCGCTGGCCAGCACGGGGCCGTCGAGCACGGTCACCTCGCCGGCGCGGGTGGCCGCAGCCTCACGCAGGCCGGGTGCCGACCCGACGACGCGGATGCGCCCGGTGACCCCGCCGGCGCGGACCCGGTCCGCGAAGGCCTCGTGCGACTCGACGGCGGCGTCACTCACCGTGACCGGGACGCCCGCCGTCACGGCCGCGTGCCGCACGCGCGCGACCTCCCGGTCCCGCGCGTCCGACCCCACCCGCAGCACCAGGCCGGGCACCGGCCGGTAGCGCAGGATGTTCGCCTCGACCCGCAGACCGGACCGGTCGTGCTCGACGGCCAGGTCGTCGGCCCACACGCGGGCGTCGTCCCGCGCCGCCCAGTCGAGCCAGCCGGCGTCGTCCTGCGGCACCTCGGGCGCGTCCTGCCACCGGCCGATCTGCGCGACGTAGTGCGGTCCTCCAGCCTTCGCGCCGGGGCCGACCGTCGACGCCTTCCACCCGCCGAACGGCTGGCGCTGCACGATCGCGCCCGTGATGTGCCGGTTGACGTACGCGTTGCCGACCTCGACGCGCTCCAGCCAGTGGTCGATCTCCGCCTCGTCCAGCGAGTGCAGGCCACCCGTGAGGCCGAACGCGACGGCGTTCTGCAGGTCGATGGCCTCGTCGAGCGTCTCGACGCGCATGATCCCGAGCACCGGTCCGAAGCACTCCGTGGTGTGGAACCACGAGCCGGGGGCCACGCCGTGCTTGACGCCCGGGGTCCACAGCCGGCCCTCGTCGTCCAGCTGCCGGGGCGCGACGAGCCACGACTCCCCCGGGTCGAGCGTGGTCAGCGCCCGGAGCAGCTTGCCCGAGGCGGGCTCGGTGAGCGGCCCGACGGCGGTGCCGAGGTCCGTCGACGGCCCGACGCGCAGCGACGAGACGGCGTCGGCGAGCTGGCGGCGCAGCCGGTCGGAGCGGCCCGCGGAGCCGACGAGGATCGCGAGCGACGCGGCGGAGCACTTCTGGCCCGCGTGCCCGAACGCGCTGCGGACGAGGTCGGCGACCGCGAGGTCCACGTCCGCGGAGGGGGTGATGACGAGCGCGTTCTTGCCCGACGTCTCGGCCAGCACGTCGAGGTCCGGGCGCCAGCCCGCGAAGAGCCGGGCGGTCTCGATCGACCCGGTGAGCACGACCCGGGCGACGTCCGGGTGCGTGACGAGGCGACGCCCGACGTCCCCCTCGGGGCTGAGCACGACGGTGAGGATCCCGGCGGGCGCCCCGGCCGCGTCCAGGCCTCGCTGGATCGCCGCCATCGCCGCCTGCCCGCAGCGCGGCGCCTGGGGCGCGGGCTTGACCAGCACCGGGCTGCCGGCCGCCAGCGAGGCGAGCACCGACCCGACCGGGATGGCGACCGGGAAGTTCCACGGCGGGGTCACCACCGTGAGCCCGTCGGGAAGGTGCACGGCGCCGGGCACCACGCCGTCGGCCAGGTCCGCGGCGCGCTCGGCGTAGTAGCGCGCGAAGTCGACGGCCTCGCTGACCTCGGGATCGGCCTCCGCGACGGTCTTGCCCGCCTCGTGGACCATCGTGGCGACCAGGTCGGCGCGCGCGTCCTCGAGCGCGGCGGCGACGGCGTGCAGGGCCCGCGCGCGCTCCGTCGGCGGGGTCGCGGCCCAGGCGGGCAGCGCGGCGACCGCGCGCGCGACCACGGCGTCGACGTCGTCGACGGTCTCGACCTCGACCGCCCCGTCCGGCACCGGCACGTCGCGGGCCACGATGCCGCGCGCCCAGGCGCGGGCCACGCCGACGGCGGGGTCGGTGTCGGGCGTGTTGACGAAGCCGTCGGCACCGGGCGCGTCCGCGAACGGTCGGGCGGCTCGGCGGGCGGCGGTCGACGGCTCGTCGCGGTCGCGGTACGCCACCCGGAACGCCTTCTCCTGCGCGTCCATCGCGGCACCGGGGGCGAACAGGGCGTGCAGGAAGTTCTGGCTCGCCGAGTTCTCCTCGAGACGTCGCACCAGGTAGGAGATGGCGACGTCGAAGTCGTCGCGCGCGACCACGGGCGTGTAGAGCAGGACCGCGCCGACCTCGTCGCGCACGGCACGCGCCTGGGCGGGGGCCATCCCCTGCAGCATCTCGATGTCGAGCGCCTCCGCGACCCCTCGCCGCTGGGCGATCAGGTGCGCGGCCGCGACGTGGAAGAGGTTGTGGCTCGCGACGCCGACCCGCAGGGCCGGTGTCCGCGCCGGGTCCAGGGCCCGGTCCACCAGCCGCAGGTACGCGGCGTCGACCTCGTCCTTCGAGCCGTAGGGCGCCTGCGGCCAGCCGTGCAGCTCGGCCTCCACCTGCTCCATCGCGAGGTTGGCACCCTTGACCAGCCGGACCTTGAGGCGGGCGCCGCCGGCCTCGCGCCGCTCCTGCGCGATCGCGGTGAGCTCGTCGAGGGCGTCGGCCGCGTCGGGCAGGTACGCCTGCAGGACGATCCCGGCCTCCGCGCCGAGCAGCTCGGGGTCGGAGACCAGCCGCTCGAACACGCGCAGGGTCAGCGTGAGGTCGCGGTACTCCTCCATGTCGAGGTTGAGGAACGTGCCGTGCCGGGCGGCGGTCAGGTACAGCGGTCGCAGCCGTTCCACGACGCGGCCGACGCTTCCCTCGGTGTCCCAGGTGGACAGCTGGCTGGCGACGGCGGACACCTTCACCGAGACGTAGTCGACGTCCGGCCGCTCCACCAGGGCCTGGACGCGAGCCAGCCGCGCGGCCGCCTCGCGCTCGCCGAGGACCGCCTCGCCGAGCAGGTTGAGGTTGAGCCGGAAGCCCTCCGCGCGCGTCGCGGCGAGGTGCTTGGCCAGGCCCGGGCCGTCGTCCGCGACGAGGTGGCCGACGAGGCTGCGCAGCCGCTGCCGGGCCGCCGGGACCACCACGTCGGGCAGGACGGGCGCCACCCGTGCGCCCACCCCGAGCATCGCCCGGTCGAGCGGACCGAGGAATCCGGAGGCCGCACCCGACGACAGACCGGCGAGCTCACGCGCCGCCACGCGGACGTCCTGCGGGCGTGCCACCCGGTCGACGAACCGGACCGCGAGCTCGAGGCCCGCGGGATCGGCGACGAGGGCCGCCAGCCGACCCGTGGTCCGACGCTCCGTGGCCGTCTGCCCCTCCGCCGTCGCCGAGAGCCAGCTCCTGGCCAGCCGGATCGCGTCCTCGGTGACGTCGCCTGTGGTCGACATTCTGCTCCTCGTCCTCCTGGGGGGACCGGGTCTCGGTCCGTGCCAAGTCTGTGCCGTCGGGGCACGTCCGTGCGACGCGCCCCGCCCGGATGCCGGTGGTCCGCTCGGTCAGTCTCGCGCCGGTCTGGTGCGGCTGCTCGCGACGGCATCGTCGTGCGGACGTCCCGACACCGCTGTCGACCCGTCCTGGGGACCACCATGATCGCTCCTCCGGCTCGCGCGCCCGTCACGGTCGCTCGAGCGGGTGAACCGCGCCGTCGCTCCGAGCGGAGCGCGCACCGCTGACCAGGCGCGTCGCCGTCGGGCGCCGAGGTTGTCCGAATGGTCCTGCCCGCGCCTCGGACACGTGCGGCTCGCCCTTCGGGCCTGGCGTGCGCGGGCGCCCGGCGGTGGCAAGGTGGGGACGTGACGGACCTCACAGCGGAGACCCCGCAGCAGACCACGCCCCTCGCCACCGCCAAGGCACAGCTTGCCGGTGCCGTCGACATCCTCGGCTACACCGAGGGGCTCCACCGCATGCTCGCCACACCCCGGCGCGAGATGAACGTCGCTGTCCCCCTGCGTCGGGACGACGGCGAGATCGAGCTCTTCACCGGGTATCGCGTGCAGCACAACATCTCCCGCGGCCCGGGCAAGGGCGGGCTGCGCTACTCGGCCGGCGTCGACGTCGACGAGGTGCGGGCGCTCGCCATGTGGATGACCTGGAAGTGCGCGGTCGTCGACGTCCCGTACGGAGGCGCCAAGGGCGGCGTCACCATCGACCCGCGGCAGTACTCGCAGGCGGAGCTCGAGCGCGTCACCCGGCGCTACACCAGCGAGATCATGCCGATCATCGGGCCGGAGCGGGACATCATGGCGCCCGACATCGGCACCAACGAGCAGACCATGGCCTGGGTCATGGACACCTACTCGGTGAACCTCGGCTACACCATCCCGGCCGTGACCACCGGCAAGCCCCTGGCGGTCGGCGGCTCGCTCGGGCGCGCGACCGCCACCTCGCGCGGCGTCGTGCACTCGGCCGCGGCCGCGCTCGGCGACGCCGGCGTCCGGCTCGACGAGGTCAGCGCGGCGGTGCAGGGCTTCGGCAAGGTCGGGTCGCACGCCGCCCGGTTCCTGCACGACGCCGGCACGCGCGTGGTCGCCGTGAGCGACGAGCAGGGCGGCGTGATGAACAGCGACGGCCTCGACATCGTCGCGCTGGTGCGGCACGTGGAGGCGACCGGGACGGTCACCGGCTTCGAGGGCGGCTCCCCCATCGACAACACGGAGCTCCTCGCGCTCGACGTCGACGTGCTCATCCCGGCGGCGGTCGAGGGCGTGCTCGACGCCGACGCCGCCGGTCGGGTCAAGGCCCGCTGGGTGGTCGAGGCCGCCAACGGCCCCACCACGCACGACGGCGACCGGGTGCTCGCCGAGCGCGGCGTGGTCGTGGTGCCCGACATCCTCGCCAACGCGGGTGGCGTCGTCGTGTCGTACTTCGAGTGGGTGCAGGCCAACCAGGCGTACTGGTGGACCGAGCAGGAGATCGAGGACCGCCTCGAGCACCGCATGGTGTCCGCGCACCGGGCCGTCGCGGCCCTGGCCGGGGCCGAGGGCATCTCGCTGCGGGACGCCGCCCTGACCATCGGGGTCCGACGCGTCGCCGAGGCGCACCAGATCCGGGGGCTGTACCCCTGATCCCGTGAGCGGGAGTACGGGCGGGGGCACGGGTGTTGCGAACGAGGTGACTCGTCCGAACCCCGTGCCCCTGTCCGTGCTCGACACCTCGCCCGTCGCCGTCGGGCAGTCGTCCGCCGACGCGCTCGCCGCGACGACCGCCCTGGCCCGCGCCGCCGACGCCGCCGGCTACGCGCGGTTCTGGGTCGCGGAGCACCACGCGATGCCGGCCGTCGCCTCGACGTCGCCGGGCGTGCTGCTCGCGCACCTCGCCTCGGCGACGGACCGCATCCGCGTCGGCTCGGGCGGCGTCATGCTGCCGAACCACCCGACGCTCGTGGTGGCGGAGCAGTTCGCGATGCTCGAGGCGCTGCACCCGGACCGCATCGACCTGGGCATCGGCCGCGCCCCCGGCGCCGACCCGATGACCGCGGCGGCGCTGCGGCGCACGGTCGAGGGCCTGGGTGCCGACGACTTCCCCGCCGAGGTGGTCGACGTCCTCGCCCTGCTCGGGCAGCAGCTGCCCGGTCGGTCGCCGTCCCTGCGCGCGACGCGCCTGTCCGCGACGCCGGCGGCGACGTCGACCCCGCAGGTCTGGCTGCTGGGCTCGAGCTCGTTCAGCGCGCAGCTGGCCGGCGAGCTGGGGCTGCCGTTCAGCTACGCGCACCACTTCAACACGGGCCACACGCTCGAGGCCGCCGCCGCGTACCGACGCGCCTTCCGGCCGTCGCCCGTGCTCGACGTGCCGCGCCTCATGGTCTCGGCGTCGGTGCTGGTGGCCGACTCCGACGACGAGGCCGCCTACCTGGCCGGTCCCAGTCGTGTCATGGCCCTCTCGCTGCGCACCGGCCGGCCGCTCGGACCGATCGTCTCGCCCGAGGACGCCGCTCGGGAGCTCGCGGCCCTCGACCCCGCCGCCGCGGCCGACTTCTTCGCCCGGGTGCCCGGCACCCAGGTGGCCACGACAGCCGACCGCGCTGTCGAGGAGCTGGCCGCGCTGGTGGAGCGGACGGGCGCCGACGAGCTCATGATCACCGGGACCGCCTACGACACGGCCACGCGCGTGCACACCCTGACGCAGGTGGCCGAGCGATGGCCGGGCCTCGCGGCCGCCGCCTGACGGCGCGTCAGACGGGCCGGTCGCCCGCCGTCGGGTCCTTGACCAGCCGCGCCGAGCCCGTGCCGACCAGCGCGAGGGTCTCGTCGTCCGGCGTCGACACCGTGAGCGGCGCGCCGAGCAGCCGGAACACCTGCTGCTCGCAGGCCATGGCGTCCGGCGGGCCCGCCATGAGCGTCGAGACGACGGGACCGAAGGTCAACGTGTCACCGGCCAGCTCCCACGTGCCCCGGACCCGGTTGACGCCCGCCATGCCGAACACGACGCCGTCACCGTCGAACGTCAGCCACGGCGTGGCGCGTCGCGGCCCGTCGACCTCGGCGCCCTCGAGCGCGGTGAACCGCCAGGTACCCGCCAGATCGACCATGTCCCGATGATGTCACCCGAGGGTCAGCCGCGGGGCTGCCGGTCCGCCCAGGTCTCGAGCGTCACGCGCGGGCCCGTGTAGAAGGGCACCTCCTCGCGGACGTGCAGGCGGGCGTCGGTGGCGCGCAGGTCGCGCATGAGGTCGACGATGCGGTGCAGCTCGGGTGCCTCGAACGCGAGGATCCACTCGTAGTCGCCGAGGGCGAACGCCGAGACGGTGTTGGCGCGGACGTCGGCGTACCCGCGGGCCGCCTGGCCGTGCTCGACGAGCATCCGGCGGCGGTCGTCCTCCGGCAGCACGTACCAGTCGTACGAGCGGACGAACGGGTACACGGTCATGTAGTCGCCGGCCGGCTCGCCCGCGAGGAACGCGGGGACGTGCGACCGGTTGAACTCGGCCGGCCGGTGCAGGCCGACCACGGACCACACGGGCAGCAGGTGGCGGCCGAGGTCGCTGGCGCGCAGCCGCTGGTAGGCGCCCTGCACCTCCTCGACCGTCTCGGCGTGCCACCACACCATGAGGTCGGCGTCCGCCCGCAGCCCGGCGACGTCGTACCAGCCCCGGATCACGAGCCCGTCGGCGGCCACCGCGGCCTGCGCGGCGGCGATGAGCTCGGCGCGCTCGTCGTCGTCCTCGGGGAGCACCTCCTCGAGCGCGAAGACGGTCCACATGGTGTACCGCACCGTGGCGTTGAGGGTCTCGGCGTCGTGCGTCATCGCGGGTGCTCCAAGGTGAAGGGTCAGGACCAGGGGTCGGTCGAGCAGGCGGCGGGGATGCCCGTGGGCTGGCCGGCGCGCATCTGGCAGCAGCCCGGGCGGCACACGGACCGCCACGGCGGCAGGTCGCCGACCGTCGCCTCGTCCACGGGCCGGGCGGCGGCGTCGGCCGCGACGTCGTCCGTCACGGGCGCCGCGCCGGACGCGTCGTCGTGCCGGGCCAGCGCGGCGCGCTCGAGCACGAGGTCGACGAGCCCGCGGACGAACGGCTCCCGGGTGCCGACGGTGTCCGCGCGGACGGCGGCGAGCCCGAGCTCCGCGGCCGTGRCCAGCGCCTCGGTGTCGAGGTCGAAGGCGACCTCCATGTGGTCCGAGACGAAGCCGATGGGCGAGAGCACGACGGCCTGCACCCCCTCGGCCGCGAGCGTGGCCAGGTGGTCGTTGACGTCGGGCCCGAGCCACGGCTGGGTGGGCGGGCCGGAGCGCGAGCAGTACGTGAGGTCCCACGTCACGGGCCGACCGAGTCGCTGCTCGACCGCGGCGGCCACCGTGGCCGCGACGTCGCGGTGCTGCGCGCTGTAGGACGCGCCGCTGACCGTCGACGCCTCCTCCATCGTGTCCGGGATGGAGTGCGTGACGAACACCAGGCGGGCGTCGCGACCCAGCGACTCGAAGGCCTCGGTCACCGCGTCGACGTTCGCCTGCACGAACCCGGGGTGGTTGAAGTACGAGCGCACCTTGTCGACGACCAGCGGGTGCTCGCCCTCGCCGAGCCCCACGTCGAGGCCGAGCTCGTCGAGCGAGGCCCAGAGGTTCTCCCGGTACTGCCGGCACCCGGAGTACGACGAGTAGGCGCTGGTCACGAGCGCGACCATCCGCCGGGCGCCGTCGGCGTGGGCGGCCGCGAGGGCGTCGCGGGTGTACGGCTCCCAGTTGCGGTTGCCCCACAGCACGGGCAGGTCGATCCCGCGGTGGGCCAGCTCGTCGACGAGCGCCTTCTGCAGCGCCAGGTTCTGCCCGTTGATCGGGCTAGCCCCGCCGAAGTGGTGGTAGTGCTCGGCGACGGCCGCCAGGCGCTCGTCGGGGATCCCCTTGCCGGCGGTGACGTTGCGCAGGAACGGCAGGACGTCGTCGGGACCGTCCGGGCCGCCGAACGAGAAGAGCAGCAGAGCGTCGTACGGGGCGACGGCGCTGGTCTCGGACGACGACGTGCGGGTGCTCAGGGCGGTGTCAGGGGCCACCGTCCGATCATCGCACCGGCCGCGCGGCGCCCTCGCGGCGAGCGGCCGGACCGGCCCGTGAGATTGTCGAGACGCGGTGTCAGAAAATGCGCCGACGCCCGGCGGCGACCTGCACCACCGGGCGTCGGGACGGGCGAACGCTGCGGACGCTCAGCCCTTGACGGCACCCCCGAGCCCGGCGCCACGCAGGAACATGCGCTGGAAGACCAGGAACATGAGGATCGGGATGACGGTCGCGATGCCGTAGGCGGCCATCAGCGTGCCCTTGTCGGTGGTCGCCTCCAGCGACGGCAGCCGGACGGACAGCGGCTGCAGGTCCGGGTTGCGCAGGACGAGCAGCGGCCAGAGGAAGTCCTTCCAGGACGCGATGACCGCGAACACGGACACCACGCCGAGGATCGGCTTGCTCATGGGCAGCACGATCGACCAGAAGAGCCGGAAGGGTCCGGCCCCGTCCACCCGGGCGGCCTCGAAGATCTCGCGCGGCAGGTTGTCGAAGAACCGAGCCACGAGCACCACGTTGAAGGCGCTGGCACCGGCGGGGAGCCACACGGCCCAGTACGAGTTGACCAGCGAGTGATCGACCAGGGGCGGGTGCAGGATGATCAGGTAGAGCGGCACCAGCAGGACGACGGCCGGCACGAACAGGGTCGCGAGGACGAGGCCCTGGGCGTAGCGGGCCCACCGCGGTCGCAGCACGGAGAGCACGAACCCGCCGGTGGTCGCGACGAGCATCTGCGAGGCCCACGACCCGGCCGCCAGCACCACGGTGTTGACGAAGTACTTGCTGATGTCGATGTCGAACCAGGCGTCGTGCAGGTTCGACCACTTGATGCCGTTGGGGAAGATCGCGAGCGGCGTGCGCAGGATGTCCTGCGTCGGGGTGACGGCGAACTTGGCGAGCAGCAGGAGCGGCCCGACGCACCACACGATCAGCAGGATCAGCAGCAGCACGTGCATGGTGTTCCACGTGTGCCGCACGCGGGGGCGTCGCCAGTCGGCGGTGGAGACCGCGGTGCGGTCCTCCTCGGGGGGCGGCGTCTGCACGCCCTCCGCGGGCCCGGTCGGGACCTCGGTGGGCAGCACCGCCTCCGGCAGGGACGGGGTGGTCGTCGTCACGAGGTGCTCCAGCTGCGGGTGAGGCGGAAGTAGATCAGGGACATCACGGCGAGGAACGCGGCGAGCATGAGGGACAGCGCCGTCGCCATGCCGTAGTTGCCGCCCAGGCTGTTCTGGAACGCGTACCGGTACACCAGCAGGAGCACGGAGATCGTCGCGTTCGCGGGACCACCACCGGTGAACAGGTACGGCTCGAGGAACACCTGGGCGGTCCCGATGATCTGCAGGATGAACGTGATGAGCAGGACGCCGCGCAGCTGCGGCATCGTGACGTGCCAGATCTTGCCCCAGACGGAGGCGCCGTCGACCTCGGCGGCGTCGTACAGCTCGGTCGGCACGGCGGTCAGCGCGGCCAGGTAGATGATCACGGTGCCGCCGGCCGCGGCCCACGTGGCCTCGAGCACGAGCGACGGCATGGCCGACGTCGCGCTCTGCAGCCAGGGTTGGGGCGGTATCCCGACGTAGCCGATGATCGTGTTGAACACGCCCTCGGGCCGCGGGTCGTAGAAGAACTTCCACAGCAGGACGGCGACCACGGGCGGGACGACGACCGGCAGATAGGCCAGGGCCGAGTAGAGGCCCTTGGCGCGGCGCACCTCGCTCATCAGGACCGCGGCGATGAGCGGCACGGGGTACCCGAAGATGAGCGCCAGCAGCGCGAAGTAGGCGGTGTTGCGGATGGCCATGGGCAGGACCGGGTCGGCGAAGACGCGCTGGAAGTTCTCCAGCCCCACCCACGAGGTCACGATGAGGTTCGTCTTCTGGAAGCTCATCACGACGGCCTTGACGATGGGCGCCCAGGAGAACACCCCGAAGATCACCAGCATCGGCAGCGCGAACACGAGGGTGCTCAAGCCGCCGCCACGGACCCAGGTGGCCGGGGTACGTCTCCTCGTCGGTCGCTCGACGGCGGTGTCGGTGGTCATGCGGTCCTTCTCTCGGTGCGTGTCGTCGTTGTGCTGGACCGGCTGGACGGGTCGAGGTGCCCGGCCCGGGGACGGACCCGGGCCGGGCACCTCGCCGGTGTCAGCCGGCCTGGTCGATCAGGGCCTGCGACTGCTCGTTCGCATCGGCCAGGAGCTTGTCCAGGTCGACGCTCGGGTCGGTCATCACGGCCTGCACGATCGGGAACAGCAGCCCGTAGGTCTCCTGCGTCGCGCGAGCGGCCTCAGGGATGACCGGCTGGGTGAACATGACGTCGGTGTAGCCCGTCATGTGGTCCAGCGGGACGTTGACGTAGTCCTTGATCCAGCCCAGCGACTTCGTGTACTGGTCCTTGCTGAAGATCGGCAGCGTCGGGGTGCCCACCGCCTGCGGCGGGTCCTGCTCCGCGAGGATCTTGGCGTCCGCCACGGCCTGGTCCTGATCGACCAGCTTGGACAGGTACCAGAAGTCGATCCACTTGACGGCGGCGTCCTTCTCCTCGTCCGTCGCCTTCGGCGCCACGGCGGCGTAGGTACCGCCGCCGAGCGTGCCCGAGTCGTCGCCCTCGGTGGGGAGCGCGGTCAGCCCGTAGTCCAGGTTGTCCGCGGTGACCCCGTTGTTCTGCACCAGCGCGGTATAGATGTCGGAGCCCGACGTGTACATGGCGAACTGCCCGGCCGCGAAGCCCGAGTTGACGTCGCCCCAGCCGAGCTGGGTGTTCTCCAGCAGCGAGCCGTCCTTCTTGAGGTCGCCCAGGAACTGCAGCGACTCCTTGACGGCCGGGTCGGTCAGCGTGGCCTTGTACTTGTCGCCGTCCAGCACCTGGGTGCGGCCGCCGCGCGAGTAGGCCGCGGCGGTCAGCTGCCAGCCGCCCGCGTTGTCGAGCGCCATCATCGCGTAGCCCGGCACGCCGGTCTTGTCGTGGATGGTCTTGGCGTCCGCCCGGACCTCGTCCCACGTCGTCGGCGGCTTGTCGGGGTCGAGCCCGGCGTCCGTGAACAGCTTGCGGTTGTAGTGCAGCGCGACGGCGTAGATGGACTTGGCGGGGACCGCGTACACCTTCCCGTCGTCGCTCAGGCCGGCCGCGAGGACCTCCTTGTTGAAGTCGTCCGCGTACGGCAGCTGCTTGACCTGCGCGTCGATGTCCGCGATCTGACCGTTCTGGATGAGCACCTTGGTGTCCGTGGCGGGCACCTCGAAGACGTCGGGCAGGGTGCCACCGGCGAGGTCGGCCGCGAAGGTCGACGCGAGCCAGTTGTACTCCTGCGTCTCGATCTTGATGTTCGGGTACTTCTCCTCGAACTGCTGGACGCGCTCGTTCAGCGCGTCCACAGCCGTCTGCTCGGCGCCGGGCTGCAGGCCGGCGACCGTGATGGTGACCTGGTCGCCGCCGGCGGACGACGAGTCGCCCGAGGGCGTGTCGTCGCTGCACGCGGCCAGCAGGCCGATCGAGAGCACACCGGCCATGGTGAGCGCGGTGGTGCGTGAGGACCTCATCGTCACTCCTTCGTGAGGGAACGCCCCTGACAGGGTGCCAGGTCGCGATCGTTTTCTGCGGTCGGGATCAGTACGGGTCTAGCGGGGTCCAGCGGTGGTGCGGTCGGGTCAGGCGGGGGTGCGCAGCCACGCGGCGGTGTCGCGCGGCAGCAGACCTGCGTCGAGCGGGGCGCTCGAGAGCAGGACATCGGTGTGGGCGGGCAGGGCGGCGGGTTCGTCGCCCAGGTTCACGACGCACACGAGCCCGCCACGGGCGAACGCGAGGACGTCGTCGGCCGAGTCGATCCACGTCATCGGACCGTCGCCCAGGGCGGGCTCGGAGCGGCGGATCGCCAGCAGGTCGCGGTACAGGTGCAGGGTCGACGAGGGGTCGGCCTCCTGTGCCGTGACGGTCAGGTCGGCCCAGACGGCCGGCTGCGGCAGCCACGGCTCGGCCGTGGAGGCGTCGGGGCTGAACCCGTAGGGCGACGACGTGCCGGACCACGGCAGCGGCACGCGGCAGCCGTCGCGGCCGGGGTCGACGCCCTCGGAACGGAAGTGCATCGGGTCCTGCAGCACGTCGAGCGGCAGGTCCTCGGCCTCGGGCAGCCCGAGCTCGTCGCCCTGGTAGATGTAGAGCGAGCCCGGCAGGGCGGCCGTGAGCAGGGCTGCCGCGCGCGCCCGGCGCAGGCCGACGGTGAGGTCGGTCGGCGTGCCGAAGCGCTTGGCGGTGAACGCGAACGACGTGTCGTCGCGCCCGTACCGCGTCACCGGGCGCGTGACGTCGTGGTTGGAGAGCACCCAGGTGGCCGGCGCCCCGACGGGACCGTGTGCGGCCAGCGTGATGTCGATCGACTCCCGCAGTTGCTTGGCGTCCCAGGGTCGCGCCATGAAGTCGAAGTTGAACGCGGTGTGCATCTCGTCGGGACGCAGGTACTGCGCGAAGCGGGCCTTGTCCTGGAGCCAGACCTCGCCGACGAGCACCCGCGTGCCCTCGTACGAGTCCGCCACGGCGCGCCAGCCCCGGTAGACGTCGTGCAGCTCGTCGCGGTCGACGTGCGGGTGCTCGCCCGGTCCGGGCTGGGGCGGGACCTCGGGCAGCGAGGCATCCTTGACCAGCAGCGCGGCGGAGTCGATGCGGATGCCCGCCACGCCCCGGTCGAACCAGAACCGGAGCACCGACTCGAACTCCTCGACCACCTCCGGGTGCGACCAGTTGACGTCCGGCTGCTGCGGCGCGAACAGGTGCAGGTACCACTCGCCGGGCGTGCCGTCGGGGTTGGTCGTGCGCGTCCACGTGCTGCCCTGGAAGTCGGAGACCCAGTGCGTCGGGATCTGCTCGCCCTGCTCGCCCTTGCCGGGGTGGAACCAGAACCGGTCGCGCTCCGGCGAGCCGGGACCGGCGGCGAGCGCCGCCTGGAACCACTCGTGCTGGTCGGACACGTGGTTGGGGACGACGTCGATGATGGTCCGGATGCCGAGGGCGAGGGCCTCCTGGATGACCTGCTCGGCCTCCTCGAGCGTGCCGAAGGCGGGATCGATCGCGCGGTAGTCGGCGACGTCGTACCCGCCGTCGGCGAGCGGGGACACGTACCACGGGGTCACCCAGATCGCGTCGACCCCGAGGTCCCGCAGGTACGGCAGGTGGGCGCGCAGACCGGCCAGGTCACCGGTGCCGTCACCGTTCCCGTCGGCGAAGCTGCGCGGGTAGACCTGGTAGATCACTGCGCCACGCCACCACTGCGGGTCGGTCTGCGGCTGAGCCTGCGCCACTCGGGTCTCGTCTCTCGTGGGCCGTCGTCGTCGACGGGGCCTGGTGTCCGGTCTCACGCGCCGCGACGAGCTCCGCGGCCCGGGAAGGCCTCACGAGACGTCGGCGTCGCGTTCCAGACACTAAAGGACGCGACGAGAACCACGCAAGAAACTGACAGGAGAGTTATCGAAGTGTGACCGAGGCGCCACCGAATCTCGATGACAGACGCGAGACGACGAAGGCCCCGCCCCACCCCGGACGGGTGGGACGAGGCCTCGAGGGGCCGTCCTGGTGCTCAGTCCGCGACCGACACCGGTTGCGCAGGAGCGGGGCCGGTCGAGCCGCGCACCACGAGCTCGGGCTCGAAGAGCAGCTCGTCCTGCGGCACCGCTCCCCCGTGGATCTGGCTGACCAGCAGGTCGATCGCGGCGCGGCCCATCGGCTCGATGGGCTGGCGCACCGTGGTCAGCGGTGGCTCGGTGCAGCTCATGAAGGCGGAGTCGTCGTAGCCCACCACCGAGATGTCGTCGGGCACCCGCAGCCCGGCGCGCCGGGCCGCCCGGATCACGCCGAGGGCGAGCGGGTCGCTCGCGCAGACGATCCCGGTGACGCCCTCGCGCAGCAGCCGGTTGCCCGCCGCCTGGCCGCTCTCCAGCGAGTACGCGCTGCGGACCACCTGGTTCGGCTCGAGGACCAGGCCGAGGCGCTGCGTGATCGCCTGGGCGGCGCGGAGCTTGCGCTCGGACGGCACGTGGTCGACCGGGCCCAGGACCAGGCCGATCTTCGTGTGGCCGAGCGAGGCCAGGTGGCCGATGGCCTGCTCGATCGCCACCTCGTCGTCGCAGGACACCCGCGGGAACGGGAGCTCCTCGATGGAGGCGTTGATGAGGACGACCGGCAGGTTGCGCCCCGTGAGCCGCTCGTAGTGGCCGTGGGTCGCGTCGCGCTGGGCGTAGTGCCCGCCGGCGAACACGATGCCCGAGACCTGCTGGCCGAGCAGCAGCTCGACGTAGTCGGCCTCGGACACGCCGCCGGCGGTCTGGGTGCACAGCACCGGTGTGAACCCCTGCTGCGCGAGCGCCCCGCCGACCACCTCGGCGAACGCCGGGAAGATCGGGTTCTGCAGCTCGGGCAGGACGAGCCCCACCAGCCGGGCGCGCTCGCCGCGCAGCTTGGTCGGCCGCTCGTAGCCGAGCACGTCGAGCGCCGTGAGCACGGCCTCGCGCGTCGACTCCGAGACGCCGGGCTTACCGTTGAGCACGCGGCTGACGGTCGCCTCCGAGACGCCGACCTTGCGTGCCACCTCTGCGAGTCGCCGTGACATGCGCGTCACTCTACAGTCGCCGACTGCAAGTCGCTTGCAATCGGCTGCAAACGGTGGACGAGTCGCGTCACCCGTTCGCGCGAGCCCACGCCACCTCCAGGTGCGCCGCCCGCGACGTCCTTCTACCGTCGGTGCTGCCGGGCGCGCCGATCCGAGCCGTCCGACGCGACACCCGAGAGACAGGTCCACGTGCCCGAGCCCGAGCCCAGCCCGTCGGCGAGCCCCGCGCTCGGCCGGCGCTACCACCTCGAGCAGCAGCTCGGCCGGGGTGGGTCGGGCGAGGTCTTCCGGGCCACGGACGCGCGGCTCCACCGCGCCGTCGCGCTCAAGCTGTTCGCCCTCGGCTCGGCCTCCCCGGACGAGATCCGCCGCTACGCCCACGAGGCCCGGGTCCTGTCGTCCCTCGCGCACCCCAGCCTCGTCGCGCTGCTCGACGTCGGCGCCGACGTGATGCCGGACGTCGGCCCGGTCGCGTTCCTCGTCATGGAGCTCGTCGACGGGCGGACGCTGCGCGACACCATCGCCGACGGACCGCTCGCCCCGGGCCTGGCCGCCGACGTGGGGCGCCAGCTCGCGCTCGCGCTCGACCACGCGCACGCCGCCGGGGTGGTGCACCGGGACGTCAAGCCGTCGAACGTCCTCGTCGCCACCGACCGGGCCGAGAGCGGCCACCGGGACGCGCCCTGGCTCCCGGTGGTGCTCGCCGACTTCGGCATCGCGGTGACCACCGCGAGCGCGGCGCCGGCGCAGCGCGGGACGTCCGGCACCGCGGGCTACCAGAGTCCCGAGCAGGCGCTGGGCGTGCCGGCAGGCCCGGCGAGCGACATCTACTCGCTCGGCCTCGTGCTGCTCGAGTGCCTGACGGGCGAGCGCGCGTACCCGGGCGACCCGTTGAGCAGCGCCCTCGCCCGCCTGCTCGAGCCCGTCCACATCCCGGGGCACGTCGGCCGGGACTGGACGCGGTTGCTGCGCGCGATGACCGCGGAGGACCCGGCCGCGCGCCCCGCACCGACCGTGGTCGCTGCGGAGCTGCGCGCTCTGCGGGTCTGACGCACTAGGACGGGTCCGGGATCCGTGCCTGGGCCGCGCGCAGCTTGTCGGTGAGCCCCTGCAGGGTCGCCAGCTCCTCGCGGTCCAGGGCTCCGCCGACGAACCGCCGGATGGAGCGCACGTGCCGCCGGCCGATCTCGCGCTGCACCCGCGCCCCCTCCGCGGTCAGGCTCACTGCCACGCCGCGGGCGTCGCCGAGAACCGGGCGGCGCGTGACCAGCCCGGCGGCCTCGAGGCGTTCGACCATCCGCGACAGGCTGGGCTGGGTCAGCAGGCTGCCCTCCCCGAGCTCCTTGAGCCGAGCCGTCCCGTCCGGGCAGCCCGAGAGCGTGAAGAGGACGTCGTACTCGCGGATGGTCAGGTCGCCCCAGACGTCGTCGCGCTGGAACCGGCGCATGAGGGCGACCTGGGCCCGGAACAACGACTCCCACGCCTCGGCGGCCTCGCGCGTGCCGGGGAGCTCCCGTGCTCCGTCGTCCATCGAAAACGCCCCTCGTCCCTGTCGGTTCATGCAAACGTATCGACCTCAACGCGCCTTCGACGGCTCCTGTTCCGCTGCTGTATCGAAACACCGGCCCGGGCGCTGCTGAAACGCTTCGGCACCTCGCGGCCCCACGCGTGCGGCGACCACTCTGCGATCCGGCACTGGCTCAACGAGGAGGAACCCCTATGCCCGTCGTACCCACCCCCCGCCGCTCGGCGCTCCGCACCGCGGCCGTCGCGCTCGCCGCGACCATCGCCGTGGGCGCCGCCATCGCGATCCCCGCCCAGGCGGCTTCGACCCTCAAGGACCTGGCGACGGCAGCCGGCAAGGACGTCGGTTTCGCGCTCGCACCCGACCGGCTCTCGGAGTCGGCGTACAGGTCGATCGCCGACAGCGAGTTCACGCTCGTCGTCCCCGAGAACGCCATGAAGTGGGACGCGACCGAGCCGTCGCAGAACTCGTTCAGCTACGGCTCCGGCGATCAGGTCGTCAGCTACGCCGCGACGAGCGGCAAGAAGGTCTACGGCCACACGCTGGTCTGGCACTCCCAGCTGCCCGGCTGGGTCAGCAACCTGTCGGGCACCGCCTTGCAGTCCGCGATGACGAACCACATCACCAATGTCGCGACGCACTTCAAGGGCAAGGTCGTCGCGTGGGACGTGGTCAACGAGGCCTTCGCCGACAACGGCGCCCGCCGCGGGGACTCGCCCTTCCAGCAGAAGCTGGGCGACGGGTACATCGAGACGGCGTTCCGGACCGCCCGCGCCGCCGACCCGGGCGCCAAGCTCTGCATCAACGACTACAACACCGACGGCATCAATGCGAAGAGCACCGCGATCTACAACCTGGTCAAGGACTTCAAGTCCCGCGGCGTCCCCATCGACTGCGTCGGCTTCCAGGCCCACCTCATCGTCGGGCAGGTGCCGTCGGACCTGCAGGCCAACCTGCAGCGCTTCGCCGACCTCGGCGTGGACGTCCGCATCACCGAGCTCGACATCCGCATGACCACGCCGTCGGACGCCACCAAGCTCGCGAACCAGGCCGCCGACTACAAGAAGGTCTTCCAGGCCTGCCTCGGCGTCACCCGCTGCCAGGGCGTGACCATCTGGGGCATCACCGACAAGTACTCGTGGGTCCCGGACACCTTCCCGGGCCAGGGCGCGGCGCTCGTCTGGGACGCCGGCTACGCCAAGAAGCCGGCCTACGACGCCATCGCGTCGGCCTTCGGCCAGGTCCCGCCGAGCACCCCGCCCGTGACGCCCACGACCCCGCCGGTCACGCCGACGACGCCCCCGGTGACCCCCACCACCCCGCCGAGCGCCGGGTGCCAGGTCACCTACGGCGTCAACCAGTGGAACACCGGCTTCACGGCGAGCGTCATCGTGAAGAACACGTCGTCGGCCGCGATCAACGGCTGGACGCTGAGGTTCACGTTCCCCTCGGGGCAGGCGATCACGCAGGCGTGGAGCTCGGTGGCCACGCAGTCCGGCTCGGCCGTCACCCTGACCAACGCCGCCTGGAACGGCTCGATCCCCGCCGGCGGCAGCCAGCAGATCGGCTTCAACGGCTCGCACACGGGCACCAACACGGCGCCGACCTCGTTCACGCTGAACGGGACCACCTGCAGCAACGCCTGACGCGTCGGGCCCGGGTCCCCTAGGGAACCCGGGCCCGTCCGTGCCACCTGCGGATACGCTGGCGCGATGACGACCGAGGCGGCCCCGCGCACCACCTACCTGCTGGTGGACGGCGAGAACATCGACGCGACGCTCGGGTCCTCGATCCTCGGCGGACGACCCACCCCGGAGCAGCGGCCCCGCTGGGAGCGCGTGCTGACGTTCGCGCAGCAGACGTGGAACCAGCCGGTGAAGGCGCTGTTCTTCCTCAACGCCTCCAACGGCTCGCTCCCGATGTCGTTCGTGCAGGCGCTGCTGGCCATCGGCTTCCAGCCGATCCCGCTGTCGGGCGAGTCGTACGAGAAGGTCGTCGACATCGGCATCAAGCGCACGCTCGAGGCCATCTCCGGCCGGGGCGGCGACGTGCTGCTCGCCAGCCACGACGGCGACTTCGCGCCCGAGCTCGAGTCGCTGGTGCTCGACGACGACCGCCGCGTCGGGCTCCTCGCGTTCCGCGAGTTCACCAGCACGCAGCTGTCGGCCCTCGTCGCCCACGGTCTGGAGACGTTCGACCTGGAGGGCGACGTCGCCGCGTTCAACGTCCAGCTGCCCCGGCTCCGGATCATCCCGCTCGACGAGTTCGACCCGCTGCGCTACCTCTGAGGCCCGCGCACGTGACTCAGGTCACGGCGCCATAACGATGTACCTGCTACCGGTCCGGTTTTACCTAGTACCGCGTGGCTCAGGTGCTTTGTGCGCTGGTAGACAAGCGCCTGGTTCCGCCCGAGAAGTCTGCCGAGCTGCACCGTCAACGGCGACGACGCAGGTCAGCGGCCTCTCGGGCGGCCATCTACCGGCAGCACCGACCGGGCGGTCCCCTCCGCCCGGCGGTCACCACGACGAGGTGGTCATGAAGCGTCACATCTTGGCGGGGCTCGTCCTCGCACTCCTCACGACGGCGATCGTGCTGTTCTCCGGCCCCGAGCTCCAGGGCGTCGCCCTGCTCGGCGCCGCGCTCGGCGGGGCCCTCGGCCTCGTGCCCGACCGCTCCCCCGCCCAGCGCGCCGGCGGGTTCGCCGTCGGGTTCGCCGCCGCGTGGCTCGGCTACGCGCTGCGCGCCGCGGCCCTGCCCGACGCCGCCGCCGGCCGCGCCGTCGCGGTGCTGATCGTCCTCGGGCTCTGCCTCGCGGTCGCCGGGCTCACGCGCGGCAGGCTGCCGCTGTGGTCGGCCCTGCTCGGCGCGGCCGCCATGGCCGGCGCGTACGAGGCCACCTACGCGGCGGACCCGACCGCGTTCGTCACGTCCTCGGCGACCACCGCGACGTCGATCCTGCTCGCCGCCGGTGCCGGCTTCCTCGCGACGTCCCTGCTCGGCGTCGTCGTCGTGCAGGACCGCGAGGCTGAGCGCGCCGCCGAGGAGCTCTCCCCGTTCGTCGAGGAGCAGCAGCCGGCCGCCGCGTACGAGGGCGCCGCGAACTTCGAGGCACCCCGCGCCGCCCCACGCCGCGGCCTGCCCGCCACCCGTCCTTTCGACCCCCAGCCGGAGGCCTGACGTGCGCCGCACGACCACCACGGCGGCCGCGGCCGTCGTCCTGATCCCCCTGCTCGTGTGCGCCGCCGGCTTCCCCGCGCTCGCGGCGGACTCCGGCGACGTCGCCGTGACCAACACCGAGACCGTGCAGGCTCGCCTGTCCGCCACGGGCGCGTTCCAGGAGGCGCGCGTCTACGACCAGCTCGCACTCAGCGGCCACGGCACGACGACCGTGACCAACCCCGTCTCGACGAAGGGGCTGCGCAACCTCGACGGCTTCGGCGGCTACAAGGTCGTCGACGGCAACCTCGTGAGCACCCTCAGCGTCGACGGCGAGCGCCGCGAACGCTCGGTGAGCACCTACGACAAGGACCTGCCGCTGCGGGTCGAGGTCACGTACACGCTCGACGGCAAGCCCGTGCAGCCCGGCGCGGTCGTCGGCAAGAGCGGCACCCTCGCCGTGCACTACAAGGTCACGAACACGACCGGCAAGACGCAGGACGTCACCTACGACGACGGCACGGGCACGCAGGCCACCGCGTCAGCCCAGACCGTCATCCCGATGATCGGCCAGCTGGTCACGGTCCTGCCCTCCACGTTCACCGACGTGCAGTCCGAGGAGGCCGGCATGGCCGGCGACGGGCACGGCGGGACGCGCATGCAGTTCCAGATGACCCTGTTCCCGCCCATCGGCTCCGCGACCGCCGAGTTCGGCTACACCGCGAAGATCAGCCACGGCGTCGTGCCGTCGGCCAACCTCACGTCCATGCCGGTCTCGCCGCTCGACTACCCGTCGTTCAAGGGCGGGGCCGAGAGCTACAAGTCCGGCGCGCAGAAGGGCGTCGACCTCACCGGCGGCGCCCTGCAGATCGACGACTCCGTCCTGCAGCTGCACGACGGCGCGGCCCAGCTGCTCGCCGGCCTGCTCCAGCTGCGCGACGGCGCGGCGCAGCTCCAGACCGGACTCAACGACTCCGCGGCGCCGGGCGCCGCCGAGCTCTCGGCCGGTCTGAACGGCGAGGCAGCCCCGGGCGCAGCGAAGCTCGCGGCGGGGCTCAAGGGCGACGCGGCGCCGGGTGCAGCGAAGCTTGCCGCGGGTCTCAACAACAGCGCGGCGCCGGGTGCCGCCCAGCTCGCTGCCGGAGCGCAGCAGCTCGATGCCGGTCTGGACCAGGCCACGTCGAACGCTCCCGCGCTGCTGTCCGGACTCACCCAGGTCAGCGACGGGCTCACGCTGGTCGACACCGGTCTGGAAACGATGTACGGCAAGGTCGCGTCCGGTGGCGCCGATCTCGACAGCGGGCTCGAGCTGCTCAAGACGAAGATCGGAGCCGTCGGCACTCCCGGGACACTCCTCGATGGCGTTGACCAGCTGCGCACCCAGGTCGGCACGAATGCGCCGTACCTGCTGAACAAGCTCGCGACAGGCGTGTACAACCCCAGCGCGACGGCGCCTGGCGCGTACCAGCAGCTCACCTGCGCGATCGCGATGCTCGACGTCATCAGCAAGGGCACGGCCGGTGGCGCCGGACCCGCGGAGTGCGGACCGACGACCCTCCCCCCGATGCCGGCCGCCTCGCCCACGTCCGCGCTCGTCCTGGCAAAGCTCGGCTCCGATCTCACGGCCGGTCGGGCCTCGTTGGCCGATCCCAGCAACCTCGGCGACCCGACGAGCAAGGCGTTCTACGGCCCGGAACTGAGCAAGACCGCCAACTTGCAGCAGGGCCTGACCTACTTGCAGGGAAGGCTCGCCAACATTGCTGGACCGGGCCTCGCTCAGGTCGAGTGCGGCCTGAGCGGATACCTCGCGATGTGCCCTCCCGACTCGAGCGGGGAGAAGGTCCTCGGCGTGATCGAAGGTATCGGAGCGATCGACGACGGAGTCACTAAGCTCGTCTCCGGCGTCACGGTCGGCATCGGTGACGACGACGACACCAAGGTGGACGGCACCCTCCGCGGAGGCGTGCACTCGATGCAGAGCGGTACCGGCCAGCTGTCGGCCGGGGGCGGCACCCTCGCCTCCGGGCTCCAGAAGCTCGGCGTGGGGGCGCACCAGCTCAACACCGGTGCGGGCGCGCTGTCCGCGGGCCTGCAGGACGCAGCGACGGGCTCGTCGACGCTCGCCCAGGGTCTCGCGGGCGCCGCGACCGGCTCGTCGCAGCTCGCAGACGGCATCGCCAGGGCGGCTCTCGGCTCCCGAGCGCTCTCCGACGGCCTGGCCACCGCGGCCGACGGGTCCACCCAGCTCTCCGACGGCCTCAACACGGCCGCCGAGGGCGCGCCGCAGCTGGTCGACGGCACGCAGCAGCTGTCCGACGAGGGCACGTCGCAGGTGGTCGTCAGCGGCCAGGACACGGCCGAGGACTTCGGCGTGAAGTACGCGGTGCTGAGCGCGGGCGCCGACCGGGCGTCGGCCGAGGGCATGGCGTACGGGGCGCCCGCGGGCGCGGTCGGCGCGACGGCCTACTCGATCGACATCGCCGGGGCCGACGGCTCCGGGGTCAGCTCGCTCGGCCGCTTCATCGCGGCGATCGTCCTGTTCGCCGCGGGCATCGGCCTCGCGACGTTCGCGCGGCGCCGCTTCGTCTGACCCTGCACGACGAAGGCGTGCGACCCAGCCCGGGTCGCACGCCTTCGTGCTGCCTAGCCGCCGGCGAACGCCGACGCGAGGGCGTCGTCGATCGCCTGCTCGACCTGCGCGCGGTGCTCGCCGGCGAAGAGCGCGACGCCGTGCGCGCTGCCAGTGAGCTCGAGGAAGGTGCTCGGGTCGTCGGCGCGGGAGACGAGCTTCGACGAGAGCGCCGAGACGTTGCGGTCGTCCGTCGACGCGACCACGAGCAGCGGCCCGGTGTACCGGCTCGACGTCGAGCGCGCGTCGTGGCCCTCGTACTCCGCGGGCGGGCCGAGCGCGACGACCGTCACCGGGTCGAGGTCGTCGGCGAGCGCGGCCGCGTACATGCCGCCCTTCGAGGCGCCGACGAAGGCGACGTCCGTCGCACCGAGGCTGTGCAGCACGTCGACCGCGTCCGTGAAGGAGCGCTCGCCGGAGGCCGACCAGCTGAACGTGGCGACGAGGTACCCCTCGTCCGCCAGGCGGGCGAGCTGCCGGGCCCACTGGCAGACCTGGCCGTCGCTCTGCGGGGCCAGCACGACGCCGTGCGTGCCGGAGCCGGCGTAGCCGACGAGCGTCGGGTCGTCCTCCGGTCCGGTCGCCACCGCGGTGGAGCCTTTCGGGAGGCAGAGCGGCACGTCGGCCGGGCGCACCGATGCGGCGACGCCCGACGGTGTCGGCGTCGGGGACTCGTCCGGCGACGCGGAGCAACCGAACAGCACGACCGACGAGGCCAGCAGGAGGGCAGAGGCCCGGGCGAGGAGGGCGGAGGGCATCCCCCGTTCCTAGGCCCCGGGGTGGCTCCGGGGCAAGCGTTGTCTCAGGTCGCGGCGTCGTAGCGGTCGAGCACGATCTGCACGAGCCGGTCGTCCGGCGCGAGCGGCGCGGCGACGACGTCGGCACCGGCCTCGAGCACCCGGTCATAGAAGTACCCGGGCGCCAGGAGGTAGGAGGCGACGACCACGCGTCCGCCGGGGGGCAGGTCCGCGCGCGCCGCCTCGACCGCGGCGGGGACGCGGGGCTCGGCGCCCGCGCCGTACCCGATGGTCACGGGCTGCACCAACCGGTCGGCGAGGCCCGCGGCGACGGACTCGACCGCCAGCGCGGCGGCGGGGTCGGTCGACCCGGCGGCGGCCAGGACCACGGAGTCGTCGTCGGCGAGCCCGGCCTCCTCCAGCCGGTCCACCAGGATGTCGACCAGGAGCGGGTCGGGACCCAGCGGGGATGCCGCCGTGGCGCCGGGCTGGTCGACCGCCTGGGCGATGTCGACCTTGACGTGGAAGCCGACGGACAGCAGCAGCGGCACGACCACCGCCGCCGAGGCGTCGCCGTCGAGCGCGTGCGCGACGACGTCGGCGACCTCGGGCTGCTGCACGTCGACGAACGCCTCGCGCACGTCGAGGTCGGGTCGGGCGGCGGCGACGCCGGTGAGGATCGACCGRACGGCCGCGCGGCCGTCCGGGTCGTCCGTGCCGTGGGAGCAGCCGACGAGCACAGGCCCGTCGAGGTCCGTCCGAGGGCGCTCCGGGACCGGGCCGCGTGCGTGCAGGGCGTTCGTCATCCGACCTCCTCCAGCTGGAGACGGTATCCCCTCTTCACCACCGTCCGGATGAGCACCCGACTACCCGTGGCTTCCCGCAGGCGCGCGATCGCGACCTCGGCGGCGTGCGGGTCGCGCGAGTCGCCGGGCAGCGCGGCGAGGACCTGGTCGCGCGGGACGACGGCGCCCCCGGCCGCGGCGAGCAGCCGGAGCACCTCGAGGCCCGTCGGGGTCAGCGCGAGCACGTGTCCGTCGAGCACGGCGGTGCCGCGATGGACCTGCAAGGGCCCGGCGACGGTCTGCAGCGCCTGCAGCCCGCCGTAGTGCCCGACCAGCGCCCGGACCAGCGACCCCAGCCGCCCGCGGTCGGGCACGAGCGGGGCGATCCCGCGTTCCAGCAAGGGCTTGGCGGTGATCGGACCGACCGCCGCCATCACGACGCTGCCGCGCCGGGCCAGGGCGACGATGTCGTCCGTGACGCCGGCATCGTCGGCGGCCGCCAGCCACGCGGCAGCGCCCGGTGCGGAGGTGAAGACGACAGCGTCGACCTCCCCCGCGGCGACCGCGCGGACCGACGCCGCGACCACCTGCGGGTCCGGCGGCGGACCCCAGCGGTAGACGACCAGGCTGCGCACGCGGGCGCCGGCGGCGGCGAACGCCTCGTCGAGGCCGTCCGCKCCGGCCCCGTGGTGCTGCACGGCGATGTCCCGACCCGCGACCCCCTCGTCGAGCAGCACCTCGGCGATCTCCGCGCTCGTCTCCGACTCGGCCACCCAGTCCGCCGTGAGGCCGGCGGCCTGGATCGCGCCGCGCGCCTTGGGGCCCCGGGCGACGATGCGGGTGCCCCGCAGCATCTCCACGAGCGGCTCGTCCAGGCCTGCCGCGTCCGCGGCCTCGATCCAGCCGCGGAAACCGATGCCCGTGGTCACGACGACCGTGTCCGGCGGGGCCGCCAGCAGGGAGCGGGTGCCCTCGAGCAGCGCGGCGTCGTCGGTGTGCGGGACCATGCCGAGCGCGGGCGCGTGCCGGACGGTCGCGCCGCGGCGGCCCAGGGCGGCGGCGAGCTCCGCGGAGCGGCGGTCGGCGGTGATGAGCACGACGAGGCCCGCGAGGGTCTGGTCGATGGGTTCGCTCACGGCGCCATTGTGACGGGCCCGGGGACGGTTGCGTCGGGCGGCCCGGAGATGTGAGCCGCGTCACCAGGCTCGAGCAGGCCGGCCGCCGCGACGGCACCCAGCACGATCACCGCCGGAGCCTTCACGCCGGCCGCCGCCGCGACGTCCACGACGTCGTCCAGCCGGGCGCGCGTGACCCGCTGCCCGGGCAGCGTGCCCTCCTCGACCAGCGCGACCGGCGTGGCCGGGTCGGCCCCGGCGTCGAGCGCCTCGGCGGCCAGCTCCCCCAGCGCGCTGACCCCCATGAGCACGACGACGGTGCACGAGGCGTCCCGCAGGCCGGTGAGCGCGGCGGCCGACCAGCCGTCGTGCCCGTTCATCACGTGCACCGCCCCGACCGTGCCGCRGTGCGTCAGCGGGATGCCAGCGGCCGCCGGTGCGGCGAACGCGCTGCTCACCCCGGGGATGACCGTCACGTCCACGCCGGACTCCCGGCAGGCGAGCACCTCCTCGCCGCCCCGCCCGTACACGAACGGGTCGCCGCCCTTGAGCCGGACGACCGTGCGACCGCGCTGCGCCTGCTCCACCAGGATCCGGCCGATCTCGTGCTGCGGGACGGGGTGGTGCCCGGGCGTCTTGCCGACGTCGATGATCTCCACGCCCGGCGCGAGCTCGTCGAGCACGGCGACCGGCCCGAGCCGGTCCGTGACCACCACGTCCGCCTCGGCGAGCGCGCGGCGCCCCGCGAGCGTGAGCAGCCCGACGTCGCCGGGGCCGCCGCCGACGAGCACGACGCGCCCCTGGCGGGACCGCCGGTGCCGGAGGTCGACGCGCCCCTCGCGCAGGTGCTCCGCGAGCGCGTCCCGGACGGCGACCGTGCGCCGGGGGTCCGGTGCACCGCTGGAGACGACGCCGACCAGCACGTCGCCGTGCTGTGTGGTGGCGGGCGTGCGGGCGGAGCCCTCGGTCCCGGCGCCGGCGTCGACGCAGAACGTGTGGCGGGCCTGCGCCCAGCCGACGACCGCGGCGTCGGTGCCGCGGTCGCCGGTGGCGGTGTGCACCAACCAGGCACCGTCGAGGTCGCTGTCCTCGACCTCGCGCGCGTGCCACTCGAGCAGACCCCACCGGTGCAGGTCGCGCAGCGCCTCGCAGAGCTGGGGTGCCACGACGACCACCTGCGCGGCGTCGGCGAGCAACGCCTGCACGCGGCGCGCGGCGACCGGTCCGCCGCCCACGACCAGCACGCGGCGGCCCGTCAGCTGGAGCCCGAGCATCGTCGTCATCGCCCGACCTCCACGATCCCGTCGCCCACCCGTACCGGCCACGTGCGCAGGTCGGGTGCGAGGTCGCGGGCGGGCTCCTTGCCCGCCACGTCCAGGCAGCGGCCCGTCGTCAGGTCGAACACCTGCTTGTACATCGGGGAGGCGACCGTCGGTACCTCGTCTCCCTCGACGGACCGCGAGCCGACGATGCCGCGCGAGATCACGTGCGCGTCGCTGAACGGGTCGTGCTGCTGGACGGCCAGCACGCGGCCGTCGAGCAGCCGGAACAAGGCCACCTGCTCGCCGTCGACGAGGGCGGCCGCGCCCCGCTCGGGGGCGAGGTCGTCGAGCCGGCACACCGTGGTCCACACGGCCGTCTCCAGCAGGGTCATGAGCGGACCTCCAGGGTGGTGCCGGCGACGAGCACGGGCTCGCCGCGCCGGGCCGCGTCCTTCTCCTGCGCCGTCGCCGGCCGCGACTGGCCGCGCTCGGGCACGTACGCGAGCGACGGGTCGGGGGTGTCGGGCGCGTTGACGAAGCTGGCGAACCGGCGCAGCTTCTCCGGGTCCTCGAGGGTGGCCCGCCACTCGTCCTCGTACTCGTCGACGTGCCGGGCCATCTGGGCGTCGAGGTCGGCCGCGATGCCCAGCGAGTCCTGCAGGACGACCGCCCGGACGCCGTCGAGACCGCCCTCGACGTCCTCGATCCAGGGAGCCGTGCGCTGCAGCCGGTCCGCGGTGCGCACGTAGTACAGGAGAAACCGGTCGATGGTGCGGACCAGCGTCTCGGTGTCGAGGTCCTCGGCCAGCAGCTGCGCGTGCCGCGGGGTGAAGCCGCCGTTGCCACCCACGTAGACGTTCCAGCCCTTGTCGGTCGCAATGACGCCGACGTCCTTGCCGCGGGCCTCGGCGCACTCGCGCGCGCACCCCGAGACCCCGAGCTTGATCTTGTGCGGCGACCGCAGCCCGCGGTAGCGCAGCTCGAGCATGACCGCGAGCGCCACCGAGTCCTGCACGCCGAACCGGCACCACGTCGACCCGACGCACGACTTCACGGTCCGCAGGGACTTGCCGTAGGCGTGGCCGGACTCGAACCCGGCGTCGACCAGGCGCTGCCAGATGAGCGGGAGCTGGTCGATGCGGGCGCCGAACATGTCGATCCGCTGGCCGCCGGTGATCTTGGTGTACAGCCCGAAGTCCTTGGCCACGGCCCCGATCGCGATGAGCCCCTCGGGCGTGACCTCACCGCCGGCGATGCGCGGCACCACCGAGTACGAGCCGTCCTTCTGCAGGTTCGCCATCACGTGGTCGTTGGTGTCCTGCAGCGCGGCCCGCTCGCCCTCGAGGACGTGCGCCGGCGAGGTCGTCGCCAGGATCGACGCGACGGTCGGTCGGCAGATGTCACAGCCGCGACCCTCGGCGCGGGTGCCGAACCGCTCGATGACCTGCGTGAACGACGACACGCCGGAGACCCGGACGGCGTCGTACAGCTGCGCGCGGCTCAGCGCGAAGTGCTCGCAGAGCGCGGTGCTCACGGCGATGCCCTGCGCGGCCAGCTCGGTGGTCACCAGCTTCTTGACCAGCGGGAGGCACGAGCCGCAGCTGGTGCCCGCCTTGGTGCACGCCTTGACCGCGCCGAGGTCCGTGCACGCGTGGTCGGTGACCGCGCCGCGGATGGTGCCCGCCGAGACGTTGTTGCACGAGCACACGGCGGCGTCGTCGGGGAGCTCGAGGTCGGGGGCTCCCCCGCCACCCTCGGGCAGCAGGTAGGCGGCCGGGTCGCCGGGGAGCTCGCGGCCGAGCATCGGGCGCAGGCTCGCGTAGGCGCTGGCATCGCCCACGAGCACGCCGCCGAGCAGCGTGCGGGCGTCGTCGGACATGACGAGCTTCTTGTAGACGCCGCCGACCGGGTCCGCCCAGACGATCTCGAGCGCTCCGGGCGTCTCGCCGAACGCGTCCCCGAAGCTGGCCACGTCGACGCCCGAGAGCTTGAGCTTGGTCGCCGTGTCGGCGCCGGGGAACTCCGAGGTTCCGCCGAGCAGCCGGTCGGCGGTGATCTCGGCCATGGCGTAGCCGGGGGCGACGAGCCCGATGCAAGCGCCCTGGATGCAGGCGACCTCGCCGACCGCGGAGATGTCCGGGTCGCTGGTCAGGCACGTGTCGTCGACGACGACGCCGCCTCGCTCGCCGATCGTCAACCCCGAGGAACGGCCGAGCTCGTCGCGCGGACGGACACCCGCGGCGATCACGACGACGTCCGCGTCGACGCGGCCGCCGTCGGCGAGCTCCAGGCGGCCCACGCCGCCGCGGCGGTGGGGGCGGATCCGGGTGGTCATCGCGTTGAGCCGCACCCCGACGCCCAGCTGGTTGATGAGCCGGCGCAGCGCCTCGCCGCCGCCGAGGTCGACCTGCGCCGACATGAGGTGGGTGCCCACCTGCAGGACCGTCGTGCGCGCGCCGAGCGCCTGCAGCGCCCCGGCCGCCTCGAGCCCGAGCAGGCCGCCGCCGAGGACGGCTCCCTTGACCACGCGGTCCTCGGACAGCTTCTCCACGTAGCCGCGCAGGGCGGCGACGTCGTCGACCGTGCGGTACACGAACACGCCCGGCAGGTCGGCGCCCTCGAGCGGCGGCACCCACGCGGACGAGCCGGTCGCGAGCACCAGGTGGTCGTAGTGCTCCACCCGGCCCCGCGACGTCGTGACGGTCTTGGCCTCCCGGTCGATCTGCGTCACGGCGTCGTCGCGGACCAGCGTCACCAGCGGGTCGGACCAGAGCTCGGGGTCACCGAGCGCGAGGTCGTCGGCGTCGCGACCCGAGAAGTAGCTGGTGAGCGCGACGCGGTCGTACGGCCGGCGCGGCTCCTCGGCCAGGACCGTGATGCGCCACGCACCGGCCGCGTCGCGGTCGCGCATCGCCTCGACCAGCCGCTGCGCGACCATGCCGCCGCCGACGACGACGAGGTGCTGGTTCATGGGAGCTCCGTCTGGCTGGGGTCCGGGGGCGCCTCCCACGCTAGGAACGGCGTGTTTCCGCCGGGGGTGCTGCTCCGTTACCTCGGAGGAACCTTTCCCGCACACGGCGTGGGTGCCCGGTGTGAGAGTGAGGGCATGAGTCCCGTGATCGCCCTGCTGCGGGCCGCCAACGTCGGCGGCCGCACCATCAAGGCCGCCCAGCTGCGCGCCGCCGCCGAGGGTCTCGGCCACACCGAGGTCGCCACCTATGTGAACAGCGGGAACCTCGTCCTGGTGCCGTCGGGGCCGGTCGCCGGCGTCGGCCCGGGCCTGTCGGCCGCGCTGTCCGACGAGCTCGGCTTCGACGTGCCCGTGCTGACCCGCACGCTCCCCCAGTGGGACGCGATCGTGGACCGGCTGCCGTTCCCCGACGAGGCCGCGTCCGACCCGTCGCACCTGGTCCTGTACTGCTGGGACGGCGCGCCGACGGACACGTCGTTCGACCCGGCGCCCTACGGCAACGAGAAGGTCGCCTTCGCCGGCCACGAGATGTACGCCTACTTCCCCGACGGCATCGGCCGCTCGAAGCTCACGCTCCCCCTCATCGAGAAGTCGGTCGGCCGCTCGGGCACGGCGCGGAACTGGAACACGGTGCTCGCGCTGCAGCGGCTCGCCCGCGAGCGCGCCTGACTAGCGTGGGCGCCATGAGCACCCTGTTCACCAAGATCATCGACGGCGAGATCCCCGGCCGGTTCGTGTGGGCCGACGACGTCGCCGTGGCCTTCGGCACGATCGCCCCCATCACCGACGGGCACGTGCTCGTGGTCCCGCGCGCGGAGATCGAGCAGCTCACCGACGCGCCCGACGACGTGCTGGCCCACCTGGTCGCCGTCGCGAAGACGATCGGCCGGGCCCAGCAGCAGGCGTGGTCGGCGCCGCGCGCCGCGCTGCTGGTGGCCGGCTTCGAGGTCCCCCACCTGCACCTGCACGTGCTGCCCGCGTGGGACGAGGCCAGCCTGTCGTTCCGCAACGCCCGCACCGACGTGCCCGCAGCGGACCTCGACGCGGCGGCGGAACGGGTCCGCGCCACCTTGGTCGACCAGGGCCACGGCGACCACGTCCCCTCGTCGCTCAGCTCCGCGACCCTCTGACCACCTGGGGCGCGGCATCGGTGCCGCGTGCGTCGGTGTTGTGCCTGCGAGAGATGCACAGGTGGCGCGCGGAGGATGGGTGACGACATCGGGCCGTCGGCAGTGCAGAGTCTGACCAGCAGTCACCACGGGAGGCAGGCAGCGATGGCAGCACGTCGAGACACCGGGCTCGCCGCGCTCGCGGGGCTGGCCGCGGGGGCGGTCACGCTCGGCGTCGGGGCACTCGTCGCGCTGGTGACCGGCCCGACGTCCGACCCCCTCGTGGCCGTCGGGTCCGCGTTCGTCGACGCCACGCCCGCCTGGCTCAAGGACTTCGCGGCCTCGACGTTCGGCACCGCGGACAAGCTCGTGCTCGGCATCGGCGAGGTGGTGGTCCTGCTCGCGCTCGCGGCGCTGGCCGGCGTGCTCGCCGCGCGCCGGTGGGCGTGGGGCGCGACGCTGGTCGTCGTCCTGGGGGCTGCCGCCGGCCTCGCGGCGATGGGACGGCCCGACGCGGGAGCGCTGGCCGCGCTGCCGAGCGTCGCCGGAGCGATCGCCGGCCTGATGACCCTGCGCGCCCTGGTGCGGCGACTGCCCGGCGCGCCCGGGCAGCGACCGCGGCCCGTCGGCGCCGAGCGTCGTGCGTTCCTGCAGGCCACGGCCGCGGCCGGCGCGCTCGGGGTGGTCGGCGTGGTGATCGGCCGAGCGGTCGGCGCGGGTGCGCGCGGCGCCCAGGCGGCGCGCGCGGCGATCACGATCCCGCGGCCGAGCACGACGGCGGCACCGGTCCCGGCGGGTGTCGACGTCGGCGTGGACGGCGTGGGGCCGTGGCAGACGCCCGCCGACGAGTTCTACCGGATCGACACCGCGCTCGTGGTGCCGCAGGTGGACCCGAGCACGTGGAGCCTGCGGGTGCACGGCATGGTCGAGCAGGAGGTCACGCTCACGTGGGACGAGCTGCTGGCCTCCGACCTGGTCGAGGCCTGGGTGACGCTCGCGTGCGTCTCCAACCCGGTGGGCGGCGACCTCGTCGGCAACCAGAAGTGGCTCGGCCTGCCCATCCGTGAGGTGCTCGCGCGCGCCAAGCCGACCGGCGACGCCGACATGGTGCTGTCCCGCAGCGTCGACGGGTTCACGGCGTCGACGCCGCTCGCGGCCCTCACCGACGGCCGCAACGCCCTGCTGGCGATCGCGATGGACGGCGAGCCGCTCCCCGTCGAGCACGGCTTCCCGGTGCGCATGGTGGTCCCGGGCCTGTATGGGTACGTCTCGGCGACGAAGTGGGTGACGGAGCTGACGGTCACCCGGTTCGCCGACGCCACGTCCTACTGGACGGACCGCGGCTGGTCCCCCGAGGGCCCGGTCAAGACCCAGTCCCGCATCGAGGTGCCCAGCGGCGGGTCGGTGCCCGCCGGCCCGGTCGTCGTGGCCGGCACCGCGTGGGCGCAGCACCGCGGGATCACGGGCGTGCAGGTCCGGGTGGACGACGGGCCGTGGAACGACGCGACGCTCGCCGACGACGGCGGGATCGACTCGTGGCGGCAGTGGTCATGGACGTGGCAGGCCGAGGCCGGCCAGCACGACCTGTTCGTCCGTGCGTCGGACCCGGTCGGCCCCCAGACGGGCACGCCCGCCGACGTCATCCCCGACGGCGCCACCGGCTACGACACCGTCCGCGTGTCGGTCACCTGACTCAGTACACGTCCCGCACGTAGCGCCGCCTCGCGCTGAGGTCCTTCACGTAGGCGGCCGCGGCGTCGGCGCTGAGCCCGCCGTGCGTCGCGACGATCTCGCGCAGCGCGGCGTCGACGTCCTTCGCCATCCGCGAGGCGTCGCCGCACACGAAGAACGACGCGCCCTGCTCGAGCCACTCCCACAGGCGCGCGCCGTGCTCGCGCATCCGGTCCTGCACGTAGACCTTGGCGCGCTGGTCCCGCGAGAAGGCCGTGGCGAGCCGGTCGAGCGTGCCCTCGGAGAGCATCCGCGACAACTCCTCGCGGTAGTAGAAGTCGGTCGCCTGGTGCTGCTCGCCGAAGAAGAGCCAGTTGCGGCCCGTGTGCCCCGCGGCCGCGCGGTCGGCCAGGAAGCCGACGAACGGGGCCACGCCCGTCCCCGGTCCGACCATGATCGCCGGGACGTCGGGGGCCGGGGGCCGGAAGTGCGACGTGGGCTGCACGTGCACCGGCACGACGGTCCCGAGGGGCGCGTCGGCGAGGAACGTCGAGCACATGCCGCCGCGCGCGGCACCCGACGGCGAGGCGTACCGGACGACGGACATGGTGAGCGCGATCGTGTCCGGCGAGACGCGCGCGCTCGACGAGATCGAGTACTGCCGCGGCGCGAGGCGACGCAGCACGCCGACCAGGTCCGCCGCCGGCACGTCGGGGGCCAGCTCGGCGACGACGTCCACCGCCTGCCGGCACCACGTCCAGCGGGCGAGGTCGCTCGCGTTGCCGGGCCGCAGCAGCTGGCGCAGCTCGCTGCTCCCGGACCGATCCGCGACGAGCGCCAGCAGGTCGGTCGAGACGCGGCTGACGTCGAGCTCCGTGGTCAGCGCCGAGCGCAGCGGCCACGGGCTCCCGCCGACGTCGACCACCTGGTCGGGATCCCAGCCGGTGACCGCGAGCCACTCGTCGACGAGGGCCGTCGAGTTGGTGGGCCGGACGGCGATCGCGTCGCCGGCGCGGTAGGAGACCGCACGCGGGCTGTCGGCGACGTCGAGGACGATCTCGCGGACCTCCTTGCTGGAGCCCGGCAGCGACAGCAGACGGTTCCCGACGACCCGTGCCAGGCCGGGGTGCCGGCGGGTCGCGTCGGCAGGGACGTCCGGGGTCGCGACGACCGGGACGGGCTCGGCGCCCCGTGAGCCACCGAGCGCCGTGGCGACCGCCTCGATCCACGCGCGCGCCCGGTCGTCCTCGCCGGGCTCGCAGTCGACGCGCTCGACCAGCCGCGTCGCGCCCAGCTCCTCGAGCCGGTGGTCGAGCCGGCGCCCGTGCCCGCAGAACCGGTCGTAGCTCGAGTCGCCCAGCGCCAGCACCGCGAACCGCGACCCGTCGAGCCGGCGCGCGTCGACGGCCGCCACGGCCTCCCAGAACGCGCTGCCGTTGTCGGGCGCGTCCCCGTCGCCGAACGTGCTGGTCACCACGACGAGGTCGGCCCCCGTCGGCAGGTCCGCGGGGAGGCAGTCGTCCATCGCGACGACTCGCGGCGCGAGACCGACGCCCACGAGCCGCTCGGCCACGGCCGCTGCCAGGTCCTCGGCCGAGCCGGTCTGGGACGCCCACAGCACGACCACCTGGCGCACGGCGGTGGCCGCGTCGGAGCCTGCACGTCCGGCGGCGGCCGCACCGCCCTCCGGGGGCGTCCGCGAGAACAGCCCCGCGAGCAGCCCGTCCACCCACAGCGCGTGGTCGGCGTCCAGCGGCGCGGTCGACGGCAGCACCGGCGTACCCGGCTCTCCCCCGCCGAGCCCGGCGAGGAAGCCCGCGAGGTAGCGACGCTCGCGTTCGCCGAGCACGGGAGCCTCCGACGCGTCGAGCCCGAGCGTCGCACCCAGCGCGCGGATCGCCCGCGCGCCCGGCGTGAGGTCGTCGCGGGGCGCGGGTTCGACGGCCGGCGGCTCGGGATCGGCGGCCGGCGACGCGACCGGCGTGAGCGCCACCGCGCACACCTTGAGCTCGGGCTGGAACGAGAGCGGGTCGACCGCGTCGCTGGTCACGGCGTTGACGGCGAGGTACTCGCCGAACAGGTCGTTCCAGTGGAACGGCGCGAACAGGGCGCCAGGCAGCACCCGGTCGGTCACCGCGACGGGCAGCACGGCGCGGCCCCGGCGTGACGCGACCTCGACGGACGCACCGTCGACCAGCCCCAGCGCCGCCGCGTCGGACGGGTGCATCTCGACGAACGGGCCCGGCGCGAGCTTGTTCAGCTTGGCGACCTTGCCCGTCTTCGTCATGGTGTGCCACTGGTGCTGCACGCGCCCGGTGTTGAGCACGAACGGGAAGTCGTCGTCGGGGAGCTCGGCGGCGGGCAGGTGCGGACGGGCGAGGAACCGCGCCCGGCCCGACGGTGTGGGGAACGCCAGGCGCGGGCGCGTGCCGTCCGGGCGCTCGAGCAGCTGCTGGCTGACGCCGTCGTTGAGGTAGCGGACGGGGTTGCGGCGCGGCCCGTCGGGGGCGGCCGGCCACTGCACCGACCCGGCGCGCAGGCGGTCGTAGGTGACGCCCCGCAGGTCGTAGCCGGTGCGGGGGTTGGCGAAGGCGCGCAGCTCCTCGAACACCTCCTCGGACGAGGCGAAGTCGAAGCCGTCGTACCCCATCGCGGTCGCGACGCGCGCGATGAGCTGCCAGTCCGGCAGGGCGTCGCCCGGCGGTCGCAGGGCCGCGCGCGCGAGCGTGAGGTTCCGCTCGGAGTTGATCATCACCCCGTCGGACTCCGACCACAGCGCGCCGGGCAGCACCACGTCGGCGTACGCGTTCGTCTCGGTGTCCGCGAACGCGTCCTGCGTCACCACGAGCTCCGCCCGCTCGAGCCCCTCGATCACGGTGCGCCGGTTCCCGACGGAGGCGACCGGGTTGGTGCAGACGACCCAGCACGCCTTGATCTCGCCGGCAGCCATGCGCTCGAACATGTCGACCGTGCCTCGGCCCGTGAAGTCGGCGCGCAGCGTCCCGGGGTCCAGGCCCCACACGCCCTCGACGACGGCGCGGTCGTCCTCGTCGAGCACGGTGCGCTGCCCCGGCAGGCCCGGACCCATGTAGCCCATCTCGCGGCCGCCCATCGCGTTGGGCTGACCGGTCAGCGAGAACGGGCCCGAGCCCGTGCGGCAGATGGCGCCGGTCGCCAGGTGCAGGTTGACCAGCGCGTTCGTGTTCCACGTGCCGTGCGTCGACTGGTTGAGCCCCATGGTCCAGCAGGACACCCAGCTCCCCGCGCCCGCCAGCATCGCCGCCGCCGTGCGCAGGTCGGTCTCGGCCAGGCCCGTGAGGCGCGCGACCTCGTCGGCCGGGTAGTCCTCGAGCATCGCCTCGACGTCCGCCCAGCCCTCGGTGTGCTCGGCGACGAACTCCTCGTCGAGCCCGCCGGCCTCCACGACGAGCCGCAGCAGGCCGTTGAGGAGCGCGATGTCCGTGCCCGGGGCCACCTGGAGGAACAGGTCGGCCTTGTCGGCCGTGGCCGTGCGCCGGGGGTCGACGACGATGAGCTTCGCGCCCGCCTTGACCCGGTCGAGCAGCCGCAGGAACAGGACCGGGTGGCAGTCGGCCATGTTCGCGCCGATGACGAGGAACACGTCCGCGTGATCGAGGTCGTCGTACGACCCGGGCGGCCCGTCGGCACCGAGCGAGAGCTTGTAGCCCGTCCCCGCGCTGGCCATGCAGAGGCGCGAGTTCGACTCGATCCACTGCGTGCGCACGTAGCCCTTGGCCAGCTTGTTGGCCAGGTACTGGGCCTCGAGGCTCATCTGGCCCGAGACGTAGAGCGCGAAGGCGTCGGGCCCGTGCGTGTCGACCACCTCCCGCAGGCGCCGGGCGACGAGCTCGATGGTCTCGTCGAGCGGCGCGCGCTCCGGCTCGGCACCGCGCTCGGGGCGGACGAGCGCGTGCGTCGCCCGGCCGCCCGCGGCGAGCATGTCCGCGCTGGTCGCACCCTTGGTGCACAGCCGGCCGGCGTTCGCCGGGTGCGACTTGTCCCCCCGGGCGCCGCGCGCGACGCGTCGGCCCTCGTCGTCGCACGCGACGTCGAGGACGATCCCGCACCCCACGCCGCAGTAGGAGCACACCGTCGCCACCTGCTCGAGCGACGTGGTGCTCCCCTGCGGGGCGGGAGTGGTGGTGGTCAAGGTCAGATGACCGTCGTGCCGTAGGCGCCGGAGCGGCGCTGGTAGACGGCCCACGTGGTGGCGCCCATGACCAGGTACAGGCCCACGATCACCCAGAGCGCGCCCTGGATGTTCCCGGTCAGCGAGGTGGAGACGGCGAACCCGCGGGGGATGAGGAACCCGCCGAACGCCCCCACCGCACCGGCGATCCCGAGGCAGCCCGCGGCGGCCTTGGCGCGCCGGGCGCGGTCCTCGTCGTCGGTGGTGCCGAAGCGGAAGACGGCGGGGATCATCCGGTAGACCGAGCCGTTGCCGGCACCCGTCGCGACGAACAGCACGAGGAACGAGACGATGAAGGGCCAGAACGCGTGCGCCCGCAGGGCGAAGATCGCGCACACGACGCCGAGGGCCATGACGACGAACGCGACGACCGTGACGCGGGCGCCGCCCAGCGTGTCGGCCAGCATGCCGCCCAGCGGGCGGGCGATCGAGCCGACCACTGCCCCGGCGAACGCGATGGTGAGGGTGACCTCGGGGAACTGGTTCTTCAGCAGCGTGGGGAACGCGCCCGAGAAGCCGATGAACGAGCCGAAGGTGCCGATGTAGATGAACGAGATGATCCAGGTGTTCCGCGAGCGGGCGGCCACCCCGTAGGAGCGCGGGTCCGACTTGGCGTTGGACAGGTTGTCCATGTAGCGCCAGGCCAGGAGCGCCGCGATCAGCACGAGCGGCACGAACATCAGCCCGGCGCGCTCGAGCTCGAGGCCGGCGGCGCCCACGATGACGAGCGGCACGGCGAACTGCACCGCGGCCGTGCCCAGGTTGCCGCCCGCCGCGTTGAGGCCGAGCGCGCGGCCCTTCTCCCGCTCCGGGTAGAAGAACGAGATGTTGGCCATCGAGGAGGCGAAGTTGCCGCCGCCGACGCCCGCGAGCGCGGCGACGGCCAGCAGGACGCCGAAGCCGATGTCGGGGTGCTGGACGGCGATGGCGAGCCCGACGGTCGGCACGAGGAGCAGCAGCGCGGACACGATCGTCCAGTTGCGGCCGCCGAAGAGCGGGACCGCGAACGTGTAGGGGATGCGGAGCGCGGCGCCGACCAGCGACGGGACCGCGATGAGCCAGAACATCTGGTCGACGCTGAGGACGAAGCCCGCCGCGGGGAGCTGCGGGACGACGATGCTCCACGAGGCCCAGACGGCGAACCCGAGGAACTCGGCGAACACCGACAGGCCGAGGTTGCGTCGGGCGATGACCCGGCCGACGGCGGCCCACTGGCCACCGTCCTCCGGGTTCCAGCCGTCGATCCATCGGCCGGGCCGGTGGACGAGCGGCGCTGGTGCGGTGTCGAGGACGGGAGCAGTGCCGGTGCCTGTCGCGAGCTGGGTCGCCATGCGGACCTCCGGAGGACGGGTCGGGTCTGTGTCGACGACGACGCTAGGGAGCGCATGTTTCGACCGACCTGCCCGCCCGGTTGCGCGTTCGGATCCATTCGCGCACCGGTTGCCGCGGGGGCCTGTGAGATCAGGGAAGCGGCCGCACCCGCACGAGCTCGGTCGGGACCGCGAGCCGGACGGTCGCGCCGACGTGCAGACCGAGCAGCGCGACCTGGGCCGGAGGGACGTCGACGAGCACGTCGCCGGTGGTCCGCAGGCGCACCCCGGTGGTGCCGGGCTCCAGGTCGACGACGCGTGAGGTCCAGCCGCCGTCGCCGCCGACGACCACCGCGCCGGGCGGGAAGGTCAGCTGGGCTCGACCGCCCGGCGGGGCGTCGCACGGCACGAGCAGTCCGTCCGGGCCGGCCAGGACGGTCCGGCCGCCCGCGCCGGTCACGAGCGTGCCGACGACGAGGTTGACGCCCGCCAGCGCCGCCGTGAACGGGTGCACGGGGTCGGTGAGGACGTCGAGCGGCCGACCCTGCTCGACCACCTGACCGTCGTGCAGGACCACCACCCGGTCCGCGAGCGTGACGGCGTCGAGCACGTCGTGGGTGACCAGGACGGTCGCGGTACGCGTGCGCCGCACCTGGTCGCGGACGAGCTCGCGCAGCTCGGCCGCGGTCCGCACGTCGAGCTGTGCGAACGGCTCGTCGAGCAGCAGCACGTCCGGCTCCGCGGCGAGCGCCCGCGCGAGGGCGACCCGCTGCCGCTGGCCCCCGGACAGCTCCTCGGGCCGCCGGTCGGCCAGCCCGCCKAGCCCGACCGCCGCGAGCCACCCGTCGGCCGCGCGCCGGGCGTCCCTGG
>NZ_JBFUKJ010000013.1:0-152116 GCF_056400905.1 Cellulomonas sp. P4_H12
GGTCGGGGTTGAGTGCGATCAGGGTGGCGCGCACGTGCCGGGTCAGCTGCGGCACCGTCATCTCGCGCGACTTGGCGACCGCGTCGTCGATCACCGCGTCGCGCTCACCCGCGTCGATCCCGGTGCCGGCCTTGCTGATTTCCTCGAGGATGACGTCGATCTTGCGGGCCTCGATCGCCCCGACCCTCCAGGCGTCCTCCAGGGCGGGGTTCTGACTGGTGCCCCAGGCGCGCAGGAACAGGTTCTGCCCCGCCTGCCGGGTGCACACCAGGGCGCACGCCAACTCATCCGGGACGTGCCGCAACGCGTCCGGGGTCCGCGCGCCGAGCTCGCGCACCAGGGTGGCTTGGGCGGCCTGGGCCATGTTCAGTACCTGCTGCCAGGCCGCCACACCATTGACCAACGCCGCCCCCGAGACATCCGCGACCGGCAGCGAGGTCAGCATCGCCACCAGAGGAGCCAGATCGACGTCGGGCAGCGGGAACTCCGAGACCCAGCCGAGGTCGACCACCCGAACGCCCGGGCCGGGCACGGGCGCCGCGTCGGGGCGCGACCCGTGGCCCGAGTCTGCCCACAGCAACGCGCGGGGCGAGACCGGCGACGTGGTGCGCGACGTCGAGGTGAAGGCAGCGGCCGGGAAGCGGGCAGCGCCAGGGCGCGGAGCGGAGGTCGTCGCCGAGGCCGGGACGACCTCGGCGACCGCTGCGACGGCGCCGCGGACAGGCACGTCGGCAAGCAGGTCATCAACCGCGCGATCGTCCAGAACCGCTGTCACCGTCGCCACCTCCTTCGCTCGTTCCTGAGAGCCCCCGAACCGAACCCCGCTATCGAACAAGTGTACGAGTGACGACTGACATTCACCGCTGAGCAGGACAAACGCCCCGCGAGACGCGATCGGCTGGGAGCGGGGCTCGTACACTTGTTCGATGGCACGCGAGGTCGACTGGTCGAAGTGGCAACGCACGCCACGCGGCTGGGTGCGGGTGCCGCCGGAAGGCTGCCCAGCGGGACACCGGTGGACCACCAGCGGGCCTGGGCGACCGTCGGAGCGGTTCGTGACGTGCGGGTGCACGGTGGACCGGCACCACACGCTGTGGGTGTGCCCGACGTGCGGCATGCACTGCGCGGAGGGGTGCACCGACCCGGCGATGTGGGCGGGCACGACGGTGTCGTCCGGGATCGTCGGCAACCGGCGCGGGGTGGTGTGAGCGCGGGATAGTGGCTGCATGGGACGAGCCGCCGTGGTGGGGACGGTCGCGGTCGTCGTGACCCTCGCGGGGTGCGCGTCGTCGCTGCCGAGCCGCGCGCCGACGTCGAGCGCGTCGCCGACGGGCGTGAGCACGCCGGTCGTCGCCCCGCTGGTCCCCGACCCGGAGCAGCCGCCGGGCGTCGCGCTGACGCCGGCGTTCTCGTCGTCGATCAGCACGATCACCCCCGAGCTGGCGGAGAGGATGAGCGCGTCCTGGCGGCCCGGCTGCCCGGTGCCGCTCGAGGACCTCCGCTACGTCACGGTCACGTACCGCACGTTCGACGACGGTGCCGACGAGCAGGGCGAGCTCGTGGTGCACGAGGACGCGGCCGAGGACGTGGTGACGGTCTTCCGCGCCCTGTTCGAGGCGGGCTACCCGGTGCGGTCGATGCGGCTGGTCGACGACTTCGGTGCGAGCGACGACGACTCGATGGCGGCGGACAACACGTCGGCGTTCAACTGCCGGGCGATCACGGGCGGCACGGAGTGGTCGGAGCACGCGTACGGGCGCGCGATCGACCTCAACCCCGTGGAGAACCCGTACGTGCGCGGGGGATCGGTGGCACCGGACGCCGGTCAGGAGTTCGCGGACCGTCCGGACGCCCCGGGCGTCATCCATGCGGACGACGAGGTGGTGCGCGCGTTCGCGGACGTCGGTTGGGAGTGGGGCGGTGACTGGGAGTCGCCGATCGACTACCAGCACTTCTCCGCGTCGGGGCGCTGAGGAGTCAACCGTCGAGCCGGGCGTCGACCTCGGCCATCCGACGCGTCGCGACGAGCCGGACGGTCTCCTCGGAGAGGGGCGTCGCGGCGTCGAAATGCAGCGTCGCGCCCGACAGCCGCCCCTCGCTCAGGGTCCCCGCCAGCGCCCGCGCCAGGGGAGGGCTCATCAGGTGCACGCTGCAGTGGGTCGTGGCGACGGACAACGCCACCAGACCGGTGCCGCGGTACCTGATCGTCGGAACCTGGTACGAGATCACCTGCTCCGCCGCGGGGACGACGGCGAGGAACCGGTCGCGCACGGCGCGCAGTGCGGCGCCCTGTGCCGGCGGGACGGCGTCGAGGTACTCCTCGACGGTGGTCGCGGGATATCCCTCGCGGGCCATGGTCACGCCTCCCGACCGACAGGCTCGGCCGCCAGCTCGACGAACTCGTCGACGTGCATGCCGGCGAGCGCGAGCCGGATGATCCCGGGCACGAGCCGCGCGCCGGCCTCGCCGTGCAGCCGCACGGGATCGCTGATCGCGAGGACCTGCCCGCGCCGGACCATCCGCGCCGGAGCGCCTTCCACGGACACGTTCTGGAGCCACTGCACGCCCGGACCGTAGGTGAGCGCGACGACCACGCCCCGCGGTGTGGGGAACGCGAGCAGCGGCGTGCGGAAGCGCCGGCCGCTGCGCCGACCGGTGTGATGCAGCGTCGCGAACGGCGGCACCCAGTCGGAGATCGTCCCGAGGATCGGGTTGGTCACCCGGCGGTTGACCCGCGTGACCCACGAGGGGATCGGCATGGAACCGACGCTAGTGCGGCGCCCCGAGAGCCGCGAGACGGGCAGGGTAGGGGCACCCCGGCGGCCGTGCGACCCGAGCGGCGGTCTGGACAGGGCGGGTCTCGCGCAGCGGACGCCGAGTTGCGCGCTCCGGGCGGTCATGGTGACGGTAGAGGTGTCCGACGAGCCGCCTCGCGAGGGGTGGCGCCCCCGGCAATGGAAGGAGAGCCTCGTGCTCACCTTGACCGACAGTGCCCGTACCGCCGTCCACACGCTCACCACGAAGGCCGGTCTTCCCGACGACACGGGCGGCCTCCGGATCGCCCAGCAGGACGGGGGCTTCGAGCTCGCGCTCGTCCCCGAGCCGCTCCCGGGCGACGACGTCGTGACGGACGGGTCGACCCGCGTCTACGTCGACCCCGAGGCGTCCCGCACGCTGTCCGACCAGCGTCTCGACGTGGAGCCGGCGGCCTCCGGCTCGGCCTTCACGCTGAGCCCGCAGTAACCCGACCAGCGGCGACGTCGGTGGGCTACCCCCTCCGCCCACCGACGTCGCCGCGCACGACGAAGGGGCCCGACAGATGTCGGGCCCCTTCGTCGTGCGGACTCAGCGCTCAGGCGCCGCCGAGCAGCTGGTCGAACGACGGCACCGCGTCGTAGAGACCTGCGGGCGCGGACGGCTCGCGGTCGGCCACCATCTCGGCCAGCTCGCGGCCGGCGCGGCGGATCCGGTTGGGCAGCGGGTTGACGTCGTCACCACCGCCGTCGGCCCAGTCGTCGGTGGCCGCGAACACGGCCGTGCCGGCGACGTCGGCCCGCAGGTAGGCGAACAGCGGGCGCAGCGCGTACTCGAGGGCCAGCGAGTGCCGGCCGGTGCCGCCCGTCGCGCCCACGAGCACGGGCCGCCCGACGAGGGCGTCCTTGTCGAGGATGTCGACGAACGACTTGAACAACCCGGAGTACGACGCCGAGAAGATCGGCGTGACGGCGATGACGCCGTCGGCGGCCGTGACCTTCTCGAGGACGTCCTTGAGGGCGCCGGAGGCGAAGCCCGAGAGCGTCATGTTGACGATCTCGTGGGCGACGTCGCGCAGCTCCACGTTCTCGACGTGCGCAGTGATGCCGCGCGCGGCGAGCTCGGTGACGGTCGCGTCCGCGAGGCGGTCGGCCAGCAGGCGCGTCGACGAGGGCTGCGAGAGCCCGGCCGAGATGACGACGATCGAGCGGTCGCTCATCGTGGTCCCTTTCCCGAACAGAGAAGACAAAGACGAGGTCATGAGGACAGCGAGTCCTCGGCCCGGAGGCCGGTGTAGTCGTCGGTCGCGCCGACCGTCTGCTCACGCACGGTACCCGCGGCCACGGCCTTCGCCACCCGCTCGGCGTGCGAGGGCGGGTTCGCCGGCACGTGCGCCGGACGCGCGGACTCGGCCTCGGCGCGCAGCACCGGGACGACCTCCGTCGCGAGGATGTCGATCTGCTCGAGCACGGTCTTGAGCGGCAGGCCGGCGTGGTCCATGAGGAACATCTGGCGCTGGTAGTGCCCGACCTGGTCGCGGAACTTGCCGTAGCGGTCGATGACCTCCTGCGGGCTGCCCACGGTCAGCGGGGTGTCGCGCATGAAGTCCTCCATCGACGGGCCGTGCCCGTAGACGGGCGCGTTGTCGAAGTAGGGGCGGAACTCCTTGACGGCGTCCTGCGAGTTCTTGCGCATGTACACCTGCCCGCCGAGCCCGACGATCGCCTGGTCGGCCTGGCCGTGCCCGTAGTGCTCATAGCGCTGGCGGTAGAAGTTCACCATCTGCGCAGCGTGCTCGAGCGGCCAGAAGATCGCGTTGTGCAGGAAGCCGTCACCGTAGTACGCGGCCTGCTCGGCGATCTCGGGGCTCCGGATCGAGCCGTGCCACACGAACGGCGGGACGCCGTCGAGCGGGCGCGGGGTGGAGGTGAAGCCCTGCAGCGGCGTGCGGAACTTGCCCTGCCAGTCCACGACCTCCTCCTCCCAGAGGCGGCGCAGCAGCGCGTAGTTCTCGATGGCCAGCGGGATGCCCTGGCGGATGTCCTGCCCGAACCACGGGTAGACCGGTCCGGTGTTGCCGCGGCCCATCATGAGGTCCATGCGGCCGTCGGAGATGACCTGGAGCATCGCGTACTCCTCGGCCAGCCGCACCGGGTCGTTGGTCGTGATCAGCGTGGTCGCGGTCGACAGGATGATGTTCTTCGTCGTGCCCGCGAGGTAGCCGAGCATCGTGGTGGGCGACGACGGCACGAACGGCGGGTTGTGGTGCTCGCCCGTCGCGAAGACGTCCAGTCCCGCCTGGTCGGCGTGCTGGGCGATGGTGAGCATGTTGCGCACCCGCTCCGTGTCGTCCGGCGTCCGGCCGGTGGTCGGATCGGTGGTGACGTCGCCGACGGTGAAGATCCCGAACTGCATCTCACGCCTCACAAGGTAAGAGGTTCATGCGTTTGCATGTACTTGCCGCTCAACAGGGGGGTGGGTACACCTATTCCCCCAGAGGGCGGGGGTCACGGACCTACCTATAGCGTGGGGTCACCGGTCGGCGACAGGGGGCTACGCGGGGTGACGAACGAGCAGATCAGGGTGCTGGTGGTCGAGGACGACGCCGACACCGCGCAGTACGTGCGCACGGTGCTCGACCGCCGGGGCGGCATGGCAGTCACCGTGGTCCACGAGCCGATGTCGGCGCTGGCCGAGGTGGCGGCGCACGAGTTCGACGTGGTCCTCACGGACATCCAGATGCCCGGCATGAGCGGCCTGGAGCTGCTCGGGGAGCTGCGCTCGCGCGCCCCCGGCACGCCGGTCGCGGTCATGACGGCGTTCGCCAGCGTCGACTACGCGGTCGAGGCGCTGCGTCGCGACGCCGACGAGTTCCTGGTCAAGCCCGTCGCGGCGGCGACGCTGCTGGAGCGCATCACGGCCCTGGCCACCGAAGGACGGGTCAAGCGCGCAGCCGAGGGCTCCAGCGAGACCGTGCTGGCCGTCGGCGCGCATCCCGACGACGTGGAGATCGGCGTCGGCGCCACGCTGGCCTCGCACCGGGCCGCGGGCGACACCGTGGTCATCCTCACGCTCTCGAGCGGCGCGATCGGCGGCGACGTCCAGTCCCGTCGGCACGAGGCGCTCGCGTCGGCCGGCATCATCGGCGCCCGCCTGTACCTGCACGACTACGAGGACACCCGGCTCGACCCCGCCGGCGGCCTGATCACCACGATCGAGCACCTGATCCGGGAGGTCGACCCGACCGTCGTGTACACGCACAGCGAGCACGACCGCCACCAGGACCACCGGGCCGTCCGGCAGGCCGTCGACGTCGCCGCCCGCCGGGTCCCGTCGCTCGCGTGCTTCCAGAGCCCCTCGTCGACCATCGACTTCCGGCCCAGCCGGTTCGTGCCGGTGGACGGCTTCCTCGAGGCGAAGCTCCAGATGCTCGCGGCGTTCGAGTCGCAGTCGCACCGGGACTACATGGAGCCGGACCTGGTGCGCGCGACCGCCCGCTACTGGTCGCGGTTCGGCACCGGGCAGTACGCGGAGCCGCTCGAGATGGTGCGCGCGGCCGCGATGCTGAGCAGCAAGGCACGGGCCGGGGGCGTCGTCTCCGTGGAGGAGAGCGCCACCATCGACGAGCACGGAGGTCACGCATGAGGGTCCTGGTCACGGGCGCCGGGGGACCGGCCGGGGTCGCGGTCATCCGGTCGTTGCTGCGCCGCGGCGACGTCGAGGTGCTCGCCGCCGACATGGACCGATGGGCCAGCGCCCTGTACCTCGTGGACGCCCCGAACCGTCGGCTCGTCCCGGCGGGCAGGGCGGACGACTTCGTCGACGTCGTGCGTCAGATCTGTCGCGACGAGCGCGTCGACGTGCTGTTCCCGACCGTCGACGTCGAGCTGCCCAGGCTCGCGGCCGCGCGCGACGAGCTGCTGGCCGACGGCACGATCCTCGCCTCGCCGGCCCTGAAGACGCTCGAGACCTGTCTCGACAAGCTCGAGCTCGCGCGCGCGTGCGCCCGGACGGCACGCGTCCCGCGGACCGAGCTCCTCGGCACCCCGCAGGCCGTGTCCGGCTGGGACTTCCCGGTCATCGTCAAGCCCCGGCGCGGCGCGGGCTCGCGCGGTGTCCGGCTGGTGGGCTCGCAGGCCGAGCTCGACGCCGTGCACGACGCGGACGAGGACCTGCTCGTCCAGGAGCTGCTGCCCGGCGACGAGTACTCGGTCGACGTGCTGGCCGGGCTCGACGGCACCGTCATCGCCGCCGTGCCGCGCGCTCGGCTGCGGGTCGACTCGGGCGTCGCCGTCGCCGGGATCACGGTCCACGACGAGGAGCTCATCGAGACGGCGTCGGCGATCGCGCGGGCGGTGGGCCTCACCACGGTGGCCAACGTGCAGCTCAAGCGGGACGCCGACGGGCACCCCGCCCTGCTCGAGGTGAACCCCCGGTTCCCGGGCGCCATGCCGCTGACCATCGCGGCCGGCGTCGACATGCCGTCCCTCACGCTCGACGCGGTCCTCGGCCGCCCCGTGCCCGACCACGTCGACTTCCAGGAGATCGCGAACGTGCGCTATCTCGAGGACGTCTTCCTGCCGATCGCCGACGTCCTGCCCGCACGATGAACACAGCCCCGTCGACGGACGGTGACTACCACGTCCACTCGACGTTCTCCGACGACGCGGTCAGCACGCCGGCCGAGAACCTGGCGGCCGCGCAGCGCGCCGGCCTGCGGGAGATCCGCATGGTCGACCACGTCCGCGTCTCCACCACCTACGTCCCCGAGTTCCTCTCGGTGGTCCGCGCGCTGCCGCGCCTCGAGGGGCTCACGGTCCTGTCCGGCGTGGAGGCCAAGATCCTCGACGCGTCGGGGGTCGTCGACGCGCCGCCCGAGGTGCTCGCGGGCCTGGGCAGCCCGACCGGCGCCGACCGCGTCCTGCTCGCCGACCACCAGGTCCCCGGCACCGACGGCCCGTGGAGCCCGCGGGCCACGCGCGAGCGCATCGACGCCGGCCTTGCTCCGGCGGACGTCATCGAGCTGCTGGTCACGGCCACGATCCGCGCGATGCACGCGGTCGGCCGGGCGCAGCTGGCGCACCCGTTCTCGGTGCTGCCGAAGATCGGGCTGACCGAGGACGACGTCCCCGACGACCTGCTCGACGCGCTCGCCGACGCGGCCGTGGCCACGGGCACGCCGGTCGAGGTGAACGAGAAGTGGCGCTGCCCCGGCCCGCGGATCGCCGAGCGCCTGAGCGAGCGCGGCGTGCTGCTGGTGGCCTCGACGGACGCCCACGTGGCGTCGGACGTCGGCGTGTACGCGTGGGTGGGGACATGAGCACGTTCTGGCACGACGTCCTCGTCGCCGTGCTGGTCGCGTTCGTCGGCATCGGTGCGATCCCGGTGCTCGCCGGGGTCTACCAGTACGTGCTGGTCCCCGTGCACGCGTTCCGCAACCACCTCGCGCGCGCCGCGCCGCACCTGCCGCGCGTCGTCGTCATCGTGCCCGCGTGGAACGAGGGGGCGGTCCTGGCCGCCTCCCTGGACCGGCTCATGGGCCTGGAGTACCCGCCGGACCGGCTCAAGGTGTTCGTGGTCGACGACGCGAGCACCGACGACACGCCCGACGTGGTCCGGGGCAAGGCGGCGCAGTACGACGACCGGATCGTGCACCTGCGGCGCGAGCAGGGGGGCCAGGGCAAGGCCCACACCCTCAACCACGGCATCCGGTACGCCCTCGAGGACGACTGGATGGAGGCGCTCCTCATCATGGACGCCGACGTCATCTACCGGCCCGACTCGCTGCGCCGGATGACGCGCCACCTCGCCGACGAGAAGGTCGGCGCCGTCACCGCGTTCATCCGCGAGGGCAGCGGCAGGCCGGGCAGCGTCGCCCGCTTCATCGGCTACGAGTACGTGACCGCGCAGGCGGCCGCGCGCCGGGCGCAGAACGTCATGGGGGCGATGGCGTGCCTGGCCGGGGGCGCGCAGCTGCACTCGCGGGCGAACCTCCAGGCGGTCGGCGGCCAGGTGGACACCTCCACGCTCGCCGAGGACACGTACACGACCTTCCTCACGCAGCTGGACGGCCGCCGCGTGGTGTTCGAGCCGGCGGCGGTCGTGCTGGCGGAGGAGCCGGACAGCGTGACGGCGCTGTGGAAGCAGCGGGTGCGCTGGGCGCGCGGGAACGTGCAGATCACGCGCAGGTTCCGCAAGGTCTGGTTCCGGCCGTCCCGCGTGCACCACCTGGGCAACCTCGACTTCGGGGTCATCTGGTTCGCCATCTACCTGCTGCCCGTGGCGATGACGCTCGCTGCGGTGGGCCTGGTCGGCCTGTACTTCACGGACGGCGTCACGGCGGCGGCCGTGTTCGAGGGGTTCTGGTGGGTCGCGGTCGTCGCGTACGTGTTCATCACCGCGACGACCCTCATGCTCGACCGGGAGACGGCGCGGCGCTCGTGGCTCCAGGGGATCGTGTTCCCGGGCCTGGGCGCGCTCGTCGTGATGAGCGCGGCGTGGTTCCCCGGACTCTGGGAGGTGCGGATCCCGGACCTGTTGGGTCTGGAGATGAGCGACCTCGGCCGGGAGGTCTGGACGCTGACCCTGTACTCCTGGTCGGTCCTCGCGATGATCCTGGCGTGGGTGGTCAAGCAGCTCGAACGCGCCCGGCCGGTGCGGTGGCTCGCGCTGCCGTTGCTCTACGTGGTGGGCTTCGGTCCGGTGCTGTGCGCGATCACCCTCGACGCCTACGTGAAGCAGTGGCGGGGCGCCGCGGCGGTGTGGGACAAGACCGAGAAGACGGGGCGGGTGATGGGATGAGCGGGCCGCATGCGGCAGCGCCGGACGACGACGCCCGTCGGTGGGCGACGTTGACGCCCGACGCCCTCGAGGACGAGATCCGGTCGAACGCACGCTCGGAGCGCCGGCTGCTGCTCGTGGTCGGGCTGGTCTCGGTCGCGATCACGGCCCTCGCGCTGCTCCTGCACGGGGGCCTCGCGTGAGCGCCCGGGTGCTGGTGGTCGACGACGAGCCCGACGAGCTCGCGCTACTCGTGCGACACCTGCGGCGGCTCGGGTACGACGTGGTGGCGACGAAGAGCGCGGAGCACGCGCTCGCGGACGACGACAACCTCGCCGTCGACGTGGCGGTGGTCGACCTGCGGCTGCCGGGCATGGGCGGCTGGGAGCTCATCGACGTCCTGCGCGCCCGGCGCTCCGGGCTGCCGGTGATCGTCACGTCCGTGCTCGACCCGGACGACTACCCGCTGGTCGACGCGTGGCTGCCCAAGCCGTTCACGGGTGACGGCGTCCAGGCCGCGCTCGCCCGCGCGCTCGGCGCGGCCCCATGACCAGCCTCTGGACGGACGAGCCCGAGAACCTCGTCGCCTCCGGGTCGCGCTACCTGCGGCGCCTCGCCCGGCACCTCGGGCCCGAGGGTGGCGTCGTCGAGCGCCAGCTGCCGTTCGTCGGACTGTTCGCCTTCGCCCTGCTGACCCTCTTGTTCGTGCCCGACGAGAGGATGACCAGTGGCCTCGAGATCGGCCTCGCGACCGCCCTGGTCGCGGCGCTGACGCTGGCTGCGAGGCTGCTGCCGTGGAGCTCGTGGCCGGACGGCGCGCAGGACGTGCTGCCGATGCTGCAGTTCGTGGCCGTCGCGATGCTGCGGGCCGGCACCGGCGGGACCGGGTCTCCGTACACCACGCTCGCGTTCCTGCCCGTCATCGCCCTCGCGTCGCTGCCTGGGAAGAGGCGCGTCGCGCTCGCCTCGATCGGCGTCGCCGGCGTCGTCGCGTCCTCGGTCCTCATCGGCGACCAGTCCTTCACCAGCGACACCCTCGTCCGCACGGTCTACGTCACGCTCGCCGCGACGATCATCGCGATCACGGTGCACGAGATCACCGACCGCCTGCGGGCTCGCAGCCAGGCGCTGCTGTCCCTGCAGATGGACCAGGCCCTGCTGCTCGACCGCGCCCGCGCCGACGCCGTCGAGATGGCCCGGGTGGCCGACTCGCGCCGCGCGGCGAGGGACCAGCTGGTGTCGGTGATCGACTCCGCGACCGAGCAGGCCATCATCGCGACCGACGCCACCGGCCTGGTCGAGGTCTTCAACGCCGGCGCCGAGCGCCTGCTCGGCTACGGGCAGGGCGAGGTCGTCGGCCGCATGCGCCTGACCGACTTCCACGACCGCGACGAGCTCGAGGCGCGCCGCAAGCTCCTCTTCGACGACGACTCGCCGGTCGACAACCCCCAGGCGCTCGTCGACGCCCTGGTCGCCCCCGCCCTGGCAGGCCGGCCCGAGGTGCGCGACTGGATCTACGTCGCGCGCGACGGCGTGCGGATGACCGTGCGGCTCGCGGTGACCCGGCGGGCCGAGGTGGACGGCACGACGACGGGCTACGTCGTCGTGGCGTCCGACGTGACCCAGGAGCGGGAGGCGGCCAGGCTGCAGGACGAGTTCGTCAGCCTGGTCAGCCACGAGCTGCGCACGCCCCTGACCTCGGTGCTGGGCTACCTCGAGCTGCTCACCGACGGCACCGACCCGCTCACCGAGGAGCAGCAGGAGTACCTCACGGTGATCGAGCGCAACGCCCGGCGCCAGCTCCGACTGGTGGGCGACCTGCTCCTGAGCGCCCAGGTCGGCGCCGGCCGCTTCTCGATCTCCCCGCAGCGCACCGACGCCGGCGAGATCGTGCGCGCCGCCGCCGCGGCGGCCGCGCCCGTGGCCGAGGCAGCCGGCGTCGAGCTCGTCGCCTCGGTGACCCCCACCGTGCTCGACGCCGACCCGGTCCGCCTCGCGCAGGCGGTCGACAACCTGGTCTCGAACGCGATCAAGTTCACGCCGGCGGGCGGCACGGTCCGCCTCGGGGTGGAGCCGAGCGCCGGCGGCGCGGTGATCGTCGTGGCCGACAGCGGCATCGGCATCCCGCCCGACGAGCTCTCGCAGCTCACCACCCGGTTCTTCCGCGCGTCCTCCGCCACCCGTCGCGCGATCCCCGGGGTGGGCCTCGGCCTGTCCATCACCAAGGCGGTCATCGACGCCCACGGCGGCCGCCTCGAGATCGCGAGCACGCTCGGCGAGGGGACCACGTTCACGATCACGCTGCCGCCCACGCCACCGAGCGGAGCTACCGGGCGGTAGATCGGACATCTCGGGATGTATCACGCGGCCTGCATCCCTCCCTTTCTGCCCGTGCGCCGAACGACGGCGCGGACAGGAAAGGGCACGACAATGACCATCCTCAGCTCGCAGACGGGTGCGGACTACCGTCCCGCCACCGCAGCGGCCGTGCAGGCGCTCGCCGACTCCGGCATGCCTGTGCACCTGCCCGGCACCGAGGCGTACGCCGCCCGCACGGGCACCAGCAACCTGACCAAGGCGATCCGGCCCGCCGCCGTCGTCGCCGCGCGGAGCTCCGACGACGTGAGCCGCACGCTGCGCCTCGCCGCCGCCGCCGGCCTGCAGGTCGCCGTCCAGGGCACCGGCCACGGCGCCACGGAGACCATGCAGGACGCCATCCTGGTGAGCACCGTCTCCCTCGACGAGCTCACGGTCCACCCGGACGAGCGCTGGGCGCGCATCGGCGCCGGCGTGAAGTGGGAGGCGGTCCTCGAGGCGTGCGCCCCGTACGGGCTCGCCGGCCTCGCCGGCTCGTCGCCGGACGTCGGCGTCGTCGGCTACCTCACCGGCGGCGGTCTCGGTCCGGTCGCCCGCACGCACGGGCTCGCGTCGGACACCGTTCGCGCGTTCGAGGTGGTCACTGGTGACGGCGTGGCCCGTCGGGTCACGGCGACGAGCCACCCGGACCTGTTCTGGGGGCTGCGCGGCGGCAAGGGCACGCTCGGCATCGTCACCGCGGTCGAGATCGACCTGGTCGAGCAGGCCACCCTCTATGCCGGTGCCCTGTGGTTCGCCGACACCGATATCGCCTCGGTCGTCCGCACCTGGAGCCAGTGGTGCGAGCTGCTGCCCGACGAGGGCACCACGTCGATCGCGATCATGCGGCTGCCTGACATGCCGATCTTCCCCGAGCCGCTGCGCGGCCGGACGTCGGTCTCGGTGCGCTTCGCGTGGACCGGTGACCCGGCGGTCGGCGAGGAGATGATCCGCGCGATCCGCTGCATCGGGACGCCGCTCATCGACACCGTGCAGGTCATGCCGTACGCCGCGCTGGGTGCCGTGCACACGGACCCGGTCGACCCGATGCCGCTGCACGAGCAGCACAGCCTGCTCGCCGAGTTCGACCTCGACGGCGCCGACCGGCTCCTCGAGCTGGTCGGGCCGGACGCCCAGACCGCGCAGGTCATGGTCGAGGTGCGCCAGCTGGGCGGGAAGGTCCGCGACGACCGGGGCGTGCCCAGCGCCTTCGCGCACCGCGAGGCCGCGTACTCGCTCTTCACCATCGGCGTGCTGATCCCGGAGATCGCGCAGGTGGTGACCCGGGACACCGCGCGGGTGCACGACGGCATGGCGCCGTGGGCGCGCGCCGGGGGACTGCCCAACTTCACCGACGCCGCCGGACCGCAGTGGGCCGAGCGGGTGTTCACGCCCGAGGTGGCGCGTCGGCTCCAGACCCTGTCGATGGTCTACGACCCCGACGCCGTGCTCCTCGCGGCACGGGGCGTGCGGTCCTGAACGTCAGGGTGTGGGCGCCACCGAGAAGGTGATCGACACGTCGGTGGAGTCGGTGAACTGTGCGGACGTCGAGCCGACGAGCGGGCTGAGCAGCGCGGCCACGGCGAACGCGAGCACGACGCCCAGCCGGACGAGGCCGCCACGGTCGACCGACCAGAACGTGCGCGGCTTCGTCTCGGCGTCGCGGGGCGGCTCAGTCGAGGAGGAGCTCATCGACCCTCCTGTCTGTGCCGTCCTGCGTGGGGCGTTGGCGACGGGCACGACGCCCGTCGCTCATCGCGAGCAGCTCGAGCGTAGCGAGTGCGACGAGCGGGGGGACCAGCATCACGGCGCGCCCTCGCGGGGACCCCGCCCACTGCAGGACCCAGCCCCAGCCCCGGTGCACGGCCAGCTGCACGCCGCGGATCCGGGTGATGGGCGTGGCGTTGACGTCGGGGTCCCGGTTGGCGTCGCCCTTGGTGATGACGTAGGACTTCGTCAGCTGCGTCCCGTCCGGGCCCAGCTTGGGCACCATGTTGCCGGTCGCCTCGTCCTGCTTGAGGTCGGGGAGCTTGCGCAGCGCCACGATCCGGTGGGTCACCAGCTCGTCCGAGCCGATGGGCCAGAACGAGATCACCTGGCCGACCTTGAGGTCCGACTCGTCGGAGATGGCGCGCAGCACGACGGCGTCGCCGGCGTCGAACTTCGGCGCCATGGAGCCGGACGTCACGATCAGCAGGCGCTGGTGGTGCACCTGGAACCAGAGCGGTACCGCGAGCGAGACGGCGTAGGCGGTGCCGCAGAGGACGACGACCGTCCAGAGCGCGACCCCGACCAGGCGTCGCCACGTCGGCTTCGGGGCACGAGAACGCCGCCGACCGATCGCGCGCGGCGCGCGACGGTCGACGGCGGGGGCGTCTCGTTGCCCGTCCGACCAGGAGGCCATCAGGATCAGGGGTTGTGGGCCGTCTGCTCGGCGTTGAAGGTCAGGTCGAGCTTCACCCCGGCGGCCTGGAACGCGTTGTCGTTGGGTCCCTGCGGGAAGTCGACGCGGGCGCAGAGCTCGACGGGCGCCGAGGCGGCGGCCATCACTCGGTCGCCGGTCTGCTGACCGGGTGCGTTGCTGCCGACCAGCGGCGTCTCGACGGCGGGCCACGGCGAGATGGTGCCGGCCGCGTTCAACGGGGTGCTCGGCGTGAGCAGGCCGCCCGTGCCCAGGTCGTTGCACTGCCCCGACGGCACCTCATACATGCGCAGTTGGAGGACGGTGCGCAGGTCTCCGCCGCTGGCGACGGGCGCGCCCGACGGGTCGAGCAGGGTGGGCGCCGTGGCGGTCGCCGCGATCTGCTCCGCCTTGTAGGCGATCGAGTAGCGGAGCTCGAGCGAGCCGTTGCTGTTGACCACCAGCGGCGCGTAGGTCGTGTCGCCCGGCGCCAGGGCCTGCGGCTGGAACACGAACGTCGCCGGGGAGTTCACGGAAAGGTCGACGGTGCCGGTCTGGATGTCGGCCGACGCCGAGTCGTTGTCCGTGAAGATGGCCGACGTGGTCAGGGCCGTCGCGCCGATGGCGGCGAGGCCGACGATCGCCACCGTGGTCCAGAGGCGCCGGCGACGCGGCGCGTCGCGGTGCACCGGAGCGGGGTCGATCATCTCCTGCAGCAGGTCGTCCATCATGCGAGAACCCTCCTAGGGGCGAGAGTCGAGACTGGAGTATCGGCACCTCTGGGCCCGACTTGAGCTGAACGCACGATAGTCACCCGTTCGTGGACCCTGCGCCGGGCGTCCGTGGCGGCCGGGCGTGCCTGGTGCTCGTGCGGGGCGCGACGACGGCGACGCCCCCTCTGGTGGCGCGGCTGCGGCGGGGCCGGGGGACCGACTGGGCGAGCGGGAGGTCGTCGGCCGGCACGGCCTGCGAGTAGAGGAAGCCCTGCGCCTGGTCCACGCCCAGCCGGCGCAGGATCACGGCCGTGGCCTCGTCCTCGACGCCCTCGGCCACCACCCGCAGGTCGAACGAGTGAGCGAGGTCGACCATGGCCTGCACCACGACCTCGGAACCCTCGCGGCCGTCCACGCCGAGGTCGGAGACGAACAGCCGGTCGATCTTGAGCTCGTCCACGGGGAGGTCCCGCAGCTGGGAGATGGACGTGTTCCCGATGCCGAAGTCGTCGATGGCCACCCGGATGCCCAGGGCGGCGAGCCGCTCGAGCACGGGCACCACGCGGGAGGGGTCGGCCACCAGCGCCGTCTCCGTGATCTCGACCTCGAGCAGGTCGGGCGGCACGGCGTGCTCCTCCAGGAGCGCTTCGATGAGGTCGACGACCGCGGGCGTCGTGACGTCGTGGGCCGAGAGGTTGACGGCGACCGGCGTCGCGCGTCCCGCGGCCCGCCAGGCCGCCAGCTGGGTGACGCACTCCGTGAGGGCGTACCGCGTGACGTCGTGGATCAGACCGGACTGCTCGGCCAGCGGGATGAACGTGGTGGGCGGCAGGACCCCGCGCGTGGGGTGGACCCAGCGCATGAGCGCCTCGAGCCCGACGGTTCGGCCCGTCTCCAGCTCGATCTTCGGCTGGTAGTGCATGCGCAGCTCGCGCGGGGCGTCCGGCTCGGGGGTCAGTGCCCGGTGCAGGTCGCCCAGCAGCACGAGGCGCGCCGGCGACGAGTCGTCCTCGTCGGCCGAGTACACCGAGACGCCGGTGCGGTGGTGCTTGGCGGCGTACATGGCGACGTCCGCGGTCCGCATCAGCGACGACGGGTCCGTCGCGTGGTCGGGCAGGCAGGCGACGCCGACGGACGTGTCCACGTGCAGGGGGAGCTCGCCCAGCATGAACGGCGGCACGAACAGCCCCCGCACGCGGCGGGCCAGGCGCTCGGCGTTGACCACGGAGCGCACGTCGGGCAGCAGGATGGCGAACTCGTCACCGCCGAGGCGGGCGACGATGTCGTCGTCCCGCAGCGCGCCGCGCAGTCGCTCCGCGACCTGCTCCAGCAGCTCGTCGCCGCGGTCGTGGCCGAGCGAGTCGTTGATGTCCTTGAACCGGTCGATGTCGAGCAGCATGAGCCCGACGCGCGAGCCGGTCTCCTGCGCCTCGAGGATGGTCCGGCGCATCCGCTCGGCCAGCATGCGCCGGTTGGGCAGGCCCGTGAGGGAGTCCAGCAGCGCGAGCCGGGCGTTCTCCAGCGCCGTGGCCTGGAGCCGTCGGGACGCGGTGAACACCGTGCGGAACAGGACCAGCCAAAGAGCGAGCAGGCCGAGGGCCACCACCAGGGACACGGTGCGGACCGCGTCGGCGAGCGCGGCGCTGGCGGCCCGGTGATCGAGCATGACCTCGGCGGCGCCGACGATGTCCTGGCCGTCGGTCGTGGAGCCCTCGGTCGCGGTGTCCTTGGCCCGCACGGGCACGTACACGTCGAGCACGCGGCGCTCGGTGCCGCCGACCGCACGGTCATCGCCGCGCACGTCGGTGATCACCTGCGCGTCGGAGCCTCCCTGCGTGGTCACCTGGTCGAGCCGGGCGCCGTCCGGGAAGCCCGTCGTCGTGCCCTTCGCTGAGCTGTACATGAGGGAGCCGTCGATGGCCCACAGCCGGAGCTCCACCAGCCGAGCGCCGAAGCCGGCCGTGGCTGCCGTCACGATGTCCGACTGCGCCTCGGTGAGCACGTCGGGAGCGAGGAACGAGTCGGTCGGCACGGAGTCGGTGGCGTAGGTCTGCACGGTCTGCGCCGTCGCGACCCCGTCGCGCATCGCCTGCTGCCCCATGACGCTCCACGTCACCCAGACCAGGGCGCACCCGAGCACGACCATGGCCGTGCTGCTGATGACCGCGAACGAGCGGGTCAGCGGCCAACGTCGGCGGGTTGCTCTTGGCACGCGGGGACCTCACGAGCTGGGGCGAGCGCGGGTCGGAGGGGTCCGCGCTGTGGCCGAGAGTATGCGGTACAACCGTCCGACAGCGACACCCCAGGTCGCAGGATTGTCCCGGCGCGTCGGGAACGTCCCCCGGTGCCGCGTGGTTGAAGGGGTCGGCGGACGACGCCGACAACTTCAGGAGGATCCGAATGACGTACGAGGTGACCAAGACCGACGAGCAGTGGGCCCTGGAGCTGGAGCCCCAGGAGTTCGCGGTGCTGCGCCGCGCCGGGACCGAGCGCGCGTGGACCGGAGAGCTGCTCGACGAGAAGCGCGAGGGCGTCTACCGCTGTCGCGCCTGCAACAACGAGCTGTTCCGCTCCGACACGAAGTTCGACTCGCACTGCGGCTGGCCCAGCTTCTTCTCTCCGCTGGCCGGCGACCGCGTCGAGCTGATCAGCGACCGCAGCCTGGGCATGGTCCGCACCGAGGTGCGCTGCGCACGGTGCGGTTCGCACCTGGGGCACGTGTTCGACGACGCCCCGCAGACGCCGACCGGCGACCGGTTCTGCATGAACTCGGTGAGCCTGACGTTCGAGCCGTCTGCCTGACCGTCGCGCTCGTTCGGGGTGTCGACCGGCGCGCCGGTCCCGACACCCCGGACKGGTGACGTCCGTATGGTCGACACGGCTGAAGTCGCGCGGGCCGCGTGCCGATAATGCAGACGTGGAAGATGTCCTGACGGTGCGACGGTGGCGGCGCTACGGCGCCGACCGTCTCTATGTCACGCAGGAGACCGGCGCCCGCGTCGGTTCGGTCGACCTGCAGTCCGGCGAGGTCGTCGTCGACGACCCCCACTTCGAGAGCGGCCTGCGCCGTGCCGCGCAGGCCTACCTGCGCGCCGACGTGGCCGAGCTGGCGATGTCGCTGCCCACGCAGTCATCCGGGTCGCTGGCGCCCGACGACGAGGCGGCGCTGCAGGCGTGGCTCGGCGGGACCGACTGGGACGCCATCGACCTCGCGGCCATCCGCGGGGAGCGCGGCAGCTCGGTCCGCACCCGCCTCGAGCGCCTCGGCGACGAGGGCTGGCAGGTGGTGCACGACGTGCCGCTGGGCCGGCAGGGCAGCCTGGTCGAGCACCTGCTCATCGGTCCCGCGGGCATCTTCACGGTCGCCGAGCGTCGGCACCCCGGCCAGCACGTGGTGGTCGAGGGCCGCACCCTCGAGGTCGACGGGCGGTCCATGTCCTACCTGCGGGACGCGCGGCTCGAGGCCACGCGCGTGCAGGGTGCGCTGCTCGCCGCGGCTTGCGCGGCGATCACGGTGCGCGGGGTCGTCGTGGTGCAGGGCGAGCTCGAGGTGCGCACGGTGCAGCCGCAGCACGACGCGTTCGTGATCTCACGCCAGGACGTCCAGGCGGTGTTCCGGGCGATGCCGGTGCGGCTCGACCCCGCGCGCATCGCGGCGATCGCGCACGTGGCGCGGCAGCGCGCGACCTGGTCCCGCTGAGCCGGTCTGGGTGTTGACACCCCGGCGGTGCGGTGATCTGCTGAAACGCTCCCACCCGTCGGGGTGGCGGTGCGGCGATTTTCGCGCCGGTCCCGTCAGGATGTGACCGTGGTCGACGAACAGTTCCGCCAGCTCGAGCGCGAGCTCGGCCTCCTCCTGCGCCGTGCGCAGGCCTCCTCGGCGTCGATCTCGCGGGACGTGCACCCCGACCTCGAGCCGGCCGCCTACTCGCTCCTCGCGCTGATCGCGGCGACCCCGGGCGTGCGCGCCAGCGACCTCGCCACCCACATCGGCGTGGGCCGCGGCACGATGTCGCGACAGCTGGCCCGGCTCGGCTCCCTCGGGCTGGTGTCCCGCCGCCCGGATCCCGACGACTACCGCGGCCAGCTCCTCGAGCTCACGGACGAGGGCCGGCGCCGCTACGAGACCGCGCAGCAGGCCCGCCGGGTGTTCCTGCACCGCGCGCTGACCGGCTGGAGCGAGTCCGACATCGAGTCGCTGGCAGGCCAGCTCGCGCGGCTCAACGAGGACCTCGCGGCGGCGCGCCGCACGCACTGAGACGCGACAGCGCCCCGCGGCCGAGGGTCGCGGGGCGCTGCCGTCCGTGCATCAGTCCCTGGTGGAGACCTTCTGCTCGGCCTCGAGGGCGTCGAGCTCGTCGTCGACGGACTCCGGCGAGGTGGCCGGCGCCAGCATCGCGCCCTCCTGCTCGAGCAGCTGCTCGATGCCCGAGCGGTTGCCCAGCGGCACCTCCTTGAGGAAGAGCACCGCGATGAGCGAGACCAGCGCGACCGGCGCGGCGACGAGGAACAGGTCCGCGATCGCGTTGCCGAAGGCCTGCTCGACGACCACCCGGATGTTCTCCGGCAGGGTCGACAGGTCGGGGATCGCGCCGCTGGAGCCCATGGCCGACGGGTCGATGCCGATCCCGGACAGGCCGCTCGCGATCAGCGAGGTCACCCGGTGCGACAGGACGACGCCCAGCGCGGACACGCCGAGCGCGCCGCCGAGGGTCCGGAAGAACGCGACCGTCGACGTGCCGGAGCCGATCTCCCTGACGTCCAGGGTGTTCTGCACCGCGAGCACGAGGTTCTGCATGAGCATGCCGACGCCCGCGCCGATGATGACGAGGTAGAGGCCGACCAGGCCGAAGCTCGTGTCGAAGTGGATCGTGCCCATCAGGCCGAGGCCGGTGGTGAGCAGGATGGCGCCGGCGATCATGAACTTCTTGTACCGGCCGGTGCGGCTGATGATCTGTCCCGAGATGGTGGACGAGACCAGCAGGCCGACGATCATCGGGATGGTGAGCAGGCCGGACTGCGTGGGGGTCTTGCCGCGGGCCAGCTGCATGTACTGGCTCAGGAACACCGAGGTGCCGAACAGGGCCACGCCGACCGCGATGCTCGCGATGACGGCGAGGACAAGGGTGCGGTTCTTGAACAGGTGCAGCGGGATGATCGGCTCGGCGGCACGGGACTCCACCCACACGGCCAGGACGAGGGCGACGATCGCGCCCCCGACCATCGCGGCGGTCTGCCACGAGGCCCACTCGAACGACGTGCCGGCGAACGTGATCCAGAGCAGCAGGGTCGCGATGCCCAGGGAGAGCAGCGTCGCGCCGGCGTAGTCGATCTTCACCTTGCGGGACTTGCGTGCCGGCAGGTGCAGCGTGCGCTGCAGCACGATGATCGCGGCGAGCGCGAACGGCAGGCCGACGAAGAAGTTCCAGCGCCAGCCCGGGCCGTCGGTGATGAGGCCGCCCAGGAGCGGTCCGCCGACCATGCCGATGCCCATCACGGCGCCCATGAGGCCCATGTACCGGCCACGCTCGCGCGGGCTGATGATGTCGGCGATGAGGACGGTGCCGAGCGCGGTCAGACCGCCGGCGCCGATGCCCTGCAGGGCGCGCATGCCGATGAGCATGCCCGTGGTGTGCGAGAGGCCCGCGAGCGCGGACGAGAGCACCGAGATGGCCAGCGCCAGCTGGATGAGCAGCTTGCGGTCGACGAGGTCGGCAAGCTTGCCCCAGATCGGCGTGGAGATCGTGGTGGTGAGCAGGGTGGCGGTGACCACCCAGGTGAACGCCGACTGGGTGCCGTCCAGGTCGGAGATGATCCGGGGCAGCGAGGAGGAGACGACGCTCGTCGCGAGGATCGAGACGAACATCCCGAGCAGGATGCCCGAGAGGGACTCGAGCACCTCGCGGTGCGTCATCTTGGGGGCCGTCTCCGCCGTGCTGACGGGTTCCGGCGTGGTGGTGGTGCTGGACATGGTCTCGCTCTCGTGGTGCTGGCAGGGAGACCCGGCGTCGTCGGCAGGTCGGGGGATGTGGTTCAGGCGGGGATGAGGAGGTCCTCGGGCTGCGCGAACCGGGAGATGGTCGTCGACAGGCGGTCGAGCGCCACCCGGGCGGCATCGACGTCCTGCGGCGACCACTCGGCGAACACGTCGTGGGCGCGTCGGTCCAGCGCCGCTCCGATGTCGGCGGCGAGCGTCCGTCCCGCAGGGGTCAGCCGGACCGTCCGGACCCGCCGGTCGCCGCCGTCGACCGCGCGCTCGACCAGCCCGTCGTCGACGAGCTGGCTCACCTGGCGGCTGGCCACCGAGATGTCGACGCGCAGGGCGTGGGCGATGTCGCCGACCTGGAGGGTGCCGCGCCGCTCGAGGATGCGCACGATGGTCAGCGTTCCCTTGGAGCAGCCGATGTCGCGGGCCAGCCCGAAGGACGACTCGCGCAATGTGCGGCTGAAGGCCTCGACCGAGCGCAGCAGGGCCTGCGTGGGGGTCTCGGGCTGGTTGTCTGGCATGGCACTCCCTTTGTTGCTCGACGCAACCATACGTCCAATGTTTGCTTGAAGCAACTGAAGCCCGGAAGTATTCCCGGACACACGAACGCGGCCGGGCCCTTCGGGGCCGGCCGCGCTCGCGGTGGGATCAGGCGGTCGTCGCCGAGCTGCGGCGGCCGCGCACGACCTTGACGCCCTCCATGTCCTCGAGCTGGATGCCCTTGGTCTCGGGGACCTTCCAGAGCACGAAGAAGAACGAGAGTGCGGCGAAGATCGCGTACAGCAGGTAGGGGATGGTCGCGCCGAACGTGTCGAGCAGCGGCGGGAACGTGATCGTGATGACGAAGTTCGCGATCCACTGCGCGGCGGCGGCCAGGCCGAGCGCCGCGGCACGGATGCGGTTGGGGAAGATCTCGCCCAGCAGGACCCAGACGAGCGGGCCCCACGTCGCCCCGAAGAACACGACGAACAGGTTCGCCGCGATCAGGGCGGCGACCCCCCAGGTGTCCGGGAGCTGGGTCATCATCTCGCCCGCGTTGGCGGGGTCGGGCACCTCGGTCGACTGCGTGAAGGCGAGAGCCATGACGCCGAGGGTCAGGGCCATGCCGACCGAGCCGACGAGCAGCAGCGGGCGTCGACCCACCTTGTCGATGAGGGCGATCGCGATGAACGTCACGACGACGTTGGTCACCGAGGTGATCGTCGAGTAGGTGAACGAGTCGCTCGCGTCGAACCCGACGGCCTGCCACAGCGTGTTCGAGTAGTAGAAGATCACGTTGATCCCGACGAACTGCTGGAACACCGACAGCAGGATGCCGACCCACACCACCGGGAGCAGGCCGCCGTTGGGTCCCCGCAGGGACGCGTGCTGCGCGTGCTCCTTGTCCTCCGCGATCGTCTTCTTGATCTCGTCGATGCGTTCCTGCGCGTCCTCGTCGGGCGGGAGCACCTCGGTGAGCACCTTGAGGGCCTCGTCCTCGCGACGCATCGAGACGAGGTAGCGGGGCGACTCGGGGATCCGGAGCGCAAGGATGCCGTAGACCACGGCAGGGATGACGGCGACCAGGAACATCCAGCGCCAGGCCTCGAGGCCGAACCACAGCTCGGCGGACGACGGGTTGTCCTCCACGCCGGTCGCGATGGCCAGGAGCTGGTCGGAGAGCAGGGCCGCGAAGATACCGAGGACGATCGCGAGCTGCTGCAAGGAGCCCAGGCGACCGCGGATGGCGGCCGGTGCGATCTCCGCGATGTACGCGGGCGCGATGACCGAGGCGACGCCGATGCCGATGCCGGCCATGAACCGCCACAGCGCCAGGTCCCAGACGCCGAACGCGAACGCCGAGAGGATCGACGAGAAGAAGAACAGGACCGCGCCGAGGAACATGACCTTGGTGCGGCCCCACCGGTCGGCGAGCTTGCCGCCCACCCAGGCGCCCAGGGCGCAGCCGAGCAGCGCCACCGCGACGACGAAGGCCTTGATGAACGACCCTGCGTTCATGTCGAGGATCTTGAAGTCCTCGGTGAAGCCCTCGACGGCCCCGTTGATCACGGAGCTGTCGAACCCGAAGAGGAAGCCACCGACGGCGGCTGCGGTCGCGAGCGCGATCGCCTTGTTCTTGTGCGGGTTCGGCATCGCTGCCGATCCGCCTGTCGCCCCCTGCGGCGACCCAGACGCGTGGGACATGACCTGACCTCCGTCGCCCCCGGGCCGCTCCCGGGAGATCATCCCCACCTTGGCCCCGCACGGGTGAGCGCGCACGTCGGACGGCTCGCCTGCACGGATTCCCGGGGCGACCGGCGCCGCGTGCTGGCCGCTCACCGAGGTCCGGGGCATCATCGTGCGATGACCTCGACAGGAGACGGTGGAGCCCGACGACCGCGTCGCCCCGCGATGCTCGATCCCGCCGCGGCCGACGAGCTCCCCGGCGGGTACGACCCCGCGCTGCGCAACGAGGCCGCGCACACGACCGCGGCCGCGCTGGTGCACCGGGGCCGGGCGAACACCGACCCCGACGTCGTCGCGCGGCTGGTCTCCCTGGTGGAGACCGAGGGGCTCGACGTCGTCGCCGCCCTCTGGTCGGAGAGCCCCGCCGACACCCTCCCCGGCGCGCTGTGGCGGCTGTACGTGCTGCGCGAGTGGGTGCGCCGCGACCCCGCGACGATCGCGGACCGGTACCGCCTGGGCGTCGCGGCGGCGCCGGTGCACGACGCGGTCGCCGGCGTCGCGGACGCCCCCGGGCCCGCCGACGTGCGCGCGGTCGCCGATGCCGTCCTCTCCGGCGTCTACACGGGTGACCTCGACGTCGCTCTCGAGCGGGCCGCCGCGTTCTGCCGGGTGCTGGCGACGGGTGCCGCCTTCGACGCCGACCACCTCGACGACGTCGACCCGACGGGTGCGGTCCGCCTCACGCGGGGGGCGGCGTCGCTGGTCCGGACGGCCGAGGAGCTCGAGCGCGCGGCGGCGCTGTGGCGGGCGGACCGGCTCGAGTGATCGCGCAGAGATGAACCCGCAGGTGGGGTGTTCGTGGGCCGCGCGCCGCCGCGTGCACGCCCGTCGTCCGGCCTCCGGCGGGCGTACGATTGCTCTCGACGTCGGGCCGCGGTAGCCCCGGGCTCCATCTCAAGCCGCTTCGAGCGGCCACGCGCCGAGAGGCGCTCCGCGGTCCGGCGTCGCCCACGTTCCGGCGCGGCGGAAGCGGCCCCCGAAGACGTCATCTGGCTGTCACCATGTGTCCATGCGCACGACGGCGTGCGTTAGGCATTACCCAGACCGTGACCTAGCCTGATCCCCGTCCTCCCCACCCTTTCTCCGGAGCCTGCCGTGCGCCTGCGCCTCACCCCGCGCGACACCACGTTCTTCGATCTCTTCGCCGCCCAGGCCGTCCACCTCGTGACCGGTGCCAACCTGCTCGGCGAGATGCTCGGAGCGGACCGCTCCACCCGCAAGGAGATCGGCAAGCGGATCGCCGACGCGGAGCACGAGGCCGACGACGCGACGCACTCGATCATGCGGCGCCTGAACCAGACGTTCGTCACGCCGTTCGACCGCGATGACATCTACAACCTCGCGTCGAGTCTCGACGACTGCATGGACTTCATGGAGGAGGCCGCGGACCTCATCGTCCTGTACAAGGTCGACGAGCTGCCCGCCCGGGTGTCCGACCAGGTCCAGGTGCTCCAGCGCGCCGCCGAGCTCACCGCGGAGGCCATGCCCCGCCTGCGCTCCATGGACTCGCTGTCCGAGTACTGGGTCGAGGTCAACCGCCTCGAGAACCAGGCCGACAAGATCCACCGCAAGCTCCTCGCGCAGCTGTTCGACGAGGTCACCGACGCCATCCAGCTGATGAAGGTCAAGGAGATCGTCGAGAAGCTCGAGGACGCCGCCGACGCGTTCGAGAAGGTGGCGAACACCGTCGAGACCATCGCGCTCAAGGAGTCCTGAGCGCGGTGGAACTCGCGCTCGTCGTCATCGTCGTCGCGTTCGCGCTCGGATTCGACTACACCAACGGCTTCCACGACGCGGCCAACGCGATCGCGACGTCCGTGTCCACGCGGGCCCTCACGCCGCGTGCCGCGCTCATCATGGCGGCGGTCTTCAACCTGCTCGGTGCGCTGCTCGGCACGCAGGTGGCGACCACCATCGCCGAGGACATCATCAGCATCGGCGACGTCAGCTCCCAGGAGGCGCTGGTCATCGTGCTGTCCGGGTTGATCGGCGCGATCACCTGGAACCTCATCACCTGGCGGCTCGGCCTGCCGTCGTCCTCGACGCACGCCCTCATCGGCGGGCTCACCGGCGTCGGCATCGCCTCCGGGGTCACCGTGCACTGGGACGCGATCCTCGACAAGGTCGTCATCCCGATGGTGCTGTCGCCGTTCGTCGGCTTCCTGCTCGCGTTCCTGCTGATGGTGGGCGTGCTGTGGCTCGTGCGGAACTCCGCGCCGGCCCGCACCATGCGCCGGTTCCGGGTCGCGCAGACCGCCTCCGCGGCGGCGATGGCCCTCGGGCACGGCCTGCAGGACGCCCAGAAGACGATGGGTGTGATCGTGCTGGCCCTCGTCGCCGGCGGGTACGCGACCGGGACGACGATCCCGCTGTGGGTCAAGCTCTCGTCGGCGCTCGCGATCTCGCTGGGCACCTACTCGGGCGGGTGGCGCATCATGCGCACGCTCGGCCGCAAGATCATCGAGCTCGACCCCGCGCGTGGCTTCGTCGCCGAGTCGGTGGCCGCCTCCGTGCTCTACGCGAGCGCGTACTGGCTGCACGCCCCCATCTCCACCACGCACACGATCACCTCCGCGATCATGGGCGTCGGCGCCACCAAGCGGTTGTCCGCCGTGCGCTGGGGCGTCGCCAAGAACATCGCCTACGCGTGGGTCCTCACCATCCCCGCGTCCGCGGCGACCGCCGCGTGCGTCTACTGGATCCTCAACCCGATCCTCGCCTGAGCCGCGTCAGGCCTCGCGCGGCCGGTGCGTCTCGGTCGCGACGACCCGGGGGCCCTTCGAGGTCTGTGCCACGTGCGCGACGAGCACCTGCGCCGGGTGCAGGAACGGGTCGACGGCCGGCAGCGCGTCGGCCACCGCGCGCGTGGCGTGCTGGGCGAGCACGTCCACGACGGTCGGCAGGACCGGCCGGTGCGTGCACAGCACCGCGTCGCCGGTCGACTCGAGCAGCCCGCGCACCTCGGCCGCCACGCGGCCCGGCGAGGTGGAGTGCTGGGCCTCGGTCAGGATCGTCGAGACCTCCGGCGTGACCTGCGCGGCCTCGGCGTACGGGGCGATCGTGCTGACGCAACGCGCCCAGGCGCTGGTGACCACGCGACCGACGCCGAACGTCGACAGCACCGAGACCAGCGCGCGGGACTGCCGCTGGCCCTCCGGCGTGAGGGGCCGGTCGAGCTCGGTGCCCTTCCAGTCCGCCCGTCGACGGGCGGTGCCGTGCCGGGCGACGATGAGCGCGCGCGTGTCCAGCCGCCCCTTCTCGTAGGACTCGACCAGCGAGTCCAGCGGCTCGCGGTCGTCGCTGCGGGTCAGCCGCTTCGAGGCGGTTGCGACGTCGAACCAGCGGAGCTGGTCGATCTCCTTGGTCGACGCGGGCGGGACCGGGGGGCGGGCGCGCAGCGCGGCGGCGTCCGGCCGGCCGGCCACCTGGGCTGCCCAGTAGTGCACCCGCTTGCGACGGCCGTCCGAGAGCGCGTACTCCAGGCCGGGCAGCGGGACGCCGAGCACGACGTCGTGACCCGTCTCCTCGGCCACCTCCCGGGTCGCGGCTGCGAGGATCGTCTCGCCCGGGTCGACCTTGCCCTTGGGCCAGGACCAGTCGTCGTACCGGGGGCGGTGCACGAGCGCCACCTGCAGCCGCTGCAGACGGACGCGCCACACGAGGGCCCCAGCCGCCTCGACGACGGCCGGTGCCTGGGTGGGGCTCACCGCGCGTTGCCCGGCCGGCGCCGCTGCCGGTGGATGAGAACGGCCTGCAGGTCCGCCAACGGCCCGTCCGGTCCGCGGTGGTGCCGGACCCAGGTGCCGTCCGGCTCGAGGTGCCAGGAGGACGTGCTGTCGTCCATCGACTCGTCCAGGAGCTCGACGAGCTCGCTGACCTGCTCGGGGTCGGCGATGCGGACGAGGGCCTCGACGCGGCGGTCGAGGTTGCGGTGCATGAGGTCGGCCGATCCGATGTAGACCTCGGGGCCCTCGAACGTCGCGTCGTCGGGCAGCGTGGAGGCGGCGAACGCGAAGATGCGCGAGTGCTCGAGGAAGCGGCCCAGGATCGAGCGCACCCGGATGGTCTCCGACAGTCCGGGCACCCCGGGACGCAGGGCGCAGATGCCCCGGACCACCAGGTCGACGGGCACGCCGGCCTGCGACGCGCGGTACAGCGCGTCGATCGTCGCCTCGTCGACCATCGAGTTGACCTTGATCTTGATCCACGCCGGCTTGCCCTCCCGGGCCGCCGCCGCCTCCCGGTCGATCCGCTCGATCAGGCCCGCGCGCACGGAGCGCGGCGCGACGAGCAGGCGGTGGAACCGTGACTTCGGGGCGTACCCGGACAGCTGGTTGAAGAGCCGCGTGAGGTCCTGCCCGACCTCCGGGTCGCTGGTGAGCAGCCCGAGGTCCGTGTACAGCCGGGCGGTCTTCGGGTTGTAGTTGCCGGTGCCGATGTGGCAGTAGCGGCGCAGCCCGTCGGACTCCTGGCGCACCACCAGCGACAGCTTGCAGTGCGTCTTCAGCCCGACGATCCCGTAGACGACGTGCACACCGGCCTGCTCGAGCTTGCGCGCCCACGAGATGTTGTTCTGCTCGTCGAACCGGGCCTTGATCTCGACCAGGGCCAGCACCTGCTTGCCGGCCTCCGCGGCGTCGATCAGCGCGTCGACGATCGGCGAGTCGCCCGAGGTCCGGTACAGCGTCTGCTTGATGGCGAGGACCTGGGGGTCGGCCGCGGCCTGCTGGAGGAACGTCTGCACCGAGGTGGAGAACGAGTCGTAGGGGTGGTGCAGCAGGATGTCGCGCTCGCGGATCTTGGCGAACATGTCCGCGGGCGTCGCGCTCTCCACCTCGGCCAGCTGCCGGGGCGTGGACGCGACGAACCGGGGGAACTGCAGCGCGGGCCGGTCGAGGTCCGCGATGAGGTTGAGGCCCGTGGCGTCCAGCGGCGCGGGCAGCTGGTAGACCTCGTCCTCGGCGACATCGAGCTCGCGGATGAGCAGGCTCCGGATGCGCGGGCTGATGCCGTCGGCGATCTCGAGCCGGACCGGCGGGCCGAAGCGGCGCCGCAGCAGCTCCTTCTCCATGGCCTTGAGCAGGTTCTCGGCGTCGTCCTCCTCGACCTCCACGTCCTCATTGCGCGTGACGCGGAAGGTGTGGTGCTCCTGGACGACCATGCCCGGGAACAGCTGCTCGAGGTGCTCCGAGATGACGTCCTCGACCGGGACGAACGACATCGGCCCCTTCTCGGGCGACGCGGCCTGCACGTCCGGGGCGCTCGGCCGGCCGGAGGCGTCCACGGCGATGAAGCGCGGGAGCAGCGGCGGCACCTTGACGCGCGCGAAGTGCTCCTTGCCCGTGGTCGGGTTGGTGACGACGACGGCGAGGTTCAGCGACAGCCCCGAGATGTACGGGAACGGGTGCGCCGGGTCCACCGCCAGCGGGGTCAGCACCGGGAAGATCTGGCGGCGGAAGAACTTGCGCAGGCGGTCCTGCTCGCTCTCGCCCAGCTCGTCCCAGCGGACCAGCGTGATCCCCTCGTTGGCCAGCGCGGGCTGCACCTGCTCCGCGAACACGGCCGCGTGGCGGGCCATCAGCCGGTGGGCCTCCTCGCTGATCGCCTCGAGGACCTGCCGCGGGGACGCGCCCGACGCCGCGGTGACGGCGATGCCGGTGGCGATGCGGCGCTTGAGGCCGGCCACGCGGACCATGAAGAACTCGTCCAGGTTTGACGCGAAGATCGCCAGGAACCGCACGCGCTCCAGCAGCGGGATGTCCTGGTCCTCGGCCAGCTCCAGCACCCGCTGGTTGAACGCCAGCCACGACAGCTCCCGGTCGAGGAACCGGTCGTCGGGCAGCGGCTCCGCGTCGGTCTCACGCTCGTCGAGGTCGACGAGCGGAGCCGGCTGCACGTGCTCGGCGATGTGAGCCGCCAAGGACGGCTCGAGCTGGGAGAGGTCAGTCATGCGCCCATCGTGACACCCGGAGGTGAACTCTTGGTATCGGAACCGAACATCACGTCCACGGCGGACCGGACGAAGCCCGCGCGCTCGTAGGTGTGCACCGCGACCGTGTTCTCGGCGCCCGTGTACAGGATCGCCGTGGCGAGGTCCCGCGCCGCCAGGTGGTCGAGGCCGAGCGCGGTCAGGGCGCGGCCCAGCCCCAGCCCCTGCGCGTCGGGGTCGACGCCGACGACGTAGATCTCGCCGACGGGCTCGTCGCCGTGCTCGCCGGCCGGGTGCACCTTGGTCCACACCGAGCCGAGCAGGATCCCGTCCCGCTCGGCCAGCAGGAACCCCGCCGGGTCGAACCACGGCTCGGCCTCCCGGGCGCGCAGGTCCGCCGACGTCATCCGGCCCTGCTCCGGGTGGTGCGCGAACGCCCGAGAGTTCACGCGCCGCCACGCGTCCTCGTCGCGACCGGGGACGAACGACCGCACCGTGACCCCGGGCGGCAGGACGGGCTCGACGGCGGGCCGGGCCGTCAGGTCCAGGCGCATCTGCAGCAGCTCGCGGACCACCGCCATCCCGGCGTCGTCGGCGAACGCGCGCGCGGGCGGCAGGTCGCCGTGCGCCCAGACTCGCAGCTCGCGGTCCCGGACGGAGGCGGCCTCCGCCTGCGCGCGGGCCAGGAGGGCGCGGCCCACGCCCGCGCGGCGGTGGCTGGGGTCGACGACGAGCTCCGCGCGGACCGAGGACTGCGAGCCGACGTCGAGCTGCGCGTACCCGACCAGGCCGTCCGGCTGCTCGGCCCGCAGGTGGATCACCGGCGCCTCCGGCTCGGTCAGCCACAGCAGCGGCTGCTCGGACAGCGGGGCCACCCCGTCGGCCGACGCCGCGCGCTCCGCCAGGGCCCGCACCTCGTCCGCGGCGGCCGGGGCGAGCGGACCGGCCGTCGCACTCACGATGACCTGCGTGGACACGTCGTCGACCATGGGGACATCCCACCACGCAGCGACGTCGAGCGGGGTCGGCCGCGCGTCCGGACCGGCTCGGACGGCCGGAGGGCACCCGGGGCGAGCGGGTACGTTGGTCGGGCCATGGACCCCTCCCCGAGCTCCCCGACAGCGATCGGCGGGACCCCGGACACCCGCGGGGAACGCCGGCGCCGCGATCGCGCCGCGAGCGAGGAGGGTCCGACGGACGGGGACACGCGCCGCTCGCGCCGCGCGCGACGACCGTCCGCCGACGAGCGCCCCGTCGACGTCACGGTCGTCGTCGTCGGGGCGGGCCAGGCGGGCCTGTCCGCGGCCTACCACCTGCGCCGCGAGGGTCTGGTCGCCGTGGGCGAGGCGGGCTGGGAGGACGCGGACGCGACGTTCGTCGTGCTCGATGACGCGCCCCAGGCGGGCGGCGCGTGGCAGCACCGGTGGCCCGGGCTGACCATGGCCGACGCCCACGGCGTGCACGACCTGCCGGGCATGCCGCTGCTGGTCCCCGATCTCGACGAGCCGGCCGCGTTCGCCGTCCCGTACTACTTCGCGCAGTACGAGGAGGCCTTCGACCTGCACGTCCAGCGGCCCGTCCGCGTGGAGACCGTGACGTCCGAGGACGACCGTCTCCTGGTGCGCTCGCGCAGCGTGGAGCGGGCCGACGAGGTGGTCGTCTGGCGTGCCCGGGGTCTGATCAACGCATCCGGCACCTGGCAGAAGCCGTTCTGGCCCGCGTACCCCGGGCGGGGCGGCTTCCGGGGCCGGCAGCTGCACTCGCACGACTTCCGGCTGCCGGAGGACCTCGCCGACGGGCACGTCGTCGTCATCGGCGGCGGCACGTCGGCCGTGCAGCTGACCCTCCTGCTCGCCCGCGTGACGACGACCACCTGGGTGACGCGCCGACCGCCCGCCTGGCGCGACGAGGCATTCACGCCGGAGGTGGGCCGGGACGCCGTGGCGCAGGTCGACGCGCGCACGCGTGCGGGCCTGCCGCCGCAGAGCATCGTGAGCGTCACGGGCCTGCCGCTGACGCCCGCCTACCGCATCGGCATCGCCGCGGGCGTGCTGCGCGCCCGACCGGTGTTCGACCGGATCACGCCGGGCGGCGTCGAGTGGGACGACCCGGACCATCCCGGCGAGGGCTGGGTCGCGGGACCGGCGCGTGTCGAGGCGCGCACGCTGCTGTGGTGCACGGGGTTCCGCGCGTCCCTCGACCACCTGGCGCCCCTCGGCCTGCGCGCGGCCGGCGGAGGGATCGTCATGGACGGCACGCAGGTGGTCGCCGACCCGCGCGTGCAGCTGGTGGGCTACGGCCCGAGCGCCTCCACGGTCGGCGCGAACCGTGCCGGCCGGGAGGCGGCACGCAACCTCCGGGGCCTCTGGCGCGGCTGAGGGCCGGGTCGTCGTGACCCGGCCCTCAGCGCTGCGGCCTCAGGCGGCGGTGCAGCTGACCGCGGCGGAGCCGGGCGCCGTGCCGCTGCCGACGAACCCGTAGGTGGTGCTGGCCCCGGAGCCGAGCAGCCCGTTCCAGGCGGCGTTGGACACGGTCACCGTGGTGCCGGACTGGGCGAAGGTGCCGGACCAGCCGGACTGCACGGATCCGCCGGCGGGCAGCGCGAAGGTCGTCTTCCAGCCGCTGATCATGGCGGTGCCGGCCCGCACCGTCACGGCCGCCTGGTACCCGCCGGGCCACGTGTTGCTCACGACGAGCGCCGCGGTGCACGCCTTGCCGGGGGCCGGTGTGGTCGGCGCGGGTGTGGTCGGGGCGGGTGTCGTCGGTGCCGGGGTCGTCGGCGCCGGGGTCGTGGGCTGCACGCCGCCGTAGATCTTGGCGGTCACGGCCGTGGACTTGATGCCGTTGACCCCGTTGAGCACCTTCTGGCCCCAGGGCGAGAGGTTGGCCGGGTTGAAGCCGACCACCATGTCGAGCACGGGGTCGGTGTTGCCCGACCACGACCAGCCGTAGTAGCCGATGTTCCGCTTGACGGCCTCGGCCATGACCGTGGCGTCGTCGACGTCGGCGGAGCTGGACCGGTAGCCGAACTCGCCGATGATCAGCGGCAGGCCGGCGGTCTTGAACGCGTCGAGGTACGTCGTGATGGAGGAGGCGGTGGTGTAGACGCCGTACATGTGGATCGAGAAGAGGGTGTTGGCGTCGGGGTCGGCGGCCGCGACCGTCGCCGCGCTGTCCCGCATGATGTTCTTCCAGTCCTGACCCCAGGCCGGTGCGTCGACCACGATGTTGTGGTGCAGGCCCGCGGCGCGCAGCTTCTTGATCGCGGCCGCGGTGTCGCCGGCCCACTTGGTGTTCGCCGCGTCGTTGTTGCCGAACGGCTCGTTGCCGATGTTGATCTGGACGTAGTCCTCCTGGCCCTTGAGCACGGACGCGAGCGAGATCCAGTAGCTCGCCGCTGTGTCCAGGCTCGCCGCGGCACCCTCCTCGCCGTAGCCGGTGGTGTCGTGGTCCTCGAGCATGCAGATCAGCTTGTTGGCCTTGCAGAGGCTGATGATGTTCGCGACGTCGGCGGCGTCGTTCTTGGTCCAGCGGGTGCCGTCGGAGAGGACGACGCGCAGGGCGTTGGCGCCGGCGGCCCGGATGGCGGGGATCGCGGTCGCGGTCTGCGAGGTGTACCAGGTGTGCGCGTGGCTGACGCCGCGGGCGACGAACGGGGTGCCGTCCTTCTCGACCAGCTGGGTCCCGGACACGTGGAGGCCGGGCGGGGTGGCGGCCTGGGCGGCCGTGGAGAACAGCGACGTCGCGCCGAGCGCGACGACGGCGGCAGCCAGTGCGGCGCCGGACAGCAGGGACCTGCGAGACCTCATGGGACGTCCTCGTTCCGGGGGTTCGGGAGACCGCGTCGCGCGGCCGACGTGTGGATGCACCCACCCGCCGTTCCGCCGGCCGGTCGACGGGCGGGTGCGTCGGTCACACAACCAGTCGGGGCAGGCGCTCTCCACGGCCCGAAACGCTTCACACCCCGGCTGACCTCAGGACGCGGCCGCCATGTGCGCGGACGCGAACACCAGGCCGTAGGGGATCGCCGCCCGGGCGAAGTTCCACGTGTGGCTCAGGCCCGGCTCCTCGCGCAGCAGCACGTCCTGGCCGCGGGCGCGCAGCGCGTCGGCGATCGCGGTGCTGTCCTTGCGCGGCTGCCCGTGGTTGGCGCCGGCCAGGTCGACGAAGACGGCGACCGGGTGCGGCAGCGGGACGGTCGGCGCGTACGCCGTGACGTCGTGCTGCTGCCACTGCGCCTTCGTCGCCAGCATCGCCGTGCCGCCCGTGCCCGGGTCGCCGGTGGTGTCCAGCGCGAGGATCACGCCGTAGAGCGACGGGTTGCGCAGGCCCTGGTCGAGCGCGCAGAAGCCGCCCGACGAGAAGCCGCCGACGGTCCGGTGCGCCCAGTCGTCGACGGTGCGGTAGTGGCCGTCGACCCAGGGGATCACCGTGTCGGAGAGGTACGTCTCGACCTGCGACCCGCCGGTCGTCGAGTCGAGGCACTCGGTGTCCTCGGCGCTCGGCCCGGTGCCGTTGACGTCCACGCCGACGACGATCATCGGCCGGACCAGGCGGTGCTGCAGCAGCACGTCCATGACGGTCGGGACGTTGCCGGCGGCGAACCAGTCGCCGCTCTCTCCCGGGCTGCCGTGCACCAGGTAGACCACCGGGAGCCGCTCGGTCGACCGCGCATAGCCGGGCGGCGTGTAGATCCAGGTCAGGCTGTCGCCCGGCATCCGGTCCGCCGCAGGCGCCGGGACGTGGACCGCCTCGACCCGGCCGAGCTCCCTGCCGCCCGACTCCGCCTCCGCCGTGCCGTGCTCCAGGGGAGCCGGTGGCGTGCCGATGCCCCAGCTCGACAGGGTCACGCGCGCCGCGCCGACGTTCGGCACGTAGCCGACCAGGACGTTCGCGGTGATGCCGAGGGCGGCCAGCACACCGAGCCCGGCGCACGCCCACAGGGGCCACGACCAGCGCCGTCGCCGGTGCCGCAGCACCGCCCAGACGACGACCACCGCCGCCAGCGCGAGCAGCACGACCACGCTCCACCACGAGCTGATCCAGTCGCCGCCGCCCCCCAGCGCACGCACGACGTCGGGGGGCAGGGAGCTGCCCGGAGGGTCCTCGGTGGACGTCATCGCCCCCCCTCGTCCCCGACAGCTGTAGGGGACCAGCCTCGCACTGCTCTCGGCCTGACGGACTGGACCGGGCACACTGGACGCATGACGGCTCCCAGCGTGCTCCTGCCGCGCAGCGCCCGGTCCGCCGTCGAGGAGCAGCGGCGGCGCGGGCGCGTCCGGGTCCTCGCCTCTCGGGTCGTCTTTCTGCTGGCCGTGCTCGGACTGCTCTCGGCGGCGATCCACCCGCTGTGGCAGCGGATGGGGTTCGTCCGCGACCTGGTGCCGGGCCTCGTGGTCCACACGGCCCGGCCGACCCTCGTGCTCGTGTCGGTCGTCCTCCTGCTGACGGCGCGCGGGCTGCGGCGCGGCCACCGGCTCGCGTGGATCGCGACGATCGTCACGCTCGGGTTCTCGGCGGCGCTCCATCTGGCCAAGGGGCCCGACCTGGTGTCCGCCGTCGTCGTCGGGGCGGCGGCGATATGGCTGGCGACGCAGGGCAAGGCGTTCCCCGTGCTGCCGACCCGGCGCGCGGTCCGCCGCGCGATCGTCTCGCTGGTCGCCGCCGTCGTCTTCTTCGTCGTCCTCTTCGTCGGCCTCGTCGTCTGGGCGCTCGTGGCCGACCCGACGGACGCGCAGATCGACCGCCTCGGTCGGGTCCTGGCGCCGATCACGTACGGGCTGATCCTGGTGTCGGTCGTCGTCATGCTGTGGTCGCTGCTGTCGCCCCGGCGGCCGCGGCGGCTGAGCCCGCAGGACCACCGCGACGAGCGCGAGCGGGCGCGGCTCGTGGTGCAGCAGCACGGCGGCGGGACGCTCGACTACTTCGCGCTGCGGGACGACAAGGACTGGTTCTTCAGCGGCGCGTCCGTGGTGGCGCACTCGGTGCGCGGCGGCGTGTGCCTGGTGTCGCCCGACCCAATCGGACCGCCCGACGAGAAGGTCCTGGCCTGGGCGGAGTTCCTCGACTACGCCGACGACTTCGGCTGGTCGGTCGCCGTCATCGGCGCCGCCGTGGAGTGGCTGCCCGAGTACGAGTCCAGCGGCCTGCGCACCGTGTACCTGGGCGACGAGGCGATCGTCGACTGCCCGACGTTCACCCTCGAGGGCCGGTCGCACAAGTCGCTGCGCCAGGCCGTGAACCGCGTCGACCGGGCCGGGTACGTCACCAGCTTCCACGACCCGGCGACGATCGACCCGTCGCTCCGGGCGCAGGTCGAGGCGATGAGCGACGAGTCCCGGCAGGGCGACACCGAGCGCGGGTTCTCGATGACGCTCTCGCGGCTGTTCCAGCCCGACGACACCGGCCTGCTGCTCTCCGTGACGCAGGACCCGACGGGCCGCGTCGACGCGTTCTGCCAATGGGTGCCGGCCCGGGACATCGGCGGCTGGTCGCTCGACGTGATGCGGCGCCGCACCGACGTGGAGGACCTGCCCAACGGCCTCATCGACTCGACGATCGTCGCCACGATCGCCCACCTGGTCGGCCGCGGCGAGCGCGGCCTCGGCCTGAACTTCGCGATGATGCGGGAGGTGCTCGAGGGCGATCCGGAGGCGGGGTCGCGGATGGACGCCCTCGCCCGGCCGATCCTCCAGCGCCTGTCCCAGGGCACCCAGATGGGCAGCCTCAGCACGTTCAACGAGAAGTTCGACCCTGGCTGGGTCCCGCGCTACGTCATCCTCGACTCCGTCGAGTTCGTCGCCACGCAGGCGCTCGTCCTGGCCGGCGCCGAGGGGGTCACCGAGATCCCGGTGATCGGGCGCTTCCTCGGGAGCATCGGCGCGGCCACGTGATCGTCGCGATCGTCGCCGCGGTCGTCTCCTCGATCGCCTACGGCGTGAGCACGATCATGCAGGCGGTCGCCACCCGCAGGGCCGCCGGGCTGGCGGTGATCAAGCAGCCGCTCGTCATCGCCGCGTTCGTCGTCGACGGGCTCGCCTGGGTGCTGTCGCTCGTGGCGCTGGACAAGCTGCCGCTGTTCGTCGTGCAGGCGATCATCGCGTCGTCGCTGGTGGTCGTCGTGATCCTCGCGCGGTTCGTCCTGGGCACCCGCATGCGGCCCGTCGACCGGGTCGCCGTGCTCGTCGTCGTCGGCGCCCTCGTGCTCGTCTCCCTCGCCGGCGGCGAGCAGCCCGCGGTGGCGCCGCCCGACGGGTTCGTGATGATCATGATCGCCGCGTCCGCCGCGCTCGTCGTGCTCACCGCCGTGTTCTACCGGGCCGGACCGCCGGTGGTCCTCGGCGTCCTCGGCGGGCTCGGGTACTCCGGTGCCGCGATCGCCGCCCGCGCCGCGACCGAGAGCGGGGGCTTCGTCGCGACCGTGTTCCAGCCGTTGGCCATCGCCATCGTGCTCTGCGCGATCGCCGGCGCCCTGTCCTACCTGCGGGCGCTCGAGCGCGGGTCGGTCGGCACCGCCGCGGCGATCGTCTCCGTGCTCGAGGTCGTCATCCCCGGTGTCGTGGGCATCGCCGTGCTCGGGGACAAGATCCGCGACGGATGGGTCGCCGCGGCCGTCGTCGGCACGCTGCTGGCGTTGGCCGGGTGCATCGCTCTCGCGCTGAGCCCGGCCCCTGCGCTCCGCTGCGGGCGCGTGCCGCTCCGCGACCCACACCCTCCGCTGCGCTCCGGCTCAGTCCTCCTGCTTAGCCCCCGGCGCGGACAAGCCCTGGGCGATCAGGTCCATGACCGACGAGTCCGCCAGCGTGGTGGCGTCGCCCACCTGACGGTTCTCCGCGACGTCGCGCAGCAGGCGGCGCATGATCTTGCCGGACCGGGTCTTGGGCAGCTCGGCGACCACGAGGATCTGCCGCGGCTTGGCGATCGGGCCGATCTCCTTGGCCACGTGGTTGCGCAGCTCGGTCTGCACCGCGTCGGCGTCCTGGTCGCCGCCGCCCGCGTCGCCGCGCAGGATGACGAACGCGACGACCGCCTGGCCGGTGGTCTCGTCGGCCGCGCCGACGACCGCGGCCTCCGCGACCCACGGGTGGCTGACCAGGGCGGACTCGATCTCCGTGGTGGACAGCCGGTGGCCGGACACGTTCATGACGTCGTCGACGCGGCCGAGCAGCCAGATGTCGCCGTCGTCGTCCTTCTTGGCGCCGTCGCCCGCGAAGTAGAGGCCCTGGAACCTCGACCAGTAGGTGTCGACGTAGCGGTCCGGGTCGCCCCAGATACCGCGCAGCATCGACGGCCACGGCTCGGTGAGCACCAGGTAGCCGCCGTGGCCGTTCGGCACGGAGTGTGCCTCGTCGTCCACGACGTCGGCCGCGATACCCGGCAGCGGGACCTGCGCGGATCCCGGCTTGGTCTCGGTGACGCCCGGCAGCGGGCTGATCATGATCGCGCCGGTCTCGGTCTGCCACCACGTGTCGACGATGGGGGCCTTGTCGCCGCCGATGACGCGGCGGTACCACATCCACGCCTCGGGGTTGATGGGCTCGCCCACCGACCCCAGCACCCGCAGGCTCGACAGGTCGAACTTGCCGGGGATCTCCGAGCCCCACTTCATGCACGTACGGATCGCGGTGGGCGCCGTGTACAGGATGGAGACCTTGTACTTCTCGATGATCTCCCACCAGCGACCGCGGTGCGGGGTGTCCGGCGTGCCCTCGTAGATGACCTGGGTGGCGCCGTTGATCAGCGGCCCGTAGACGACGTACGTGTGGCCCGTGATCCAGCCGATGTCGGCCGTGCACCAGTAGACGTCGGTCTCGGGCTTGAGGTCGAAGACGTTCCGGTGCGTGTACGCCGCCTGGGTGAGGTAGCCGCCCGTGGTGTGGAAGATGCCCTTCGGCTTCCCCGTCGTGCCGGACGTGTACAGGATGAACAGCGGGTGCTCCGCCTCGAGGGCGACCGGCGTGTGCTGGTCGCTCGCGGTGTCGACGACGTCGGACCACCAGACGTCGACCCCGTCGTTCCAGGCGACGTCCTGGCCGGTGCGCTTGACCACGAGGACGTGCTCGACCGACGGCGTGCCCTTGGCCAGCGCGTCGTCGACCGCGGGCTTGAGCGCGCTGGGCGCCCCGCGGCGGTAGCCGCCGTCGGCGGTCACGACGAGCTTGGCCTCGGCGTCGTTGATCCGGCTGCTCAGCGCCTCAGCCGAGAACCCGCCGAACACGACCGAGTGCGGGGCGCCGATCCGGGCGCACGCCAGCATGGTGACGACGGCCTCGGGGATCAGGGGCAGGTAGATGGCGACGCGGTCGCCCGTGCCGACGCCCAGCGCCGTGAACGCGTTCGCGGCCTTGGACACCTCGCGCTGCAGGTCGGCGTAGGTGACGGTGCGGGTGTCGCCGCCCTCGCCCTCGAAGTGCAGGGCGACCCGGTCGCCGTTGCCCGCCTCGACGTGCCGGTCGACCGCGTTGTACGCCGCGTTGAGCGTGCCGTCCGCGAACCAGCGCGCGAACGGCGCCTTCGACCAGTCGAGGACCTCCTCGAACGGCTTCTCCCAGCTGAGCAGCTCCCGCGCCTGGTCGGCCCAGAAGCTGGGACGGTCGGCGTTGGCCCACGCGTACAGGTCGAGCTGGGCGTTGGCCTGGGCGGCGAACTCGGCGCTCGGCGGGAACCGGCGGTCCTCGGTGAGCAGGTTCTCGAGCCCGGGCTCGTGGGCCGTGGCGCCCTCGGCGGGCGTGCTGTCGGTCCCTTGTTCGGTCACGAGGACCACCTCCTGTGCAGCGACGTCGGTGCAGGTGAAGCCCGCAGGCCCGGTTCCGCACTCTAGCCGGACAGCCGCCGTCTCATCGTTCCAGCGCTTCTCCGTGGTCAGACGCGGTGGCGCTCGCGGAACTCCCCGAAGTGGACGCCGCGCCGGCGCGCGGACGCCGCGACCAGGCCGCCGAGCAGCAGCAGGAAGCCGACGGCGAGAACCGTCCCGGACGTGCCCGCGACGGTCACCTGCGTGACCGTGAGCCGCCAGCCCGACGACGTGAGGACGTTGAGCGTCTGCTCGCGCGCGACGGACGGCGCGTAGAGGTAGACGATCCCGGCGAGCGTCAGGACGGTGCCTGCGGTGATGGGCACCGCCGGCGTCCACAGCGCGAGCAGCAGCACACAGGCGAGCAGGAGGAGGCCGAGCGAGACCAGCACGATGCCGAGCACCTCGGTGGACGCGTCCCAGCCGTCCACCTGCGCCGCGAGGATGCGCGACTGGCCGAGCAGCAGCACACCGACACCGACCGGGCCGAGGATCAGGCCCACCAGGACGCCCAGGATGTGCGAGCCGACCGACGTCGAGCGCGGCGCGTTGGGGTCGGGGAACAGGCGGTCGTCCTCGCCCGCGACGGGCTGCGCCGCCGGCGGCGTCGAGGCGGGGGTCGCCGGGGTCTCGGTCGGCGTCGCGCCGTAGGCGGCGACGGGGACGACCGGCTCGACCGCCGGGGCGGGAGTGGTAGCCGGCGTGGGCTCGACGGCGACCGGCTCGGGCTCCGGCTCGTCGGGCGGCGTCGGAGCCGGGCGGACGACCGCGTGGCGGCCGGTGTCCGGCACCGGCTCGGCCTGGGTCGCGAGCGGCAGCGTGCCGGTGCTCGCCGGCGGCTCGACGGACTCGGCGTTGGCGTCGTCGAGCGGCTCGGCGTCCGGCGCGGGCTCGACGATCGGCGCGGTGCGCGTGTCGGGCTCGGTGGAGGCCGGCGGGTCGAGCGACTCCACGCCCGGGGCCACCTCGTGCGCGGGGGAGTCGTCGGACGCCGGGGTGGTCGGCTCGATCGAGCCGGTGGGCTCGTCGGCAGCCGGGGCCTTGTCGGGACCGCCGGGGCGGTTCGGGTCGGAGGTGCTCATGCGTGCTCCTCGGGCGCGGGTGCGGCGCCGGTCGACGCCGCTGTCCCGTCACCGTATTGCCAGCGGCTCCCGGTCGCCGGGCAGCGCGCCCGAGTCGGACACGTCGGACTCGCGCGGGCGGCTGCCGTACGCGTACGCGGCGCCCACCAGCAGGGCGCCGCCGACGAGGTTGCCAAGACCGACGAGCGCGATGTTCCTGGCCATCTCGGCGACCGTGGCCCCGGGCAGCCCGCCGTACAGCCCCAGCGAGAACGTCGTCATGTTGGCGACGACGTGCTCGAAGCCGGAGGTGATGAACACCATCACGCAGGCGAAGACGACGGCGATGCGGGCGCCCTCGCTGCGCAGCCGGGCCGCGCACCACACTGCCAGGCACACGAGGAGGTTGCAGAGGATCCCGCGGACCACCAGCTGGACCGACGTCTCGTGCGCCTTGTGCTCGACCATCGCCGCCAGGACCGAGCCCCCGGGCGTGCCCGGCGCCAGCACGCCGGAGACGTGGACGAGGAACGCGAAGAGCATCGCGCCGACCAGGTTGCCGACGAGGCAGGCGATCAGCGTCACGCCCGCGCGACCCCAGGCGATCACGCCGCGCAGGGCGCCCTGCGTGAGGATCATCATCGCGGAGGTCGCCAGCTCGGCGCCCGCGACCAGCACGACCGTGAGCGCGACGCCGAAGACGAGCCCCTGGACGAGCGGCGTGAACGGCGAGCCCGCGACGGCCAGCGGGCCGCCCGCCGTGGCCATGATGAGCACGCCGATGCCGATGTACGCGCCGGCCAGCATGGTGCGGACGAGGAACAGCCCGGGCGTCGCGCTCAGCTCGACCTTGTGGCGGGCGGCGGCCGCCTGGGCGTCGACGGTTTCGGGGATGCTCAGCACCCCGACATCGTCTCGTCCGGCCCACGCGCCGAGGCAGGTCCAAGGGCCCGGGAATCGCGAGCCGTCCGCGGCGGTTGCGAGCGCACGTGACCCTTCTCTTCTCGCCGCTCACCCTTCGGGGCACCACGTTCGCCAACCGGGCCTGGCTGGCCCCGATGTGCCAGTACTCGGCCGTCGACGGCAGCCCGAACGACTGGCACCTGGTGCACCTGGGCTCGCGGGCGTCGGGCGGGTTCGGCCTGCTCATCGCCGAGGCCACGGCCGTGGTCCCCGAGGGGCGCATCTCCCCGGAGGACACCGGGCTGTGGCACGACCTGCACGTCGCCGAGTGGCGCCGGATCACCGACTTCGTGCACGAGCGGGGTACGAAGATCGGCGTCCAGCTGGCGCACGCCGGCCGCAAGGCCTCGACGTACTCCCCGTTCTCCGGCGGGCACGGCTCGGTCCCGCTCGACCAGGGCGGCTGGGCCACCGTCGGCCCCTCCGCGACCGCCTTCCCCGGCTACGCCGAGCCCCGCGCCCTGACGATCGACGAGATCGCGGCGATCCCGAAGGCGTTCGCCGACGCCGCCCGTCGCGCCGACCACGCCGGCTTCGACGTGGTCGAGCTCCACGCCGCCCACGGCTACCTGCTGCACCAGTTCCTCTCGCCGCTGTCCAACGAGCGCGACGACGAGTACGGCGGCTCGCTCGAGAACCGCGCGCGGCTGCTGGTCGAGACCGCCGACGCCGTCCGCGCGGCGTGGCCCGACGACAAGCCGCTGTTCGTCCGGCTCTCCGCGACCGACTGGGTCGAGGGCGGGCTCACCGTCGACGAGGTGGCGCAGGTGGCCAAGGAGCTCGGCGGCCACGGCGTCGACCTGGTGGACGTCTCGACCGGCGGCAACGCGCCCGCGAGCATCCCCGTCGGGCCCGGCTACCAGGTGCCGGCCGCCCGCGAGGTCCGCGAGACGTCCGGCCTGCCGGTCGCCGCGGTCGGCCTGCTGACCGATCCTGCGCAGGCCGAGGCCGTCCTGGCCGACGGGTCCGCCGACGCCGTGCTGCTCGGGCGCGAGGGTCTGCGCGACCCGTTCTGGCCGCTGCGCGCGGCGCACGAGCTGGGCGACGCCGACGCGGCGACCTGGCAGCCGCAGTACACGCGCGCGACCTGGGCGTGAGCAGAGTGAGCGTCGAGTGGGACGAGCGGTACTCCGCGGCGGAGCGCGTCTGGAGCGGTGAGCCCAACGGCTCCCTCGTCACGGACGTCGCCGGCCTGACGCCCGGCCGCGTGCTCGACGTCGGCTGCGGCGAGGGTGGCGACGCGGTCTGGTTGGCCCGGCAGGGCTGGGCGGTGACGGCGCTCGACGTGTCGGGCGTCGCGCTCGCCCGCGCCGCCGCGCACGCGCGGGACGCCGGTGTCGAGGTCGACCTCGTGCACGCCGGTCTGCTCGAGGCGGACCTGCCGGCGGCCGCGTTCGACCTCGTGTCCGTGCAGTACCCGGCGCTGCTGCGCACCCCGGGTCGGGACGCCGAGCGCGCCCTGCTGGCCGCCGTCGCGCCGGGTGGCCTCCTCCTGGTGGTGCACCACGCCGACGTCGATCGCGAGGAGGCGCTGTCCCGCGGCTGGGACCCCGACGACTACGTCGGTCACCAGGACGTCGTCGACGCGCTCGGTGACGGCTGGAGGGTCGAGGTCGACGAGCGGCGCGGGCGAGCCGTGCCGACGAGCGGTCAGGCGCACCACCACGTCGACGAGGTGCTGCGGGCTCGCCGCCTGCCCTAGAGGGTGAGTGCCCGCGCGATCGGGACGCCCGGGCGGTAGGCCAGGTGGCGGTGGCTCGGGGCGTCGAGGACCGCGAGGTCGGCGCGTGCGCCGACGCGCAGGTGGCCGACGTCGTCGCGGCGCAGGGCGTGCGCGCCGCCGAGCGTGGCCGCGCGGACGGCGTCGGCAACGGTCATGCCCATCTCGCGGACCGCGAGCGCGATCATCAGAGGCATCGACGTCGAGAAGCACGTGCCCGGGTTGCAGTCGCTGGCCAGCGCGACCTCCACGCCCGCGTCGCGCAGGCGGCGGGCGTCGGGGTAGGGGGACCGGGTGGAGAACTCGACGCCGGGCAGCAGCGTCGCGACGGTGTCCCCGCCGGCCAGCGCCGCCACGTCGGCGTCGGACAGGTACGTGCAGTGGTCGACGCTCGCGGCGCCCAGCTCGACGGCGAGCTGCACCCCCGGGCCGTGGCCGAGCTGGTTGCCGTGCACGCGCAGTCCCAGGCCGGCGGCCGCCGCGGCCACGAGCACGTCGTGCGCCTCGTCGCCGTCGAAAGCGTGCGGGCTCGCCGGCTCGCAGAAGACGTCGGCCCACCGAGCGTGCGGCGCGCACGCCGCGAGCATCGGGCCGGTGACCAGGGCGACGTAGTCGGCGTGGTCGATGCCGGGTGGGACGACGTGGGCGCCGAGGAAGGTCGTCTCCGTCGTGACCTCGCCGGCCAGGCGGAGCAGGCGCTCCTCGGACTCGACGTCGAGGCCGTAGCCGCTCTTGATCTCGATGGTTGTCGTGCCCTGTGCGCGGGCCTCGGCGACGAGAGACTTCAGGCGGCCCCGCAACGACTCGTCCGTCGCCTCACGCGTCGCGGCGACCGTCGTCGCGATGCCGCCGCCGGTGTACGGGGTGCCGGCCATGCGGGCCTCGAACTCGGCGGACCGGTCGCCCGCGAAGACGAGGTGCGTGTGGGAGTCGACGAAGCCCGGGACCACAGCGGCGCCGCCCAGGTCGGTCCTGCTGTCGGCGGCCGGGGCGTCCGTCGCTGAGCCGACCCAGACGACGAGGCCGCCGTCGGCCACCAGGGCCGCGTCGAGCAGCGGGCCGTCGAACCGGTCGTCGTGGGTCACCAGCTCGCCGATGCCCGTGACCAGGTGCGACGTCATCGGGTCCCCTCCCAGGCGGCGCGGATCGCCGTGCCCAGCATCGCGCCGACGTCGCCCAGGACGTGCCGCCCGCCCTCGACACGCACGACGCCGCCGACCACCACCGTGTCGACGTCGGCGCTGCCTGCGACGAGGACGAGCTGCGCCGGGTCGGCGCCGGCCGTGCGCGGGGTGTCGGCGCGGACGGCCACGAGGTCCGCGCGCGCGCCGGGCTGCAGCCGGCCACCCGTCGGGTCGCCGAGGCTCGCGTGGCCGTCGGCCGTCAGCAGATCGACCAGCTGCGCGGGTGTGAAGACGCCGCGCGTCTCGGCGGCGAGGCGCTCGTGCAGCTCGACCGAGCGGGCCTCGGCGAGCAGGTCGGTGCGGACGTGCTGGTCGCTGCCGACGCACAGGCGTGCACCAGCGGCCCGCAACGACGATCCCGGCGCGAGCCCGTCGCCCAGGTCCTGCTCGGTGGAGGGGCACAGGCAGACGCCGGTCCTCGTGGACCCGAGGATCGCGATGTCCTCGGGCGTGAGGTGGACCGCGTGGATCGCGGTGGTGTCCGGCCCGAGAGCGCCGGCGTCCTCCAGGACCCTCGTCGGTGTCGCGCCGAAGGTGGCGAGCGACTGCGCGTTCTCCAGCCGCTGCTCGGAGAGGTGGACGTGCAGCGGGCGGCCCGTGGCGTGGGCGGCGATGGTCGGGAGGGCGTCGAGCGGGACGGCGCGGACCGAGTGGATCGCGGCGCCGACGGTGAGGGTGTCGTCGGGCCGGATCGCGGCGACCCGGGCGGCCCAGGCGTCGGCGTCGTGGTCGCCGAACCGTCGCTGGGCGCCCTCGAGCGGCGCGTCGATGCCACCCGTGAGGTAGGCGGTGTCGAGGAGCGTGATGCGCAGGCCGGCGTCGTGCGCGGCGGTCCGCAGGGCCTCCGCCATGACGTTCGGGTCGTCGTACGGCGACCCGCCGGGGGCGTGGTGCAGGTAGTGGAACTCGCCGACGGCGGTGACGCCGGCGAGCACCATCTCCGCGTAGGTGGCGCGCGCGAGGTCGAGGTAGGCGTCGGGGGTGAGCGTCGCGGCGAGCGCGTACATCCGCTCGCGCCAGGTCCAGAACGTGCCGCCGCCGTCGTGCGTCCGCCCGCGCAGCGCCCGGTGGAACGCGTGCGAGTGGGCGTTGGCGAAGCCGGGCAGGACGACGCCGGGGAGCCGGCGGTCGGTCGCCTCGCTCGCGACCCCCGTGGTCACAGCGGTGATGCGGCCGTCGGCCGTGGCGATGCGGACGTCCCCCGCGAGCCCGTCCGGGAGCCAGGCCTGCGCCGCCCAGTACGTCGTCACGACAGCAGCCGTTCCAGGGTCGTGGCGAGCGCGTCGATGCCCGCCAGGCAGTCGGCCTCGTCGGCGTCCTCCGCAGGCGCGTGGGAGATGCCCGACGGGTTGCGCACGAAGAGCATGGCCGTCGGGATGCCCGCCGCGGCGAGGATGCCGGCGTCGTGCCCGGCGCCGGTGCCCAGCCTGGGCGGGTTGTTGAGGGCGTCCGCGATCACGTCCGCGAGGTCCGCGTCGAGCGTGGTGACCGGGGTCCACGACTCCTCGGTGGGTTCATACGAACTCAGTGCCGTCAGCACCGCGCGGACCGCCGCCTCGTCCTCCGCGCGCACGTCCAGCCAGGCCGTGACCCGCGACGGGATCGCGTTGACGCCGTTGGGGTCGACGCGCAGCTTGCCGACGGTCGCGAGCGCGCCGGCCTCCTGCGCGGACTGCCGCACGTGCGCGATGAGGGCGGCGAGGTCGAGCATCGGGTCGCGGCGGTCGGCCAGCGGGGTGGTCCCGGCGTGGTTGGCCTGGCCGTGCAGGTCGACGCGCCAGCGGCCGTGCGGCCAGATCATCCGGCCGACGCCCACCGCGTCGCCGGTGTGCACGAGGCCGCGGCCCTGCTCGACGTGCAGCTCGATGAAGGACCCGATCCGGCGCAGCGTCTCGTCGTCGCGACCGAGCTCCGACGGGTCGCGCCCGGCCGTCGCGAGCGCCTCGGCCATCGTGATCCCGTCCGCGTCCCGCAGGCCCCGCGCGCGGTCGGCGTCGAGGACGCCGGTGATCAGCCGCGACCCGGCGCAGGCGACGCCGAAGCGCGCGCCCTCCTCGTCGACGAAGTTCGCGATGCTCAGCGGCCGCGCCGGGGCGAACCCGCGTGCCCGGAGCGCGTCCAGGGCCGCGAAGCCGCTCACGACTCCGAGCGGACCGTCGAACGCCCCGCCGCCGGGCACCGAATCCAGGTGGCTCCCGGTGACGACCCCCGGGGTCGCGTCGGGGTCACCCCACCACGCCCACTGGTTGCCTGCGCGGTCGCTGACCAGGTCGAGGCCGCGGGACTGGGCTTCGCCGGCGAACCACTCGCGCAGGGTCGAGTCCTCGCGGGTCCAGGCGAACCGGCGATAGCCCCCGTCGGCCGCGCGCCCGACCGGCGCCAGGTCGGCCCACGTGCTGGCGAACGTCACGCGCCACCCTCGCGCATCGGCACCCGCAGCCCGTGGGACGCGGCGACCTCGTCGGCCCGCGCGTACCCGGCGTCGACGTGCCGCAGCACGCCCATGCCCGGGTCGTTGGACAGCACGCGGGCGAGCTTGCGCGCGGCAAGGTCGGTGCCGTCTGCCACGGACACCTGCCCGGCGTGGATCGAGCGGCCCATSCCGACGCCGCCGCCGTGGTGGATCGACACCCACGTGGCCCCCGAGGACGCCGCGACCAGCGCGTTCAGCAGCGGCCAGTCGGCGATGGCGTCGGACCCGTCGGCCATSSCCTCGGTCTCGCGGTACGGSGACGCGACSGAGCCGGCGTCGAGGTGGTCGCGGCCGATGACGAGCGGCGCGCTCACCTCGCCGGAGGCCACGAGCTCGTTGAACCGCAGCCCGGCCCGGTCGCGCTCGCCGTGCCCGAGCCAGCAGATGCGCGCCGGCAGCCCCTGGAACGCGACCCGGTCCTGCGCGGCGCGGATCCAGCGGTGCAGGTGGTCGTTGTCGGGGAACAGGTCGAGCACGGCCTGGTCGGTGACGGCGATGTCCCGCGGGTCGCCCGACAGCGCGGCCCAGCGGAACGGGCCTTTGCCCTCCGCGAACAGCGGCCGGATGTACGCCGGCACGAAGCCGGGGAAGTCGAACGCCCGGTCGTAGCCGCCCTGCCGGGCCTCGTCGCGGATCGAGTTGCCGTAGTCGAACACCTCGGCCCCGGCGTCCATGAACCCGACCATCGCGCCGACGTGCCGGGCCATCGACGCGCGCGCCCGTTCCGTGAACTCCTCGGGCTTGGCTGCCGCGTAGGACGCCCAGTCCGCGACGTCGACGCCGACCGGCAGGTAGGACAACGGGTCGTGTGCGGAGGTCTGGTCGGTGACGACGTCGACCTCGACGCCGCGCTGCAGAAGCTCGGGCAGCACGGCTGCGCAGTTGCCGACGACGCCGACCGACAGTGCTCGCTTCTCTCTGCGCGCTGCGGTGACCAGCGCGATCGCCTCGTCGAGACTCGTCGCGACCCGGTCGAGGTAGCGCTCGCGGACCCGCCGGTGCAGCCGCTCGCCGTCGACGTCGACGATCAGGCACGCGCCGCCGTTGAGGGTCACCGCGAGCGGCTGCGCGCCGCCCATCCCGCCGCAGCCACCGGTCACGGTCAGCGTGCCGGCGAGCGTCCCACCGAACCGCTTGGCGGCCACCGCGGCGAGCGTCTCGTAGGTGCCCTGCAGGATCCCCTGCGTGCCGATGTAGATCCACGAGCCCGCGGTCATCTGCCCGTACATGGTCAGGCCGAGCTGCTCGAGCCGGCGGAACTCGGGCCAGGTCGCCCAGTCGCCGACGAGGTTCGAGTTGGCGAGGAGCACGCGCGGCGCCCACTCGTGCGTCTGCAGCACGCCGACCGGCTTGCCCGACTGGACCAGCAGCGTCTCGTCGTCGCCGAGCGTGGTCAGCGTCCGCACGATGGCGTCGTACGCGTCCCACGACCGCGCCGCCTTGCCGGTCCCGCCGTAGACCACCAGGTCGTCGGGCCGCTCGGCGACCTCGGGGTCCAGGTTGTTCATGAGCATCCGCAGCGGGGCCTCGGTCTGCCAGCTCCGGGCGGTCAGCGTGGTACCGCGCGGGGCGCGGACGGGGCGGGGGCCGGCGGTCATGTGCGTGCTCCTAGCTGGGAGGCGACGGCCCCTTCCCGCACGGCGTCCGCGGCGGTCTCGAGGTCGGGGGACAGGTACGTGTCGGGTCCGGGGCTGGGGATGCCGCGCGCGCGGAGCAGGTCGCGCACCGCGCCCGTGATCGGTGACGGCTGCAGCGGCGCATGCAGGTCCATCGCGCGAGCGGCGGTGAGGAGCTCGATGCCCAGCACGCGGGTCAGGGCGTCGATCGAGCGGCGCAGCTTGCGGGCGGCGTGCCAGCCCATCGAGACGTGGTCCTCCTGCATGGCCGACGACGGGATCGAGTCCACGCTGGCCGGGACCGCCAGCCGCTTGAGCTCCGAGACCAGCCCGGCCGCCGTGTACTGCGCGATCATCAGGCCCGAGTCGACGCCGGGGTCGTGCGCGAGGAACGCGGGCAGCCCGTTGTTGCGCGCGACGTCGAGGAACCGGTCGGTGCGGCGCTCGGACATGCTGGCGACGTCGGCGACCGCGATGGCCAGGAAGTCGAGCACGTAGCCGACCGGGGCGCCGTGAAAGTTGCCGTTCGACTCCACCCGACCGTCGTCGGTGATGACGGGGTTGTCGATCGCCGCCTGCAGCTCGCGCTTCGCGACGGTCCGCGCGTGCTCGACGGTGTCGCGGGCGGCGCCGTGCACCTGCGGCGCACACCGCAGCGAGTAGGCGTCCTGCACGCGGGTGCAGTCCGGGGTCTTGTGGCTCGCCATGATCCCGGAGCCGTGCAGCGCGGCGCGGATGTTCGCGGCCGAGGCAGCCTGGCCGGGGTGCGGGCGCAGGCCTTGCAGGTCCTCGGCGAAGACGGAGTCCGTGCCGAGCAGCGACTCGACGCTCATCGCCGCCGCGACGTCCGCGGTCGTCAGGAGGGTGTCCAGGTCGTGCAGCGCCAGCACGAGCATGCCGAGCATGCCGTCCGTGCCGTTGATGAGGGCGAGGCCCTCCTTCTCGGTGAGCGTCACGGCCGTCAGGCCCGCCTCCGCGGCCGGCATGAGGGTGCCGGCGGCGTCGCGGACCTCGCCCTCGCCCATGAGCGCCAGCGCGCAGTGCGCCAGCGGCGCGAGGTCGCCCGAGCAGCCGAGCGAGCCGTACTCGCGGACCACCGGGGTGATGCCGGCGTCGAGCATCGCGGCGTACGCGCTCGCGGTCTCCGGGCGGACGCCCGTGTGGCCGGTGGCCAGGGTGGAGAGGCGCAGCAGCATGAGCGCGCGGACGACCTCGCGCTCGACCTCGGGGCCCGTGCTCGCCGCGTGCGAGCGGACCAGGCTGCGCTGCAGGTCGCGGCGCTTGTCGGCGGGGATGGAGAGGGTGGCCAGGGCGCCGAAGCCGGTCGAGATGCCGTAGTGCGGCTGGGTGTCGCGGGCGAGGTCGTCGACGACGACGCGTCCGCGGGCGATCGCCGCCAGCGCGTCGTCGGACAGCCGGACGCCGGCGCCGTGCCGGGCGACCGCGACGATGTCGGCGACCGAGACCGGGCCCGTGCCGACGACGACGGTGTCGGTGGCCGTGCTGATGCTCATGGTTCATGACACCGCTCCGCGCGGTCCGTTCCCAGGGTCGCGGTCGGACTAGTGTCTGGTATCCCAGACGGTTGGAGGAGACCGATGAGCGACGTCCCCGCGGCCGACGCCACGCTGCGCCTCCTGCGGCACCTGTCCAGGACCGGTCCGCTGCCGGCCGCCGCGCTGGCGACCGCCCTCGACCTGCCGCGGTCGACCACCTATCACCTGCTCACCGTCCTGGCCGAGCACGGGTTCGTCGTCCACCTGCCCGAGGAACGCCGGTACGGGCTCGGCCTCGCCGCCTTCGAGCTGGGCTCGGCGTACTCCCGGCAGGCGCCCCTGGCACGCGCGGCCCGGCCGGTGCTCGCTCGGCTCGTCGACCAGGTGGGGGAGAGCGCCCACCTCGCCGTGCTGCACGGGCGGGACGTGCTCTACGTGGTCGAGGAGCGCGCCGCCGGGCGACCGGTGCTGGTCACGGACGTCGGCGTGCGGCTGCCCGCGCACCTCACGGCGAGCGGCCGGGCGATCCTCGCCGACCTGCCGTCCGCGCAGGTCAGGGCGCTGTTCCCGAGCCGCGACGCGTTCGTCGACCGGACCGGCGTGGGCCCCCGGCGGCTGCCCGAGCTGCGGACGGTGCTCACCGAGGTGCGCCGGGTCGGCTGGGCGCAGGAGCGCGGCGACGTGACGCCGGGGTTCGCCTCGGTCGCGGTCGCGGTCCGCGACCACACCGGGCACCCGATCGCGGGGCTCGCGGTCACGTACGCCGACGGCGACGTCCCCGACGGCGTGGTGCGCGCGACCCAGGCCGCCGCCGCCGCGCTCGCCCGGCGCGTCTAGATGTCATACGTCGCGTGCGCGGCCTTCGTCACCGCGGCGGCGACGACGGTCGTCACCTCGGGGTTGAACACGCTGGGCACGATGTACGTCGGGTTGAGCTCGTCGTCGGTGACCACGGACGCCAGCGCGTAGGCCGCGGCCAGCAGCATCCGGTCGGTGATCTGGTGCGACTGCGCGTCGAGCAGCCCGCGGAAGACGCCGGGGAACGCGAGCACGTTGTTGATCTGGTTCGCGAAGTCGGAGCGGCCGGTGCCGACGACGGCCGCGTACTGCGCCGCGTCGTCCGGGTCGACCTCGGGCCGGGGGTTGGCCAGCGCGAACACGATGGCGTCGGACGCCATCGTCGCGACGTCCTCGCCCGTGATGACGTCCGGCGCGGAGACCCCGATGAAGACGTCGGCGTCCCGCAGGGCGTCCGGGATCGAGCCGGTGATGCCGCGCGGGTTGGTCATGCTCGCCGTCCAGAACAGCGACTCGTCGAGACCCTCGCGGTCCGCCCGGATGACGCCCTCGATGTCCGCCACGACCACGTCCTTCGCGCCGGCCGTGAGCAGGAGACGCAGCACCGCCGTGCCGGCGGCGCCCGCACCCGAGAGCACGATCCGCACGGTGGCCAGGTCCTTCTTCACCACCTTGAGCGCGTTCGTCAGCGCGGCGACGACGACGATGGCGGTGCCGTGCTGGTCGTCGTGGAACACCGGGATGTCGAGCCGCTCGCGCAGCCGCCGCTCGATCTCGAAGCACCGCGGCGCCGCGATGTCCTCGAGGTTGATCCCCGCGAACACCGGCGCGATCGCGCAGATGGTCTCGACGATCTGGTCGACGTCCTGCGTGTCGAGCGCGATCGGGAAGGCGTCGATGTCCGCGAACCGCTTGAACAGGACCGCCTTGCCCTCCATCACCGGCAGGCTGGCCAGCGGGCCGATGTTGCCCAGGCCCAGCACCGCCGTGCCGTCCGTGACCACGGCGATCGTGTTGCGCTTGATGGTGAGCCGGCGCGCGTCCTCGGGGTGGGCCGCGATCGCCTCGCAGACGCGCGCGACGCCCGGCGTGTAGACCATCGACAGGTCGTCGCGGTTGCGCAGCGGCACCTTCGACTCGATCGACAGCTTGCCGCCGATGTGCATGAGGAACGTCCGGTCGCTGACGCGGTCGACGACCACGCCGTCCAGGACCTTGAGGGCCTCCACGATGTCGGCGGCGTGCTGCTCCCCCCGCGTCGCGCAGGTGACGTCGACGGTCATCTGCTCGTGGCCCGACGCCGTGACGTCGAGGGCGGTGACGATGCCGCCGGCCTTCTCGATCGCCGTGGTCAGCTCGCTGACGGCCGTCGGTCGGGCCTGCACCTCCAGCCGTGCCGTGATGGACGAGGAGACGCTCGGTGACACCATCTCGCCATTGTGGCCTCTCTCGTAGGGTGGGCGCGTGCCGGACCCCCTCGCCCCGCTGCTGGGTCTGCCCGGGGTCGCCGACGCCGTCGAACGCTCCCGCGTCGCGTGCGAGGAGCTGCGCTGGCACGAGGCCTACCGGCGGCGCTGGCCCGAGGTGCGGGCCGAGGCGGGCCTGCGCGCGACCCGGTCGTCCTGCGCGATCGACGGGGTGCGCGTGCCGCTGTCGCTCGTGCGGTCGCTCGCCACCGAGGGCGGCCACGCGCCGGTGGTCGTCGGCGCCCTGCGCGCGACCGCGCTGGTCGAGGGGCTGATGCCGGCCCTGGGGGCCCGCGGCGCGGCCGCGCTGCCACCCCTGCGCCAGCTGCTCGTGCGCCTGCACGTCGCGGCCGGCCGTGGATGGCTGGACGACGCCGACCTCGGGCTCCTGCGTCCAGTCGGGCCGCCGGAGGACCTCACCGGGCTCGGGCCCGCCCCCGTCGGCGACGAGCTCGCCGCGCGCGTCGACCTGCTCGACGAGACCCTGCGGGTCACGCGAGCGCCGGCGCTGGTCGTCGGTGCGGTGGTGCACGGCGAGCTGTTGGCGCTGCGGCCGTTCCGGGCCGGGAACGGGCTGGTCGCCCGCGCCGTCGCGCGCCTGGTGCTCACCAGCCGAGGCCTGGACCCGACCGGTTCGGTGGTCGCGGAGGCCGCCTGGGCCTCGGCGCTCAACCCGTACCTCGGCGCGGCCGCGGGCTTCGCGACGGGGTCGCCGTCCGGGGTCGCCGCGTGGCTGGCGTCGTCCGGGTCCGCCGTCGTGGAGGGTGCGCGCGAGGCACGGACCATCGCCGACGCGGTGCTCGCGGGGTCCTTGGGGTAACACCTCACAGACGAACGACGGCGCCCAGGGGGCGCCGTCGCCAACAGCCGACCGGAAGGTGATCAGGCGTGCACCGGTGTCGGTCGCGACGGGACCAGCCCGGTCGACCTGCCCATAGGTGGGCTCTCCTGCGCGTGGGTACCCTCGCGGTCATGCAGTTGTGATCTCTTCGTACTCCAGGTCCGCGACGAGCGGAACCCCCGGGAGCGACGGCGCAGGCCACCCGCCTGCGGGCGCCGGATGCTGGGACGTCCGTCCGTGATGCGGGACGGCGTCAGGCGCGGCGTCGCTGCCGCCGGACGAGGATCCAGGCGAGCACGAGCCCCGCGACGACGAGCGCGATGCCGCTCGCGGACGCGATCCGCGCGGTCTTCTTGAACGAGAAGAGGGCGACCGGGCGGACGAACGACAAGGTGCCCCAGCCGCGCTCGAGGGCGAGCCGCCGCAGGGCCTTGTCGGGGTTCACCGCGAACGCGTGGCCGACGGTGCCGAGCATCGGGGCATCCGTGATCGAGTCGGAGTAGGCGTAGCTGGCGTCGAGGTCGTAGCCCTCCGTCGCGGCGATCTCGCGGATGGCCGACGCCTTGTTCTCGCCGTACGCGTAGAAGTCGATGTCGCCCGTGTACCGCCCGTCGACCACGTTCATCCGGGTCGCGATCACGTGGTCCGCGCCGAGGATCGCGGCGATCGGCTCGACCACCTCGGCGCCCGACGCGGACACCACGACGACGTCCCGGCCCGCGGCGTGGTGCGCCTCGATCAGCGCCACCGCCTCGGCGTAGACCGTCGGGTCGATGGACTCGTGCAGGGTCTCCGCCACGATCGCGGACACCTGCGCGACGTCCCACCCGGCGACCATCCGCGACAGCTGGGCCCGCAGGCGCTCCGTCTGGTCCTCGTCGGCGCCGCCGAGCAGGTACAGCAGCTGCGCGTACGCGGTGCGCACCACGGATCGGCGCGTGAGGAGGCCCTCTGCCAGGAACGGGCGGGAGAAGGCGGTGGCCGACGAGGTCGCGATGATCGTCTTGTCGAGGTCGAAGAAGGCGGCCTCGCGCAGCGCCGGCTCGGCGTCGTCCTGCGTCGGGTGCTCGTCCATGCTGCTCCGGGGCCTCGGTCGTCGGGCGCGCGCGACACCGGGAGGTGACGTGCGGTTCGCCGCGAGCCTAGTGGCCGGCGCCGACACGTCCACGGTCCGTTCGGGACTGCGGCGATCGAGCCGTCCACAGCCCACGAGGCCTCCGGCGCCGTCCACCGGTTCGCCTGGCCGTGCGTGGCGACGCCCCCGGGCCGGGCAGTGTTCCCGTGCGCCGACGGTCGGGTCGGGCAGGACGGAAGGTGCCCCGATGACCCCCCTCGCCGGGAACCGTGTCGACCTCCCCGCCCGGCCGTCKGTCGGCTCGTCGGCGCGGCGGGCGCTCGTCGTGGGTGTCGTCGGCGGGCGCGGGGGTGCCGGCGCCTCGACGCTCGCCGCGGCCGTCGCACGGCGGCTCGCGCAGCGGACCGCGACGGTCCTGGTCGACCTCGACCGGGCGTCGGGCGGGATCGACGTCGTGCTCGGGCTCGAGTCGGCGGACGGTGTGCGCTGGCCTGACCTGGTGGACGCGCGCGGCGACGTCCGCGGCGCCGACGTGCTCGCGCTCCTGCCGCGGTGGGGACCGTGCGCGGTGCTCAGCGCCGACCGTGAGCGGCCCGGAGCGCCGGAGCCGGCGGTCGTCGCCGACGTGCTGCACGCGCTGACGCTCGAGACCGGAGCGCTCGTGCTGGACCTGGACCGCGCCGCCACCCTGGCGGGGGAGTCGGTCGCCGCCGTGTGTGACGCCGTGCTCGTCGTGGCGCCGCGGGACCTGCGCACGGTCGCGGGCATCCTCGCGGTGCGGCCCCGGCTCGACGCCGTGCCCACGTGGCTGGTGGTGCGCGGACCCGCGCCCGGCGGCCTCGGTGCCGCGGAGCTGTCCGCTGCGGTCCGGCTCCCGGTCCTCGGGACGCTGCCGGCCGAGCGGGGCCTCGCCGCGGCGCTCGAKCGCGGCGGGCCGCCCGGTCGAGGCCGTCTCGCCCGAGCCGCGGGCAGGCTCGTGGGAGCGCTCGAGAGCGAGCTCGGACGATGACGTCGGTGACGCCCGACTTCCTCGACGCCGTCCGGGCACGCGTCGGGCGCGACGCCGGGGCCGTCGGAGCGGCCGTCGAGGCCACCGCGCGGGACGTCGGCGCGGTGCTCGGGTCCGCCGCGCTGGGGTCGGTGACCCGGGCGGTCCGCGACGAGCTGTTCGGGGCCGGCCGGCTGCAGGCGCTCCTCGACGACCCTGCGGTGACGGACGTGCTGGTCAACGGGCCGCGCGAGGTGTGGGTCGAGCGGGCGGGGCGGCTCGTACTCACCGGCCTGGACCTCGGGGGCGCCGACGACGTGCGCGCGCTCGCGGTGCGCCTCGCGGCGGCGGGCGGTCAGCGCCTCGACGACGCCTCGCCGGCCGTKGATGCCCGGCTGCCCGACGGGACGCGGCTGCACGCCGTGCTCCCGCCCGTCGCCGATGCCGGTGCCCTCATCAGCCTGCGCGTCGTGCGGGCGCGCGCGTTCACGCTGGACCAGCTGGTGTCGTCCGGCACGCTGGCGCCCGCCCTCGTGCCGGTCGTCCGGGCACTCATCGCGACGCGCGCGAACCTCCTGATCTCCGGCGCGACCGGCTCCGGCAAGACCACCCTGCTCGCGGCGCTGCTGTCGACCGTGCCGCCTGACGAGCGGATCGTCCTGGTCGAGGAGGCCGGTGAGCTGGCGCCCGCGCACCCGCACGTGGTCCGGCTGGTCGCCCGGCAGGCGAACGTGGACGGCGCCGGCCGCGTCGACCTCGCCGACCTGGTCCGGCACGCGCTGCGCATGCGCCCCGACCGGATCGTGCTCGGCGAGTGCCGCGGGGCCGAGGTGCGGGAGGTGCTGGCGGCCATGAACACCGGGCACGACGGCGGCTGCGCGACGGTGCACGCCAACGCTGCCGCGGACGTGCCCGCGCGGCTCGAGGCGCTCGCGGCCCTCGCGGGGATGTCGCGGGACGCGGTCGCCGCGCAGGCGTCGAGCGCCTTCGACGCGGTGCTGCACCTCCGCCGTGCGGCCGCGCCCCGGGGTCGGCGGTACCTGGCCGAGGTCGGCGTCGTGCGGCGTGACCCGACCGGAGCCCTTCAGGTGGCCTGCGCGCTCCGCTGCGACCCGGCAGGCGTCGTCTCGACCGGACCGGCGTGGGCGGGGCTGGCGCCGCGGCTCGGGCTTCCTGCCCCGGACGGTGGTGCGGGATGAGCCCTCTGGTCGGCCTGCTGGTGGCGCTCACGGTGTGCCTCCTCGGCGGGCCCCGCGGTCGGTCGGCCCGGGCGATGGCCGCGGGTGGACAGACCGAGGGGCTGGCCGGTCGACATCCCGCGAGGCCGGGCCCGCGACACCCGGGTGGTACGGACCTCGCGGCGGTCCTGCTCGCGACGTCCGCCCAGCTGCGGGCCGGGGTCGGTCCGGCCGACGCATGGGGCCGGACGATCGGGGCGCAGGCGACCGGGGCGGTGCCGACCGAGGAGGCGCTTCTCGCAGCGACCTCCGGGTCCGGCTCGGCCACCAGGCTCCGCTCGTGGGGTGGGTTCGCGGGCTCGTCGCGTCGTGGGCCCCGACGAGCCCGTGCCGGGGACCGTCAACGCGCGCGGGCTGTCGTGGCGGCAGCCCGGCTGTCCGACGAGCTCGGGGCACCGCTGTCGGGCGTGCTCGACCGGATCGCGTCGGCCGTGGCGGCCGACGAGGAGGCCGAGGGCGAGCGTCGCGCCGCTCTCGCCGGACCCCGGGCGACCGCGCGGGTGCTCGCCTGGCTGCCGCTGCTCGGGCTGCTGCTCGGTGGGCTGCTCGGCGCCGACCCGGTCGGCGTCGTCCTGTCGGGTGGGCTCGGAACGATGGCGGCTGCCCTCGGCGCCGCCCTGCTCCTGCTCGGCCGGTGGTGGACCGGCGCGCTCCTGCGCCGGGCCGCCCGCCCGTGACGCCCGTCCTGCTCCGCCGGTGGTGGGCCGGCGCGCTGCTGCGCCGGGCCGCTCGCCCGTGACGCCCGTCCTGCTCGGCTCGGTGGTGGCTTTGCTGATCGGCGCGGCGACCACGCCGTGGTGGTGGATGGCGTCTCCGGCAGCGGACCAGCGAGCGGTCCCGCGCCTGATCCACCGCCCCCGCGCGGCCGCGGTGACGCCGGTGGATGCCGTGCTGCTCCTCGATCTGGTCGACGTCGCGATCGCCACGGGCGCGTCGGTGCCTCGGGCGCTGTCGGCGGTCGGCGCCGCGATCGGGGGCGAGCAAGGGGATTCGCTGGCCCGGGGCGGCACCGCGCTCCTGCTCGGCGCACCGTGGCAGTCGGCGTGGGCTGGCGCCGCCGCGCCGCTGGCCGAGGTCGTCCGCGTGCTCGAGCCGAGCTGGACCACCGGGTCGGCGCCGGGACCGGCGTTGCGGGCCCGGGCCGAGCAGCTGCGCCGGGACCGGCGTGCTCGGGCCCGCACCGCCGCCGGCACGCTCGGCGTGCATCTCGTCCTCCCGCTCGGGCTCTGCTTCCTGCCCGCGTTCGTGCTCCTGGGGCTGGTCCCGATGGTGCTCAGCCTCGCGGGCGACCTGTTCGGGTGAGCGGCGGTGGTTCGCGGGCGGCGCCGGTCACCGAGCCGCCCACAGCCCGCCCGACGGACGCGGTGTCCACGGATCGGGCGCCCGACCCTCCGGGCGCCCGGTCGCGCGGCCGACGCTGGTGCGGCGCCGGACCTTCGCGGCGCCCGACGAGAGGAGAGGTCATGAGTGTCGAGACGTACCGGCCCGACCCGCACGACGACGAGGCGCCCAGGGCTTCCGGATCCGACGAGGCGGCCGCCCCGGCCCTCCGGACGGCACGCCGGCGGGCGGTCCTGCCGCAGCGGATGGTCGCGCGGCTCGCCCGCGGGCGGCACGCGCGCCAGGCGCTGGCGGACGCCGGGATGGCGACCGCCGAGTACGCCATCGCCACCCTGGCCGCGGTGGGCTTCGCGGGGCTGCTCGTGGTGATCCTCAAGGGGAACGAGGTGAAGGGGTTGCTGACGGGGATCATCCGGCAGGCGCTGTCGCTGTGACGGCTCGCCGGCGCGGAGATCGCGGGAGCGTCACCGCGGAGCTCGCCGTCGGTCTGCCGGCCGTGGCTCTGCTGCTGGTCGCGCTGCTCACGGTCGCCTCGGCGGCGATCGCGCAGACGCGGTGCAGCGACGCCGCCCGCGCCGGGGCCCGCGCCGCGGCTCTCGGGGAGCCGGACGCGACGGTGGTCGAGACGGCCCGCCGGGTGGGTGGTGAGGGCGCCGCCGTGGCCGTGAGCCGCGCGGGTGGGTGGGTGACGGTGGACGTGTCCGCGGCCGTCGGGTCGTGGCGGGGTTCGCCGGTGCGCGCCCACGCGGCGGCGGTCGCCAGGGTCGAACCGTGAGGGCGGGCATGGTGCGCGCCGCCCATGCGTCCGCGGTCGCCAGGTTGAACCGTGAGGACGGACCTGGTGCGCGCCCATGCGTCGGCGGTCGCCAGGGTCGAACCGTGAGGGCGGACATGCTGCGCGCTCGCGCGTCGGCGGATGGCAAGGGTCGTCCGTGAGGGCGGGACGGGGTCCGCGCGAACCCGCCGCCGGTCATCGGGGCTGGACCCTCCCGTTCCGGGACGATGCGCCAGACCGCGGCTCCGGAACGGTGCTCCTGCTCGCGCTGGTGGCGGTGTGCGGGATGGTCGCGGCCCTGCTCGGGCTGCTCGGATCCGCTCAGCTCGCGCGCGGCCGCGCGCAGACGGCGGCCGACCTCGCAGCGCTCGCGGGGGCTGGCCAGGCGCTCGCCGGGACGGGCGCGGATCCCTGCGCTCTGGCGGCCGAGGTGGTCCGTCGCAACGGCGGCCGCCTGACCGAGTGCGTGGACGAGGGGGCGGCCGTCATGCGGGTGCGGGTCGTGGTTCACGCGGCGGCCGGAGACGCCACGGCCGTGGCGCGTGCCGGGCCGTCTGGCGCCCGGGGTCGGCGCCGGTCGCGCCGGGTGCGCCCGGCGCGGGGGTCAGGGGCGAGGTGCGTGGGCCAGGACGGCATCGAGCAGGCGGATGGCCGCCGCCTTCTCGAGCGGGTTGTTGGCGTTGCCGCACTTCGGCGACTGGACGCACGCGGGGCATCCGGAGAAGCAGCGGCAGGCGGCGATCGCGTCGCGCGTGGCTTGCAACCAGGTGGCCCCGAGCGTGAACCCGCGTTCCGCGAAGCCCGCCCCGCCGGGGTAGGCGTCGTGCACGAACACGGTGGCCTGCTCGGTGTCGACGTGGAGCGCGGTCGACAGGCCGCCGAGGTCCCAGCGGTCGCACGTGGCCAGCAGCGGGAGGAGGCCGATCGACGCGTGCTCCGCGGCGTGGAGCGCGCCCGGCGCGGCCTCGACGGTCACACCCGCCGCCAGGAGCACCTCGGCCGGCGCGGTCCACCAGACGGCCGTCGTGCGCAGCGTGCGAGCGGGCAGGTCGAGCTCCTCGCTACCCAGCACCTGCAGGTCGGGGATGCGTTTGCGCTGGTAGCCGAGGACCTTCGTCGTGACGTCGACGGAGCCGAAGCCCCAGGTCACCGGCCCCCACGGGACCTCGGCGTCGATCGACTGGATCTCCGTCGTCGTGACCCAGCGTGCCCACGTGCCGTAGTCGACGTCCCGACGGGTGACCAGCGCGACGCCGTCCTCGAGCCGCAGCTCGTCGACGACGAAGGTCGCCCCCTGGTGCACGTAGACGGCACCGTCGTGGACGGTCGAGTCCGCCGACCTGGCGTCGACGGTGCCGAGCAGCCGGCCCGTGACGGACTCGACCACGCGCACGGGGTCGCCGCCGGACCCGCGCAGGTCGGTGAGGCGGCTGGCCGACTCGTTGTGCGTCCAGTACCAGCCCGACGGGCGCCGCCGGAGGGTGCCGCGCTCGACCAGCTCGCCCAGCAGCTCGGCGGTACGCGGACCGAACAGGTCGAGCTCGTCGGAACGCAACGGCTGCTCGGCCGCGGCGGCGCACAGGTGCGGCGCCAGCACGTAGGGGTTGGTGGTGTCGAAGACCGTCGCCTCGACGGGGGTGTCGAAGATGGCCTCGGCGTGGTGCACCAGGAACGTGTCGAGCGGGTCCTCGCGGGCGACCAGGACCACGAGCCCGTCTGTGCCGGCGCGCCCGGCCCGTCCGGCCTGCTGCCAGAGCGAGACCCGCGTGCCGGGCCAGCCGGCGATGAGCACCGCGTCGAGGCCCGAGATGTCGACGCCCAGTTCGAGGGCGTTCGTGGTCGCGAGCGCACGCAGCGAACCCGACCGGATCGCGGCCTCGAGCGCGCGGCGCTCCTCGGGGAGGTACCCGCCCCGGTACGCCGACACGGACCGCGCCAGGGTCGGGTCGATCTCCTCCAGGTGCGCGCGGGTGGTGGCCGCGACGGACTCGGCGCCGCGGCGGGACCGCGTGAACGCGAGCGACCGAGCGCCGGCGGCGGTCAGGTCGGCGAGGAGGTCGGCGATCTCGGCGGTCGCCGTGCGGCGGGGCCGGTCGGAGGGCTCGGCGACGACGCGGTCGCCCGTGCCGAGCGGGCCGGACCCCTCCGAGGTGGAGAAGGCGGTGGCGAGCAGGTCGGCGAGCACGACGGGCTCCGGCGACGTCGAGGTGGGGCGGTCAGGCGTCGACCCCGAGTCCGCCTCGCGCACGGCGAACCTGTCAGGCCCGGGCACGGCCCAGACGTCGTCTGGGGCGGGCGGGCTGCGGTCGTCGAGGCTGCGGGTCACGTGCGCGGGCAGGGCGAGCGGCGTGGCCCAGGGGTCGTCGGCGGGCAGCAGCGACGACCAGGGCGCCTCGGCGCCGGGCAGCTCCGGCGGCTGCCAGAGGACGAAGGTCTTGCGGCCCGCGGGGGAGGTGTCGGCGGTCACCGCGGTGACCTCGGACGGGTCGACGCCGATCAGCCGCGCGGCGCTCGCGGCGGGGTCGGAGGTGGTGGCGGAGGCCATGACGAACGTCGGCGTCGCGCCGTAGGACGCGGCGAGCCGGCGCAGGCGCCGCAGGACGAGCCCCACGTGCGCACCGAAGACGCCGCGGAAGGCGTGGCACTCGTCGACCACGACGTACCGCAAGGATCCGAGCAGCCGCGCCCAGCGCCGGTGCTGCGGGAGCAGGGCGAAGTGCAGGAAGTCGGGGTTGGTGAGCACGACGTCGGCGTGCTCCTGGACCCAGCGGCGCTCGTCGAGCGAGGTGTCGCCGTCGCAGGTGGCCACCCGCACGTCGCGTGCGCGGCCGGCGACGAGGAGCCGCTCGAGGGCGGCCAGCTGGTCGGCAGCGAGCGCCTTCGTCGGGCACAGGTACAGCGTGCTCGCGCGTCGGCTGACGGTCTCGATGCGGCCCGGATCGAGGAGCGCACCCGCGGCCGCGGCCCGGGTGGTCGACAGGGCCGGCAACCAGAACGCCAGCGACTTGCCGGACCCGGTCGAGGTGGCCAGGACGGTGTGCCGGCCGGACCAGGCGGCATCGGCGGCCTCGACCTGGTGCAGCCAGGGGCGCTCGACGCCGAGCGACCGGTAGCCCTGCACCAGGTCCGCGTCGGCCCAGGTGGGCCAGTCGGCGTGAGCGCCGGGCCGCGAAGGGAGGTGCCGCACATGGGTCGCCCGGTCCGCGCGCCGTCCGGCGGCGAGCAGCACGTCGAGCAGCTCACCGGTTCCGACCACCCGCCCATCATCCCTCCCCGCACCCACGGGCACGTCGCTCGGGGGAGGATCAGGGCATGGCTGCGCGGATCGACCTCAACTGCGACCTCGGCGAGGAGCTCGACCCCTGGGCGCCGGGCGAGCGCGGCCTCGACGCGCAGCTGCTCGACGTCGTGACCAGCGCCAACGTGGCCTGCGGGTTCCACGCGGGCGACGCGCGGATCATGGCGGCGGTCTGCCGGGCGGCGGCTGCGCGCGGCGTCGCCGTCGGTGCGCACGTGTCCTACCTCGACCGCGAGCACTTCGGCCGCCGGTTCCTCGACGTGCCCGCCGACGTGCTCCGGGAGCAGGTGAGCCACCAGGTCGCGGCGCTGCGGGCGATCGCGCTCGGCGAGGGGACCCGGGTCGCCTACGTGAAGCCGCACGGCGCCCTGTACAACGCGGTGGTCCACCACGAGGCGCAGGCGCGAGCGGTCGTGGACGCGATCGACGACCTTCCCGTGGTCGGGCTGCCCGGCTCCGCGGTGCTCGACGCGGCGACGGCGAAGGGCCTCCGGGCGGTCACCGAGGCGTTCGCCGACCGCGGGTACCGCCCCGACGGCACCCTGGTGCCGCGCTCCGAGCCGGGGGCGCTCGTGACGTCGGCCGACGAGGTCGCCGCGCGGGTGGTGCGGATCGCGCTCGAGGGCGTGGTGCGCGCCGTGGACGGCACCGACGTGCGGGTGTTCGCCGAGTCGGTGTGCGTGCACTCCGACACCCCGGGCGCCGCGGCGCTCGCGGCTGCGGTGCGGGCGGCCCTCGACGCGGCCGGGGTGCGGGTCGCGGCGTTCGTCACCACGACGGGCTGACAGCCACCCACCCGGTGCCGTAGGTCGGGCAGGATCGGCGCATGACCGACGCGCGCGACCTGCGGGTGCTGCCCTACGGGGACGACGCCGTGCTGGTCGAGCTGCCCGGGCTGGCCGAGGTCCGGGCGCTCGACGACGCGGTCCGGGCCGCGCGCCGCACGGACCCCGACGCCGCCACGATCGTCGACCAGGTGCCCGCGGCGCGCACGCTCCTGCTCCGGGTGCGGGACGGCGCGGACGCCGGAGCGCTCCCGGTCGCGCGCTGGTGGGCGGACCGGTCCGTGACGCCGGAGGTGGACGGCGGACCCGAGGTGGTCCTCGACGTCGACTACGACGGTCCCGACCTCGACGACGTCGCGCGGCTGACGGGGCTGAGCCAGGACGAGGTCGTCCGCCGGCACATCGCAGCGCGCTACACGGTCGCGTTCGGCGGCTTCATGCCGGGTTTCGCGTACCTGACCGGTCTCGACGCGACGCTGCGCGTCCCTCGGCTGGACAGCCCGCGGGAGCGCGTGCCGGCGGGTTCGGTGGCGATCGCCGACGAGTTCAGCGCGGTCTATCCCGCGGCGACCCCGGGTGGGTGGCGGTTGCTCGGCCGGTGCGACGTCGCGCTGTTCGACGTGGACCGTGACCCGCCGGCCCTGCTGCAGCCCGGTACTCGCGTGCGGTTCGTGGCTCGATGACCGCCGCGATCGAGGTCGTCGAACCCGGCCTCCTCACGCTCGTGCAGGACCTCGGGCGGCCCGGCTGGGCGCACGTCGGCGTGGGGCGCTCGGGCGCGGCCGACGCGGGCGCCCTGCGTCTGGCCAACCGGCTCGTCGCCAACGACGAGGGCGCCGCCGGCCTGGAGGTCCTGCTCGGCGGCCTGCGCCTGCGTGCTCGGGGGGATCTGACGGTGGCGCTCACGGGCGCCCGCGGCCCGGCGTGGCGCGACGGCCGACCGGTGGGGCACGAGGCCGTGCTCGAGCTGCCGGCGGGTTCGGAGCTGAGGCTCGGCACGGTCACCCTCGGCGTGCGCACCTACCTCGCGGTGCGTGGGGGGCTCGACGTGCCGAGCGTCCTCGGGTCGCGCAGCACGGACCAGCTGGCGGGCCTGGGTCCCGATCCCCTGGCCGCGGGCGACGTCCTCCCGGTCGGTCCGGCGCCCGAGCGGTGGCCCGTGGTCGACGTCGCCCCCGTGCACGAGTGGCCCGACCGGTTCGCGCTGCCCGTGGTGCCGGGGCCGCACGCGGACTGGTTCGACGACGCGGTCGACCGGCTGGTGGCCCACGAGTTCCGAGTGACGCCGGCGACCAACCGGGTCGCCGTGCGCCTGTCCGGGCCGGTCGTCCCGCGGACGCCCGAGCGCGCGGGACGCGAGCTGCCGTCGGAGGGCCTCGTCGTCGGCGCCGTGCAGGTGCCGCCCGACGGGCAGCCGGTCGTGTTCTCCGTCGACCACCCCGTGACCGGCGGATACCCGGTGGCTGCGGTGGTGCGCCGGCGCGCGCTCGGGCTGCTGGGGCAGCTGCGCCCCGGGGACCCCGTGCGGTTCGTGCGCGGCTGACCGGTTGCCGGGGTAACTCGTCTTCGTCGCAGGCCGCCCACTCTGTTATGAATGGCCCGAGAGGGAGGACACCGTGGTGGATGTGCGTGTGACCAGCCGGGACGTCGGTCCCCGGACGGTCGTGGACGTCGAGGGCGAGATCGACGTGTCCTCTGCCGACGCCCTGCGCGACCAGCTCGCGAGCCTCCTCGATCGCGACCGCACCGACCTCGTCATCGACCTGCGCGCCGTCACGTTCATGGACTCGACCGGCCTCGGCGTGCTCGTCGGCACCCTGAAGAAGGTCCGGCTGGCCGGAGGTCAGCTGCAGCTGGTGATCGACTCCGAGCGGTTGCTCAAGGTGTTCCGCATCACCGCGCTCCTGCAGGTGTTCACCGTGCACGAGACGGTCGAGGCCGCGCTCGACGCGTGAGGCCGTAGACGAGCGCCGGCTCGCCGTCGGCGGTGGTCGACGACGCGATGCGGATCGACCAGCCGTCGAGCGTCCGGAGACGGCGACCCGAGCAGACGGGTGACCCTCGGACGCCCGCACTGCACGGGCAACACGATCGACGCGTCGTGGTGCGATCCACGTCACATCTGCTGGCTAGACTCACCGGGTCGCGCAGCAACGGGGCTGCGGGACGGGCGTGGTCAGGGGGGCCTCGCTGAGTCCGAGGAGGATGCATGGTCGAGCTCGGGTCAACGAGCATCACGATCGTCAGTGTCATCGCGGCCGTTGCGGTCGCGTCCCTGCTCATCGCCGTCGTCCTGCGCCGTCAGGTGCTCGCGGCCGGTGAGGGGACCGAGTCCATGCGCGAGATCGCGCGCGCGGTCCAGGAAGGGGCGGCGGCGTACCTGAGCCGCCAGTTCCGCACCCTGGCCCTCTTCGCGGTCGTCGTCTGCGCCCTGCTCTTCCTGCTGCCGGGCGACGGCGGCGTCAAGGTGGGCCGGTCGATCTTCTTCCTGATCGGTGCCGGGTTCTCCGCGGCGATCGGGTACCTGGGCATGTGGTTGGCCACGCGGGCCAACGTCCGGGTGGCTGCCGCCGCGTCGCAGGAGGGTGGGCGTGCAGAGGGTGCGCGCATCGCGTTCCGGACCGGCGGGTTCGTCGGCATGAGCGTCGTGGGCCTCGGCCTGCTCGGCGCCGCGTCCGTCGTCCTCATCTACAAGGCGCAGGCGCCGTCGGTGCTCGAGGGCTTCGGCTTCGGGGCCGCGCTGCTCGCCATGTTCATGCGGGTCGGCGGCGGCATCTTCACCAAGGCCGCCGACGTGGGCGCCGACCTCGTGGGCAAGGTCGAGAAGCACATCCCCGAGGACGACCCGCGCAACGCGGCCACCATCGCGGACAACGTCGGCGACAACGTGGGCGACTGCGCCGGCATGGCCGCGGACCTGTTCGAGTCCTACGCGGTGACGCTGGTCGCGGCGCTCATCCTGGGCAAGGCGGCGTTCGGCGAGCAGGGTCTCGTCTTCCCGCTGATCGTCACGGCGATGGGTGCGCTGGTCGCGGTGCTCGGCGTCTTCATCACCCGGGTGCGCGGCGCGGAGAGCGGCCTCGCGGCCATCAACCGCGGCTTCTACGTCTCCGCGCTGGTCGGCGTGCTCCTCTCGGCCGTCGCCGCGTTCGTCTACCTGCCGTCGACGTTCGCGGACTTCACGGACGGCACCGCCGGCCTGGAGACGCACGCTGGCGACCCGCGCCTCATCGCCTCGGTCGCGGTGGCCATCGGCGTCGTCCTGGCCGGGATCATCCTGTGGGTCACGGGCTACTTCACGGGCACGACGAGCAAGCCGACGCTCCACGTCGCGCGCACCACGCTCACCGGCGCGGCCACGGTGGTCCTCTCGGGCATCGGGGTCGGCTTCGAGTCCGCCGTCTACACCGCGGGCATCATCGCCGCGGCCATCTGCGGCGTGTTCCTGCTGGCCGGCGGCTCGGTGGCGCTGTCCTTGTTCCTCATCGCGCTGGCGGGCTGCGGCCTGCTGACCACGGTCGGCGTCATCGTCGCCATGGACACGTTCGGGCCGGTGAGCGACAACGCCCAGGGCATCGCGGAGATGTCCGGGGACGTCAGCCCGGAGGGCGCGCAGATCCTCACGGACCTGGACGCCGTCGGCAACACGACGAAGGCCGTCACCAAGGGCATCGCCATCGCGACGGCGGTCCTCGCCGCGACCGCGCTCTTCGGGTCGTACGCCGAGGCGGTGTCGAGCGCCCTGCGCACCGCAGGGGACGTCACGGGCGACATCACTGCCTCGATGCTCAACTACAGCATCATCAGCCCGGTCACCCTGGTCGGGGTCATCCTCGGCGGTGCGACCGTGTTCCTGTTCTCGGGCCTGGCCATCGACGCCGTGACCCGCGCGGCGGGGGCCATCGTCTTCGAGGTCCGTCGCCAGTTCCGCGAGCACCCCGGGATCATGACCTACGAGGAGCGCCCGGAGTACGGCAAGGTCGTCGACATCTGCACGCGTGACTCCCTGCGGGAGCTGGCGACGCCCGGGCTGCTCGCGGCGTTCGCGCCGATCGCCGTCGGGTTCGGCCTCGGGGTCGGCCCGCTCGCTGGGTTCCTCGGCGGGGCCATCGCGACCGGCGTGCTCATGGCGGTCTTCCTGGCCAACTCGGGCGGTGCCTGGGACAACGCGAAGAAGATCGTCGAGGACGGCAACTTCGGTGGCAAGGGGTCCGACGCCCACGCGGCGGCGGTCATCGGCGACACCGTGGGTGACCCGTTCAAGGACACCGCCGGCCCGGCCATCAACCCGCTGCTCAAGGTGATGAACCTGGTGTCGCTGCTCATCGCGCCGGCCGTGGTCGCCGTCTCGGTGGGGACCGACGCCAACACGACGGCTCGCATCAGCATCGCCGTGGTCGCGGCGCTCGTCGCGGGCGGCGCGGTCGTGATGTCCCGCCTGCGGGCCTCGCGGGCCGACAAGGACGACCTGACGCGCGAGGCCGAGAAGGCGCTCGCGCACTGACGGTCCGGGCGCGACCGCCCCGTCGGCTCAGGCCGGCGGGGCGGTCGACTCTCTCACCATGAGCTCGGGCGTCACCGTCACACGATGGGTGGCCCGCGTCGGGTCGGCCAGGCGGCCCACCAGCAGCTCGACGGCCGCGCGTCCGATGGACCGGCGCGGCGGCCGCACGGCGGTCAGGGGCGGGTTGGCCAGGCCCGCGACCTCGTCGTCGTAGGCGACGACCGACAGCTGCCCCGGCACCGAGATGCCGCGCTCCTCGCACCGCTCGACCAGCGAGATCGCCTCGGGGTCGGAGTGCACGAGCAGCGCGGTCGTGCCGGAGGAGAGGCACGCGTCGAGGATGCGGTCGACCTCGGCGCGCCAGTCCGGGTCGCGGTAGTTCACGGTCGGCAGGTCGAGCGTCCCCGTGATCCCGAGCTCCTCGCACGCGGTGAGCCACCCCGCGCGCACCTTGGGTGCCGTGGGGCTGAGCTTCGAGTACGCGAGACCGACCCGTCGGTGGCCGAGTGCGCCGAGGTGGTGCACGGCGATGCTGGCGCCGAGCGCGTGGTCCGAGACCACCGACTCCATGGGCGCGTGGTAGGGCGGCACGGTCGCCGTCCGCTCGACCAGGACGACGGGCAGGTCGAGGGCGTCGAGCCGCGTGAGCAGGGCGTCGCCACCCGGGCCGGACAGGTTCGGCGCGATGAGCAGGCCGTCCACGCCGACGGTCTCCACCAGCCCCGTGACCTGCCGTTCGTCGTCCTCGACCTCGTACGACGACCCGCGCAGCACCACCCGCACGCCGAGCCGGGCCGCGGCCTCGCGGGCACCCTGCAGGACGCCGGGCCAGTAGTAGTCGAGCGACGGGACGATCATGCCGAGCGTCGCGACGTCGGGGGTGTCGACCTCCTCGTCGGTGCTCGCCAGCAGCGTCGCGCCGCCGTGCACCCGGCGCACCAGGCCCTCGGTGGCCAGCTGGTTGATGTCGCGTCGCACCGTCACCGGCGTGACCCCCAGCGCGGACGCCACGTCGGTCACGCGGATCGTCCCGTCGCGGCGCAGGACCTCGAGCAGCTGGTCGCGACGGGCCACGGGCAGCGAGGTCACGGGCCCACCTCCACGGTGACGACGAGCGAGCCGCGGCCGGACGCGTCGTCGACGCTCAGCTCGAGCCGCGTGAGGCGGTCGCCCCACACGTCGGCGAGCATCGGGTCGTCCAGCGGGCGGACGGTCGTGGACGCGGTCACGTTCGCAGGGTCCCAGGTCAGGTGGGTCGGGCGCGCGTTGTCGAGCGGGTGGATCACGGCGTGTCCCGGGCCGTCCAGTCGGACGTCGCCCGCGAGCATCCAGTGCACCACCGTCCCGGTGCCGCCCGGCGTGGCCGCCCAGTCGTCCTCGATCACCACGCGGGACCGTGCGCGGTCCAGGGTGACCGTCCGGGTCCAGCGGGTCAGGTCGTCCGTCGGGTAGGCCGCGGTGAGGTCGAGCTGCAGCCGAGCGTCGTCGGCCCGCGCGTGCTCCGCGCGGTACGCGGCTCCGTCGCGCTGCGGGGTGCCGCGGACCTCCGGGACGGAGTGCCAGCTGCTCTGCATGGCCCAGATGTCGTAGCGGTCGGGCCCGAAGGTCTGCGCGGTGTAGGTGGGGCGGCCGGGGTCGACGACGACCGGGACGCCGTCGACGGCGACGACGACGGAGCCGACGTCGTTGTGGTTGTGCGACTCGGCGTTGTGGCCGCCCTTGAGCGCGACAGTCAGGCCGGTCGGGCTGCCGGCGGTCTCGCGCAGCAGTCCGACCTGGGTGCTCGCCAGCCACACCTGCTCCGGGAGCGGGGACGGCGGCGTCGCGGACGGCCACGCGTCGTAGGTCAGCGCCTGGACCACGCGCCCGATGCCGCCGCGCTCGGGGAGCTCCGACCGGGCGTGCTCGGAGGCGGCGTGCGCCGTCGCCGCGGTCGAGCCCGTGCGCAGCCCCCAGGCGTGCGAGACGTGCCACGGCTGGTCGGGCGTCGGCCGCGCGGTCCCGTCGCCGACGCCCAGGTACCACGGGCCGCCCAGGTGCATGCGGTGCGGGTAGTCGACGGTGGCGCGGACGATGGGCAGCGTGGACGCGTCGAGGCCGGTCACGTGCTCGAGCAGGGTGAGGGCCTCGAGCGCGCGGCACGCGCCCTGCCACCAGTAGCCGTAGCCCTCGTCGATCGCGCCGTCCGCGGGCAGCGAGGCCAGGTAGTCGTCGAGGCCGTCGACCACGCGTGCGACCACGGCGGAACGGTCCGGGTCCTCGAGCAGCACGAGCGCGGCCGCCAGCACGTTGCCGTGGATCCACGCGGTCCAGTTGCTCAGGGGCGGCACCAGCCAGCCCCAGTCGTCGCGCGCGACGAACGGGTCGAGCACGCGCGTGCGCACCTCGTGCCGGATCCTGCGCCGCACGCCGGGCATCTGCGTGTCGAGCCGGTCGCCGAGCAGGTGGTCGATCCACGCGAGCCGCGCGGCGACCTCGCCCGCGCCCAGGTCGAGCACGGGCTCGGTCACCAGGGGAAGGGTCGTGCCGGGATCACCGTGCGCCGGCCAGCACCACGAGCTCTGCTCGCACAGGAGGATGACGCCGTCGGCCACCTCGTCGACCCACGCCGGGTCGTCGACGACCAGGGCGGCGACCACCGCGCGGGTCAGCCGGTCCTCGCGCGCGAACACCCGGTCCTCGTACTCGACCCGGTCGCCGTCGCGGCGGTAGCGCGCGTACTGGCTCGCGAGCGGCTGGGGCCACGGGGTGCCGCGCTCGGCTGTCGCCCGGGCGAGGATGCCGCGGTCGTCGACGGCGGCCCAGTCGAACGTCGGGAGCGACGCCGTGACCGGGAGCGTCCCCAGGGCATCGCGAAGGGATGTCGGCATGCGTCCTCGTCTCGGATCGGCGGTGATCGAAAATGATCATAACTTGTTCGGAAAGCGCTTGACGAGGATCGAACGTGTGCGTTTAACTCGGGCCCTGCGGGTCGAAGTGATCAAAGACGACATGCCCGCTGACGCGACTTCGACGAGGAAGGGCGACGCGTGACGCACCCCGGCAATCCGCCCCACGTCCTGCTGCTCATGAACCAGGGCACGTTCGAGCTGCAGTTCCAGGCGTCGCAGATCGAGCGCTTGCGGCAGCTGGCCGTGCTGGGGGAGCCCGTGCGTCTCGACGACCTCGACGGGCCCGAGGCCCGGGCGCAGCTTGCCGGCGCCGACGTGCTCATCACGTCGTGGGGTGCGCCGTCGATCACGTCCGAGCACCTCGCGGCGGCGCCCCGCCTCCGGGCCGTCCTGCACGCCGCGGGCACGGTGCGCGGCCTGGTGCCCGACGAGGCCTGGGACCGGGGCATCGTGGTGACCTCTGCCGCGGACGAGAACGCGCGGCCCGTCGCCGAGTTCACGCTGGCGGCGATCATCCTGGCCGGCAAGCGCGCGCCGTTCTTCGCGGCGTCGGCGCGGACCCGCCGGGACGGGTGGTCGTTCGCCGACGAGCGCGGGGACCTCAGCAACCGCGGCCGCACGGTCGGCATCGTCGGCTGGTCGCGCATCGGGCGCCGGACGGTCGAGCTGCTCGACCTGCTGGAGACCGCCGACGTGCTGGTGGCCGACCCGACCATCACGGCGGCGGACCTGGCGGGCACCGGCGCGCGGCTGGTGGACCTGCCGGAGCTGCTGCGCCGCAGCGACATCGTCAGCCTGCACGCCCCGGCGCTCCCGGAGACCCGGCACCTGGTCGGCGCCGAGGAGCTCGCGCTCATGCCCGACGGCGCGACGCTCATCAACACCGCGCGCGGCGTGCTCGTCGACACCGCGGCGCTCGAGCGCGAGGTGGCGCCGGGCCGGCTCTACGCGATCCTCGACGTCACCGACCCGGAACCGCTGCCGGCGTCGTCGGTCCTCTACGACCTGCCCAACGTCATGCTCACCCCGCACATCGCGGGCTCGCTGGGCTCTGAGGCGCGCCGGATGAGCGACCACACGCTGGACGAGCTCGAGCGCGTGATCGCCGGCGAGCCCGTGCTCGCCCCGGTGACCCGCGAGCACCTCGTGGTGGGCGCGTGAGCGCGCGCGAGATCCGCACCCGCGAGCAGTGGGCGGGCCTCGCCGACGACATGCTGCTGGCGGTGCGGCCGTACGCGTCCGCGGACCACGCGCTGATCACCCTGCCCGGCGCGCCCGGCGGCTACGGCACCGCGGTCGACGGCCTCGAGGGGTTCGCCCGGACGTTCCTGCTGGCCGGCTTCCGGCTGGCGGGGGAGCGCGGTGCCGACCCGCTGAACCTGGCCGAGTGGTACGCCGCCGGCCTGGCCGCGGGCACCGACCCGTCGTCGCCCGGGCGGTGGGTGCGCCCGCGGGAGCACGGGCAGGCCAAGGTCGAGGCCGCGTCGCTGGCGCTGATCCTCGACCTGACGCGGCCGTGGCTCTGGAACTCGCTCGACGGCGGCGTGCAGGAGCGGGTCGTCCACTACCTCGCGGAGGTCGTCGGCGACCGCACGTACCCGCGCAACAACTGGCTGTGGTTCCGCGTGGTCGTCGAGACGTTCCTGCGGTCCGTCGGCGGCCCGTGGTCGGCCGCCGACCTGGAGGAGGACCTCGCGCTGCACGAGTCCTTCGCGCGCGCCGACGGCTGGTTCTCCGACGGCGACCAGCGCAGCTTCGACCACTACGTCGGCTGGGCCATGCACCTGTACCCGGTGCTGTGGGCGCGCATGCAGGGGGCCGCCGTCCCGGCCGAGCGGCAGGCCCGTGACGTCGCGCGCCTCGACCGCTACCTGCAGGACGCGATCCGACTCGTCGGCGCCGACGGCAGCCCCCTGATCCAGGGCCGCAGCCTGACGTACCGGTTCGCCGCCGCGGCGCCGTACTGGGCGGGCGCGATCGCCGGGGTGCCGAGCACGTCGCCCGGGCAGCTGCGGCGAGCCGCGTCGAGCATCGTCACGCACTTCGTGCAGCACGACGCCCCCGACGCGGATGGCCTGCTCACCCTCGGGTGGCACGGCCCCTGGCGCCCGCTCGCGCAGAGCTACTCCGGCACCGGCTCTCCGTACTGGGCGTCGAAGGGCATGCTCGGCCTCGCGCTGCCCGCCGACCACCCCGTCTGGACCGCCGACGAGGAGCCGCTGCCGGTCGAGGTGGCCGACGACCTGGTCGCCGTGCGAGCCCCCGGCTGGATCGTCAGCGGGACCCACGACGACGGCATCGTGCGCGTCATCAACCACGGCACGGACCACGCCGACGAGGGGTCGCTGGGCGCCGACTCCCCGCTCTACGCGCGGCTCGGGTACTCGACGGCGACGTCCCCGCTGCTCGACGAGCAGGCCTGGGAGGAGCCGTTCGACCAGGCCGTCGTCCTGGTCGACCCCGCCGGACGCGCCACCCACCGGTCCGGCATGACCCTGCTGACCTGCGAGGTCGCCGACGAGGTCGGCGTCGCGTCATCCCGGTCGACCGCGCACCTGGTCGACATCGACCGTTCGCTGCACACGCACGGTTCCGGCCTGGCCGGCACGTCCGAGGTCGTCGGCACCCTGACCACCGTGTCCGTCGTGCGGGGCGCCTGGGAGGTGCGGGCGGTGCGCGTGGACGACGCCGCCGAGGGCCTCACCCTGCGGACCGCCAGCTGGCCCGTGGCCGGCGAGCACGAGGTGGTCCCCGACGGGGTGCGGAGCGGACGGCTGACGTCGCTGCTGATCCCGTCGACGGAGGTCCGGATCGACAAGGACGCGAGCCCGCTGGGTCCGTCGACCGCGACGCCGTGGGCGTCGATCCCCGCGGTTCCCGGCGACTGGTGGGTCACCGTCGTCGGCCTGGCCGAGCACCCCGGCACCCCTCCGACCGCTGCCGTCACCGCCGCGCAGCTGACCGTGACCTGGCCCAACGGCCGGTTCACATCGCACGCCCTGCCCGACCAGCAGTGACACGCGGGCGACGACGCCCGGCGTGACCAGTTCGCACGGCCCCGAGGACGAGGCCGTGACCGAGAGGAGAGCACCATGAACAGGAAGGCCCTGGCCGCCATCGGCGCCGCCGCGGCTCTCTCGCTGACGCTCGCCGCGTGCGGCAGCAGCAGCGGGGGCGGCTCGTCGGACGACGAGTCGACCGCATCCGGACCGGTGGACCTGTCGGTCGCCGTCTGGAGCATGGACCAGACCCCCGAGTTCCAGGCCCTCTTCGACGCGTTCGAGAAGGCCTACCCCGACATCACGATCAAGCCGGTCGACATCCTCGCGGACGACTACCCGGAGAAGGTCACCACGATGCTCGCCGGTGGGGACACCACCGACGTCATCACCATGAAGACGCTCACCGACTACTCCCGCTACGCCGGGCGCGGCCAGCTCGAGGACGTCACCGACCTGGTCACCGACTACCCGGACGGCAAGCTGGCCGGCACCGACGGCTACGACCAGGACGGCAAGTACTTCGCGGTCCCGTACCGCGCCGACTTCTGGGTCCTGTACTACAACAAGGCGCTGTTCGACGCGGCCGGCGTCGACTACCCGGACCACGTGACGTGGGACGAGTACGCCGACCTGGCGAAGAAGCTCACGGGCACCGACGCCGCGGGCCAGAAGGTCTACGGCACGTACAACCACATCTGGCGCTCGGTCACGCAGGCCGCGGCGCAGGCGCAGAACGACGGTGCCGACCTGCTCAGCGGCGACTACGGGTTCATGAAGGACCAGTACGAGCTCAACGTCGGGCTGCAGAAGGACGGCTACGCGCTGGACTACGCCACCGCCAAGACGCAGCAGGTCAGCTACCGGACGATGTTCGAGACGCAGGCCACCGCGATGATGCCGATGGGCACCTGGTACATCTCCGGGATCCTGCAGGCCAAGAAGGACGGCAAGTCCACGGTCGACTGGGGCATCGCGCCCATGCCGCAGGTGGACGGCGCCGACGGCACCACGACCTTCGGCGGTCCCACGGCGTTCGCCGTGAACAAGGCCTCGAAGCACAAGGACGCCGCCAAGAAGTTCCTCGCGTTCGCCGCCTCGCTCGAGGGCGCCAAGGCCATCGCCGCCATCGGCGTCGTGCCGGCCCTGCAGAGCGACGACGTCACCGCCGCGTACTTCGCCCTCGACGGCATGCCCACCGACGACCTGTCCAAGCAGGCGTTCGCGCCGGACGACGTCCACCTGGAGATCGCGCCGTCGGACATCACGGCCGACGTCGACACGATCCTCAACGAGGAGCACGACCTGATCATGGTCGGCGAGAAGTCGATCGACGACGGCATCGCCGAGATGGAGAGCCGGGTCAAGCAGGACGTCCTCGACTAGGAGCCTCTCGCGCGGGCCGGCTCGATGCCGGCCCGCGCGGCCAGGCGAAGGAGAACCATGGCCATCACCGCAGCGCCGCCGACAGCGCCCACAGCGCCGTCGAGCGCCCGGACCACCGGGAAGCAGTCGCGCCGGAACACGCTCATCGGCATCAGCTTCATCCTGCCGAACTTCCTCGGGTTCGCCCTGCTCACGCTGGTCCCCGTGGTCGCGGCCTTCGGGCTCGCCTTCATGGAGTGGGACTCGTACAACCCCGCGGAGTGGGTGGGGCTGGACAACTTCCAGAAGATGTTCGGCAGCGACACGTTCTGGATCGCGCTGCGCAACACGCTCTACTACGGCCTGGGCCATGTGCCGCTGACGCTGCTGTGCTCGCTCGGCCTGGCACTGGTGCTCAACCGCAAGCTGCGCGGCGTGCGGTTCTTCCGGACCGCCGCGTTCTTCCCGTACGTCACGTCGATGGTGGCCGTGGCCGTCGTCTGGAACATGCTGTTCAACCCGACGATGGGGCCGATCAACCAGCTCCTCACGACGCTCGGCGTGAGCAGCCCGCCTGGCTGGACCTCGAGCTCCGACTGGGCGATGCCGGCGGTGATCATCACCAGCGTCTGGCGGGACATGGGCTACTACATGATCCTGTTCCTGGCCGGCCTGCAGACCATCCCGGTCGAGTACTACGAGGCCGCCCGCGTGGACGGCGCCAACGCGTGGCAGCGGTTCTGGCACATCACGCTGCCCACCCTGCGCCCGACGACGTTCCTGGTGCTGATCCTGCTGACCGTCGGCTCGTTCAAGGTCTTCGACCTCATCGTCGTCATGACCGACGGCGGCCCGGGCCGCGCCACCCTCGTGCTCTCGCAGCTGATCTACCGCGAGGGCATCGCGCAAGGCGACTTCGGGTACGCGTCGGCCATCTCCCTGGTGCTGTTCGTCATCGTGCTGCTGGTGACCGTGCTGCAGTTCCGGCTCGGCGAGCGGAAGGACCGCTGATGAGCGTCATCGAAGCCCCCACCGCCACCGTCTCGCTGGACGGTCCCCCGGTGGTGCCCCCCGGGCCGGAACGGCACCCCGTGCGCACCGCGGTGATGTACGTGCTGATCACCGTCATCGCGCTGGGCGTGCTCGTGCCGTTCGTCTGGATGGTCTCCTCGTCGCTGAAGAACAACAACGAGGTGTTCACGGTCCCCACCCAGTGGGTCCCCCGCGAATTCCAGTGGCACAACTACGTGGACATCTGGTCGCGGATCCCGATGACCACCTACCTGCGCAACTCGCTGTTCCTCTCGCTGACCATCACGTTCCTGCAGGTGCTCACCGGCAGCTTCGCGGCCTACGGGTTCTCGAAGGTGCGTTGGCGGGGGCGGGACGCGCTGTTCGTCGCGTACATCGCGACCATCGCCGTGCCGTGGCAGGCGTACATGGTCCCGCAGTACGTGATGCTGCAGAAGGCCGGCCTGGTCAACACGTTCTGGTCGCTGATCCTGCTGCAGGCGTTCGGCGCGTTCGGGGTGTTCCTGCTGCGGCAGTACTACCTGACCATCCCCGACGAGCTCTGCGAGGCCGCCCGCATCGACGGCCTGTCCGAGTACGGCATCTACCGACGGATCATCCTGCCGCTGTCCAAGCCGGCGCTCGCGTCGCTCGCCCTGCTCACGTTCGTCGCCACGTGGAACGACTACATGGGGCCGTTCATCTACCTCACCAGCAACGACCTGTGGACCGTGCAGCTGGGGCTCAAGTCGTTCGTCGGCCTGTTCGACGGCGACTACGCCATGATCATGACCGGCTCGGTGATCTCCGTCGTCCCGATCCTGGTGATCTTCCTGCTCGGGCAGAAGTACTTCATCCGGGGCATCGCGACGAGCGGGCTGAAGGGATGACGACGCTCACCGCCGGCACCTACGAGCGCGGCTTCCGGGGCGTGTGGACGGCGCTCGTCGTCAACCTGCTGCTCGCGGTGGCGGCGTCGCCCCTGCTGCTGGCGCTCGGCCTGGCGGACGACCCGCTGGACGCGGTGCCGTTCTTCGCGGTGCTGTCCTGCGTGTGCGGGCCCGCGCTGCTCGGCGCCTTCGGGGCTTTCGCGGCCGACGACCGGCCGGCGCGGGCGTTCCTGACCGCGTACCGGCGGGGCTTCCGGCGCGGCCTGGCCCTGTGGGCGATCGGCGCTGCCGCGCTCGGGATGCTCGCCGTCGACGTGGTCGGGGCGGTGTCCGGCGAGGTGGCGTTCGCGCGGCCGTTGCTGCCGATGTTCGTCGTGCTGGCGGTCCTCGTCGTGGCCGTGCTGCCCTACGCCTTCGTCGCGCCCCGCGAGGTCCCGCTCGGCGCGACGCTGAGCGCGGCCGCCGTCGTGGCGCTGCGGCGCTGGTACCTGTCCGCGCTCAACACCCTCGTCCTGGCCGTGCTCGTCGGCGTGCTCCTGGTCAAGCCCGGGATCGGGGTGCTCGTGGCGTGCGCGCCGCTGCTCTATGTGGTGTGGTCGAACGCGCGCTACGCCCTGCACCCCCAGGAGGACTGATGCCCCACGCCCTCGTGCTCGCGGGCCACGGCCGGTACGAGGACCCGTGGCACGACGCCGCGGCGATCTCGCACCGCCTCGCCTCGTTGCTCGCCGACGACGGCATCGACACCACGATCCGCGGCACGATGCCGGGCGCGCTGTCCGACATCGACCCCGACCTGGTGATCGTGGCCTCCGGCCGCGGCCGGCCCGACCCCGCGTTCGACGGCACCGACGACGACTGGGCGCCGTTCCACGCCCGGCTCGCCGCCCTCGTCGGTGCCGGGGTCCCGTTGCTCGGGCTGCACCAGGCCGCGAACACCTTCGCCGACTCGCCCACCTGGACCTCCGTGCTGGGCGGCCGGTGGGTCGAGGGGACGTCGTGGCACCCGGAGCACGGCCCCGCCGCGTTCCCGGTCGTCGCACCGGACCACCCCATCACCTCCGGGCTCGGCCCGATTCAGGCCGACGACGAGCAGTACCTCGACCTCGACGTCGCGCCCGGCGTCGAGGTGCTCGTCGTGGCGTCGCACGACGGGGCCGCGCACCCGGTGGTCTGGGTCGCGCCCGGTCCGGCTCGCGTGGTCTACGACGCACTCGGGCACGACGTCCGGTCCTACGACTCCCCGTCGCGCGTCGAGCTGTTCCGCCGCGAGGTCCGCTGGCTGCTGGAACGCTGACCGCCGGGTTGCCTCCGCGGTGAGCCGCGCGAGGATGTGGCGGTGACCACGCGCGCCGGCCTCCGGGTCATGACCTACAACATCAAAGGGCTGCACCTCTCGCGGCCCGACGCCGTCGCCGTGGTGCGCGCCGCCGCGCCCGACGTGCTCGCCGTGCAGGAGCCGCCGCGCGGCGTCCTCGGGCGGTGGCGGCTGGCCCGGTTCGCGCGCGCGGCCGGTCTGCGCGCCGTCGTCAACGGCCGCGGTGCCCGGACCACCGCCCTCCTCGTCGCACCGGGCCGCCGTGTCACCGACGCGCACGCCGTGCGGCTGTCCTGGCGACCCGGCACCACCCGCCGCGGCGTGTCGGTGGCGACCGTCGAAGGTATCCGGTTCGTGGTCGTGCACCTCTCGTTGGTCCGCGACGAACGCGCCGAGCACCTGTCGGGGGTCCTGCACGACCATGTCCTGACCGACCGGACCGTCGTCCTCGGCGACCTCAACGAGCTCCCCGACGGCCCGGCGTGGGCCCGCCTTACCGGCGTGCTCGTCGACACCGCCCCGATCGCCGGCCCCACCTTCCCGGCCGGCGAGCCGCACCAGCGCATCGACGCGATCCTGGTCACGCCGGACCTCACCTTCTCGGCGCCCCGCGTCCTGTCCGGCCCGGAGGTCGCCGTGGCGAGCGACCACCGGCCGCTCGTCGTCGACCTGACGCCGTAACGCGTTCGACCCATCGCGCCGTCCGAACCTGCCGCGCTTGGTACCGGTGGGACGGGTGGGGCGCCCTCCGCGCCCCTGGCGGCACTCGCATCCCCAGTGCGGCGGGATCCGACGACGCGGCGGGGATGATGGGGCCGTGGTCCACGACTCCGCGCCCGGCGCGCCCCACCCCCACGCCGCCCTCGTCTCGGCGCTCCGCGACGACCTGAGCAGCTCGGGATACGGCGTCGCCGGCGTCGAGGAGGTCCTCGGAGCCGTGGCGGCCGACGCGCTGCACCGCGAGGAACCGGTGCCGGCGCTCCGCGCGACCGCCGCGGCCGCCGACGACGTCGTCGCGGCGCTGATCCGGACGTTCCTGCTGGGGGAGACGACCCCGCGCCGGACGCTCGAGCGCGCGCTGCCGACCCTGACCGTGGCGGGCGCGGAGCAGCTGGGGCTGGTCGAGGTCGACGGCGACGAGGTCCGCGCCCGCGTCGACCTGCGCCCCTACACCGCGGTCGACGGCGGCGGCGAGGTCGACTGGTGGATCGCCTCCGACCTGGGTGAGCTGGCCACCGGGACCGCGCTGCGGACCGACCACGTGCTCGGCGTCGGCGGGGCGTCGACCACGCTCGCGCAGGTCACCGTGCGCGACGAGCGGGACCACGTGCTCGACCTCGGCACGGGCTGCGGGATCCAGGCACTGCACGCGTCGCGGCACTCCCGCCGGGTGGTCGGCACGGACATCTCGCGGCGCGCCCTCGGGTTCGCGCGGTTCAACGCCGAGCTCGCCGGCCTCGACGGGTTCCGGCTCGAGCTGCGGGAGGGGTCGATGCTCGAGCCGGTCGCGCAGGAGCGGTTCGACCTCGTCGTCAGCAACCCGCCGTTCGTCATCACGCCGCGCACGCCCGGCATGCCGTCGTACGAGTACCGCGACGGCGGCCGTTCGGGGGACGCGATCGTGCGCGAGCTGGTCGAGGGGGTCGGCGCGATGCTGGCGCCCGGCGGGGTCGCGCAGCTGCTGGGCAACTGGGAGGTGCGGCGCGGTGAGGAGTGGCACGAGCGGGTGGGGTCGTGGCTCGACGCCAGCGGCCTGGACGGCTGGGTGGTCCAGCGCGAGCTGCAGGACCCCGCGCAGTACGCCGAGACGTGGATCCGGGACGGCGGGACGACCCCGGATCGGGACCGGGCGGCCTGGGCGCAGCGGTACGGGGAGTGGCTCGACGACTTCGCGTCGCGGGACGTCGAGGGGATCGGCTTCGGCATCGTGACCCTGCGCAAGCCCGTCGGGAAACCGACGCTGCGCCGGCTCGAGGAGGTCACGGGCACCGTCCGGCAGCCGCTCGGGCCGGCGATCGCGTCGTCCCTCGCGGCCCACGACTGGCTCTCGATGAGCGACGACGAGCTCGCCGGCGAACGCCTCGTGGTCGCCCCCGACGTCACCGAGGAGCGGTACCTGACTCCCGGTGACGCGGACCCGCAGGTGGTCCTCCTGCGCCAGGGTGGTGGCTTCGGCCGCGCGGTCCAGGCCGGCACGGCGCTCGCGGGCTTCGTCGGGGTGTGCGACGGCGAGCTCACGGTCGGCCAGATCGTCAACGCCCTGGGCGCCCTGCTGGAGGTGGGCGCCGACGCGGTCGCGGCCGACGTCCTCCCGTCGGCCCGCGGCCTCGTCCGCGACGGCCTCCTGCTGCCGGCACAGGACTAGGCCCCAGCGCCTGACATCGCTGGGACGTCCGCATTCGGGTTGGTCAGGGCCCGCTCGAGTGCGGACGTTGGGGGACGGGCAGAGCGCACCTTGAGGGAGGGTTCATCTTCCTCACGTGGGCCGCCTGTGCGCCGCACGTCTAGCGCCGCGTCCACGCGGGCCGGACAGCGGCGAGCCGGCTCGCACGTTCCCTCAGCGGGGTGCGAAGTACGCGGCGAACCGGTGCGCCGCGACAGCATCCCCCGCCGTCGCTGCGTCGCCCGCACCGACGAGCTCGTCGAGGGTGCGGTCACCAGAGACGAGCGCGTCGAGGTCGCGAGTGGTCGTCGTGATGACGGCGTCGGGGTGATCCGCGGCGCCGCGCACGGCGCTGCTCGTGGCCGCCGCGCTGGCGGTCGTCGGCCTGGCGTCCACGCTCGTGCTCCGCCCGAGCCGCAGGGCCGACCTGCCGACGAGCAGGCGATGAGGGCTGATATCGATCCTGATGACGGGCCTCATGGCCTTCTCGCCGCGCAGCACTCACAGTTCGGCCACAGGTCGGTGCTACGACCGGCCCAGCGCGCGTCCCTACGTTCGGCCCAGGTCACAGGACCGGGTGGACGTGAGGGAGAACATGCAGCACGTATGGAGACGGACGACGCCGCTGACGAGGACGGTCACGGCCGTGGTCCTCGTCGGCCTCGTCGCCACGGCAGTCTGGTGGTTCGGCATCCGGGACGCGTCGGCGGCGTCGGCGGCGCCCGTGACGCGCACCGTGGCGGCGAGCCTGACGACGATGCAGAAGTCGGTGAGCGGCAGCGGGACGCTGACCCCGTTGGTGCAGCAGGACGTCAGCTTCGACGTGAGCGGGACCGTCACGGCGGTGCCCGTGGCGGTCGGCCAGACCGTGACGGCCGGGCAGACGCTCGCGACCGTCGACACGCTCCAGCTCAACGCCGACCTGCTCCAGGCGAAGGCCACGCTGGCGAGCGCGCAGGCGAAGCTGTCCGACGCCAGCGGCAGCGCGCAGGTCGCGGCCGCGCAGGCGCAGGTCGACGTCGCGCAGGCCGGGGTCGACACGGCGCAGGCCGCGATGGACGGCGCCACGCTCGTGGCACCCGTCGCCGGCCTGCTCGCCGCGGTCAACCTCGAGGTCGGCGACGCCGTGGGCGGCACCGGCGGCCCGAGCGCCGGGGGCGGTACCGACACGACGACCGCGCAGTTCACGATCGTCGGCACCGACGCGTGGGAGGTCGACGTCACGGTGAGCGACGCGGACGTCGCGCTCCTCGAGGTCGGCGACCAGGCGGAGGTGACGCTGGACGGCGCGACCGACCCGGTGTTCGGCACCATCAGCGCGATCGGCCTGCTGTCCACCAGCGACTCGGGCGTCGCCGCCTACCCCGTGACCGTCGCAGTCACGGGCGACCAGGCGGGCCTGCACGACGGCGTCTCCGCCGACGTCGAGCTCGTCTACGAGCGGCGCACCGACGTGCTCACCGTGCCCAGCCTCGCGGTCACCACCGCGACCGACGGCACCGCCACCGTGAAGCAGGTCGACGCCGACGGGAAGACCGTCGACGTCCCCGTCACCACCGGCGAGACGTCCGGCAACCTCACCGAGATCACCGACGGGCTCGCCGAGGGCGACGAGGTCGTGCTCGCGACGTTCACGCCGGGCACGGGCGGGACCGGGCGGCAGAACCAGGGGACGTTCCCCGAGGGCGGCTTCCAGGGCGGTCCGCCGAACATCCAGCAGGGCGGTCCGACCAATGGCTGAGCTGACGCTCCCGCTGCCGGAGACGGCCCCTCGCACCGAGGCGGTCATCGACCTGGTCGGCGTGAGGAAGACGTACACGTCGGGCAGCATCGAGTTCGAGGCCCTGCGCGGCATCGACCTGCGGATCGAGCAGGGCGAGTACGTGGCCGTCATGGGGCCGTCGGGGTCGGGCAAGTCGACGCTGATGAACATCCTCGGCTGCCTGGACACGCTCTCCGCCGGCACGTACCACCTGGCCGGCGAGGACGTCGGGGAGCTCGACGAGATCGACCTCGCGGACATCCGGAACCGGCAGATCGGCTTCGTGTTCCAGCAGTTCAACCTGCTGCCGTCGCTGTCGGCGTGGCGCAACGTCGAGCTCCCGCTGGTCTACGGACGGGTGTCCGCGGCGTCCCGTCGCGAGCGCGCGGCGGCCGCGCTGGAGCGCGTCGGGCTGGGCGACCGCCTCGACAACCGTCCGGGCGAGCTGTCCGGCGGGCAGCAGCAGCGCGTGGCGGTCGCGCGCGCCCTCGTCGGCGAACCTGCCCTGCTGCTCGCCGACGAGCCCACGGGCAACCTGGACTCGACGTCCACCCGCGACGTCCTGGAGCTCTTCGACGAGCTGCACGCGCAGGGCCGCACGATCGTCCTCATCACGCACGAGGCCGACGTGGCCGAGCGCGCCCAGCGGGTGGTCCGCGTCCACGACGGGCTCATCGTCGGGGGTGCCGCATGACCTGGACCGAGACCCTGCGCACCGGCTGGTCGGCCGTGACCTCGCACGCGATGCGGTCGATCCTCACCGTGCTCGGCATCCTCATCGGCATCGCCGCGGTGATCCTCACCGTCGGGCTCGGGCTGGGCACGCAGAAGGACGTCAGCGAGCAGATCAGCCAGCTGGGCAGCAACCTGCTCATCGTCAAGCCCGGTTCCAGCACCAGCACGTCCGGCGTCCGCGGCGGCTTCGGCTCCCGCACCACGCTCACCACGGCCGACGCCGCGGCGCTCGCGTCCTCCGTCAACGCGCCCGACATCGGCAAGGTCGCGGCCGAGAAGACGACGTCCGCGTCGCTCGAGGCCAACGACACCAACTGGACCACCAGCGTCACCGGCACCAGCGCCGACTGGCTCGACGTCCGCGGCCGCACGATGGGCTCGGGGTCGTTCTTCACGGCCGACGACGTGGACTCCCGGGCCGACGTCGTCGTGCTGGGCCCGGAGACCGCGAAGGAGCTGTTCGGCTCCACGCGGGTGGTCGGGCAGACGGTCACCGTCGGGGACACCGACCTCCGGGTGGTCGGCGTGCTGGCGGCCGAGGGCGCCAGCGGCGACAGCGACCTCGACGACGTCGCCGTCATCCCGATGTCGACGGCGGCGGACACGCTCGTCGGCGGCCAGGACCGCAATGCGGTCTCGACGATCTACCTCCAGGCGGCGTCGACCGACCAGCTCAACGCCGCGTACCAGGAGGCCGAGGGCCTGCTGCTCAACCTGCACGGCATCACCGACGCCGAGAGCGCCGACTTCACGATCAACAGCCAGGACGCGCTCGTGTCCACGGCGACGGCCGTCTACAAGACGCTGACGGTCCTGCTCACGGGCATCGCCGCGCTGTCCCTGCTGGTCGGGGGCATCGGCGTCATGAACATCATGCTCGTCTCCGTCACGGAGCGGACGCGTGAGATCGGGCTGCGCAAGGCGCTCGGCGCCCCGCCGTGGGCCATCCGCCGGCAGTTCCTGGTCGAGGCCACCGTGCTCGGCCTGGCCGGCGGGGTGCTCGGCGCCGTGCTCGGCATCGTCGCGGCCCAGGTGCTGCCTGGCCTGCTCGACTCGTCGGTCGTCGTCTCCGGCGCTGCCGTGGCCGGCTCCGTCGTGGTCGCGATGGGCATCGGGCTGGTCTTCGGCGTCTACCCCGCCACCCGCGCCGCGCGGCTGGCTCCCATCGACGCGCTGCGCGCGGAGTAACCCCCTCTCAGCAAGGAGTCCTCATGACCCCCCGCATCCTCCCGGCGCTCGCCGCCGTGTCCCTTCTCGTCCTGGCCGGCTGCTCGGCCGGCACCTCGCAGGCAGCGGCGCCGGACGCGACCGCCACACCCCAACAGCAGGGCGCCGACGGCCCCCAGCGCTCGGGACCCGGTGGCGGCGGCGGGACGTCCGGCGAGATCGCGTCCGTGACCGGCACCGTCCTGCAGGTCCGGTCGGCCGACGCGCAGACCGCAGTGACCTGGACCGACGACACGACGTTCACGGCGTCCGTCGCGGGCGCGCTGTCCGACGTCGCGGTCGGGTCGTGCGTGGTGGCCGTCTCGACGACCACGACGTCGACCGACACCTCCGCGCCGCTGAAGGCCACGACCGTCCAGCTGACCTCGGCGACAGACGACGGCACGTGCCCGGGCGGTTTCGGCGGCGGCCCGGGCGGCGGCCAGCGGCCCGACGGCGCCCCGACGGACCTGCCGAGCCGCCCGTCGGGCGCCCCGACCGACCTGCCCTCCGGTGCGCCCGGCGGGATGCGCGCGTTCAACGGAGTCGCCGCAGGAAAGGTCACCGCGGTCGACGGCAGCACGCTGACCGTCGAGGTCACCGGCCAGGACGACGCGACGACCTCCCGCACGGTCACCGTCAGCGACGCGACGACCTACACCAAGGCCGTGGCCGCCGACGCCTCCGCGGTCGTGGTCGGGCAGTGCGCCAGCGCCCGCGGCCAGGCCGACGACAGCGGCAAGGTGACCGCGACCAGCATCACCGTGTCGGCGCCGACCGACGGCGAGTGCACGAGCGGCATGCTCGGCGGCCGTGGCTTCCCCGGCGGAGGCCCCGGCGGTCCGCAGGACGGGTCGTCGCAGGACGGTTCCTCGCAGGGTGGCACCGATGCCTGACCGCGCAGGCCGCCCGTCCGTCGCGCTGCGCCGCAGGGCTCGTCGGCGCCGCATCGTCGCCCTCACCGCGGCGGGTGCCGTGGTCCTGGTTGCCGCGGGCGGTGGCGTCGCCCTGGCCCTCGGGGGCACCGACGACGGCCGCTACCGCACGGCGACCGCCGAGAAGGCGAACGTCGAGCAGATCGTCGACTCCGTCGGGACCATCGCCTCGGCCAGCCGCCGCGACGCCGCGTTCTCCGTCGACGGCACGGTCGCCACGGTCGACGTGTCCGTCGGGCAGGTCGTCGCCGCCGGCGACGTGCTCGCGACGCTCGACGCCGACGCGCTGCAGGATGCCGTCGACAAGGCGCAGGCCGACCTCGCCGACGCGCAGCAGCAGCTGAGCGACGACCTGGACTCGCAGACGGCATCGTCGGCGAGCGCGTCCTCCGCGAGCTCCTCGTCGAAGGCGTCGCCCACCCCGACGGCCACGCCGTCGGCCTCGACAGCAGCGCCGGACCCGAGCGGAGACACGAGCGACGCCTCGCACGGTGGCGACGCCACGGACCCGGCCGTGACCCAGGCGATGGCCGACGTCCAGCGGGCGCAGAAGGCACTCCTCGACCAGTACTCGGTGACCGCCGACGCCCTGGCCACCAGCGGTGCCAGCGTGACGGCGTCCCAGGCGTCGTGCGCGGCGTTCCTCGCCGTCCTCGGCACGGACGTCACCGGCGACGGCAGCACGGACGGTTCCGACGACCCGTCGGGTGACGTCACGCCGACGCCCGCCCCGACCTCCACCGAGGAGGCCACGACCGACGGCGACGCGACCGACCCCGCCGCGGCGCCGGACACCTCCGCGGTCCAGCAGGCGCTCGCCGACTGCCAGGCAGCGCTCTCCGGCGCGCTCGACGCGCAGACGGCCACGGACGCGCAGCAGCAGGCGCTCATGACGCTGGCCACCGCCCTGGACGACGCCGTGGCGGCGCTGCAGAAGGCGGTGGCGAGCTCGTCGCAGCAGTCGACTGCCCCGGCGACCTCGACGCCGACGGCTCCCTCGACCAGCAGCCCGGCAACAAGCACCCCGTCGGCCAGCACCCCGTCGACCAGCACCCCGTCCGCGAGCACCCCGTCCGGTGGCGCGACCACGACCGTGGCCTCCGCTGCGACGATCGTGGCCGACGAGGCGGCGATCGACCTGCAGGAGGCGAACGTCGCGCTCGCGCAGAGCAGGCTGCCGTTCGCGACGCTGACCAGCCCGATCGCGGGCACGGTCGCAGCGGTCTCGCTCGCCGTGGGCGACGAGGTGACGGCGTCGTCGACCACCGCGGTGGTCACGGTCCTCGGCCCCGACGGCTACACGGTCACCACGAGCGTCCCGCTGACCAGGATCGACATCGTCACGGTCGGCCAGAGGGCGCAGGTGACCACGCCGAGCACGGACGCGACGCTCACCGGCACGGTCAGCAGCATCGGCGTCCTGGACACGTCGACCACCGCCGACCCGGCCTACGCGGTCGAGCTCGCCCTGGACGCGACGGACGCGAAGCTCTACGACGGGGCGTCCGCCCAGGTGCACCTGTCGGTCGCGGGCGCCGAGCAGGTGCTCACGGTCCCGACGTCGGCGGTGCACGTCGACGGCGCGACGGCGACGGTTCAGGTGCTCAAGGACGGCACCCCGACCGACGTCACCGTCACGCGTGGGGCGGTGGGCGCGGAACGGACCGAGATCACCGACGGCCTGGCGGCCGGTGACGAGGTCGTGCTCGCCGACAACGACGAGGCGATCGTGTCCAGCACGTCGACCACGAACCAGGGCCTGTCCGGCCTGGGCGGCGACGGTGGCGACCAGGTCGGGCCGCCGCAGTTCGTGTTCGACGGTGGCGGACAGGGCGGGCCCCCGGCGGGCTTCACCAACGGCAAGGGCTGACCGCGGGCGCGCCAGAGCGACGAGCAGAGGATCCGCCGACAGATCGGCGGCGGATCCTCTGATTCGTGCGCTTGCGCCGGTCACGGGTCCGGCGTCGGTAGGCTCGCGGCGTCGCCCCTCCGGCGGCGGGGACGGAAGGACGACGATGACCGACGAGGCCACCGACGGCAGGCCGCAGGTCGCGGTGCTGGGCGGCGGGGTGATGGGGGAGACGCTGCTCAGCGCGCTCCTGACCGCGGGATGGACGCCCGAGCAGGTCGAGGTCACCGAGCGGCACGTGCCGCGGGCCGACGAGCTCGCCGGCCGGTACGGCGTCCGGACGGGCGCCTCCAACGCCGAGGCGGCCGCGCGCGCCGACGTCGTGCTCCTCGCGGTCAAGCCCAACGTCGTCGCGTCGGTGCTCGACGAGGTCAAGCAGGCCCTGCGCGGCGGTGAGCTCGTGGTCAGCGTCGCCGCGGGACTGCCCATCGCGAGCTACGAGAAGCGCCTCAACCCCGGCCAGCCGGTGGTCCGCGTCATGCCGAACACGCCCGCCGTCGTCGGCAAGGGCGCGAGCGCCGTCGCCCCCGGCACGCACGCGAGCGAGGGGCACCTGGTGCTCGTCGAGAAGATGCTCGCCGCCACGGGTCTGGTGGTCCGCGTGGAGGAGAAGGACCTCGACGCGGTGACCGCGATCTCGGGCTCCGGGCCCGCGTACGCGTTCTACCTGATCGACGCGATGGCCGAGGCGGGCGTGCTGCTCGGCCTGAGCCGGGACCTGGCGACCAAGCTCGCCGTCGCCACCGTCGAGGGCGCCGCGGCGCTCGCCGCGCAGTCGGGGGACCATCCGGCGATCCTCCGCGAGCGCGTCTCGTCGCCGGGCGGGACCACCGTCGCCGCGGTCCAGGTGCTCGATGCCCACGGGGTCCGGGCGGGCGTCGTCGCGGCCGCCGAGGCCGCGCGCGACCGCTCGCGCGAGCTCGGCCAGCAGTACTGATGGCCATGTCCCGCCCCCCGGCGATGAGCGACGTCGCCGCCCTCGCCGGGGTGTCGCACCAGACCGTCTCGCGGGTGCTCAACGACCACCCGAGCGTCCGGCCGGAGACCCGCGACCGCGTCAACGACGCCATCGTGGCCCTCGGCTACCGCCGCAACAGCGCCGCCCGCGCCCTGGTGACCCGACGCTCCGGCACGCTCGGCGTCGTCACCCCGGCCACCGCCCTCTACGGCCCCACCAGCACGTTGGTGGGGCTCGAGGAGGCGGCCCGCGTGGTCGGCTGGTTCGTCTCCGTGGCCACCATCCGGCAGTTCGACGCGGACAGCATGCACACCGCGGTCGAGCACTTCCTGGGTCAGGGCGTCGACGGCATCGCGATCATCGCGCCGACCACGGAGGTCGCCCAGGCGATCGCCGCGATCGCGTCGCCGGTGCCCGTCGTGCTCATCTCGTCGGCGTCCGACGTCCCCTCCGAGGCGCACCTGCACGCGGTCGGCGTCGACCAGCGGCACGGGGCGCGCCTGGCCACGCAGCACCTGCTCGACCAGGGCTTCGCCGATGTGGTGCACGTCGCCGGGCCGCAGGACTGGTTCGACGCCCAGGACCGGCTGGCGGGCTGGCGCGAGGTCTGCGGCCCGGGCGCGCCCGAGCACATCGAGGCCGGCTGGGACGCCGCCGACGGGTACGAGCTCGGGCTGCGCATGGCGCGCGAGGGGCTGCCGCCCGCGATCTTCGCGGCCAACGACCAGCTCGCGCTCGGACTGCTGCACGCGTTCTGGGAGCGGGGCGTGCGGGTGCCCGACGACGTCGCCGTCGTCGGGTTCGACGACGAGGTCGGTGCCGCGCACTACACGCCGCCGCTGACCACCGTCCGGCAGGACTTCGGGGCGCTCGGGCGGCTGGCGGTCCGGTCGTTGCAGGCCGCGTTCGCCGGCGAGGACGTGGCGCGCCAGCAGATCCCGGCGGAGCTCGTGGTCCGCGCGAGCTCGATCCGCCGGCCCTGACCGCGGGGGACTGGACGCCGCCGATGTTAGCGCTAACATGTGTCTCGGCCGTCGGCGTCCGCTGCGGTCCGTGCTGCAGGAACGGAGCCGCGTGATGACGGTCGATCCCTCTGGAGCCGACGCTCGCGCAGCGATCGCCGCAGGTCAGACGGCGCTCGGCATCGAGCTCGGCTCCACCCGCATCAAGGCCGTCCTCATCGGCCCGGACCACGCCCCGCTGGCCAGCGGCAGCCACGACTGGGAGAACCAGTTCGTCGACCGGATGTGGACCTACTCGCTCGACGCCGTCTGGTCCGGCCTGCAGGCCAGCGTCGCCGCGCTCCTGGACGACGCCGAGCAGCGGCACGGCGTGCGCCCCGCGACCGTGGGCGCGCTGGGCGTCTCCGCGATGATGCACGGCTACCTCGCCTTCGACGAGGCGGACGAGCTCCTCGTCCCGTTCCGCACGTGGCGCAACACGACCACCGGGCCCGCGGCCGCCGAGCTCACCGAGCTGTTCGGCTACAACATCCCGTTGCGCTGGTCGATCGCGCACCTGCGGCAGGCGACGCTCGACGACGAGCCGCACGTGCCGCAGATCCGCACGATCACCACGCTCGCCGGCTACGTGCACTGGAAGCTGACCGGCCGCAAGGTGCTGGGGATCGGCGACGCGTCGGGCCTGTTCCCCATCGACACGACCACCAAGACGTACGACGCGCGCATGCTGGCCGCGTACCCCGGGGACGTCGCACCGCTGCTGCCCGAGGTCCTGCTCGCCGGCCAGGAGGCGGGCCGCCTGACCGAGGCGGGTGCCGCCCTGCTCGACCCCACCGGCACGCTGCAGGCGGGCATCCCGCTGTGCCCGCCCGAGGGTGACGCGGGCACGGGCATGGTCGCCACCAACGCGGTCGCGCCGCGCACCGGCAACGTGAGCGTCGGCACGAGCATCTTCGCGATGGTCGTGCTGGAGAAGCCGCTCGCGAGCGTCCACGACGAGCTCGACCTGGTGACCACCCCGTCCGGTGAGCTGGTCGCGATGGTGCACTGCAACAACGGAGCCAGCGAGCTCGGGGCCTGGGCCGAGGTGTTCGGCCAGTTCGCGACCGCGCTCGGCAGCACCGCCGGTGCCGACGAGGTCTTCGCCGCGCTCCTGCGCGAGGCGCTCCGGGGCGACGCCGACGGCGGTGGCCTACTCGCGTACAACTACCTGTCCGGCGAGCCGATCACCGGGCTGGACGAGGGACGGCCGCTGTTCGTCCGGACCCCCGACAGCCGGCTGACGCTGGCCAACTTCATGCGCACGCAGGTCTACGGCGCGTTCGGCACGCTGAGCCTCGGGATGCGCGTGCTGGCGGGTGAGGGCGTCGAGCTCGACTCCATGTACGCGCACGGCGGCCTCTTCCGCACCGAGGGCGTCGCGCAGCGGCTGCTGGCCGCGGCCATCGGCGCACCAGTCACCGTCGGGCAGTCGGCCGGCGAGGGCGGCGCGTGGGGGATCGCGGTGCTCGCGGCCTACCTCGACGCGGCGCCCGAGCAGGACCTCGGCACCTACCTGACGGAGCGCGTCTTCGCCGACGCGGCGTCGGTGACGGTCGCCCCGGACGACGACGACGTCCGCGGGTACGACGCCTTCCTCGACCGGTACGCCGCCGGCCTGACCGTCGAGCGGGCGGCGGTGGATGCGCTGTGAGCACCGCCGACGAGATCCAGCGCACCCGGGTGGTCGTCGCGCAGCTGCACGCGGAGCTCCCGCGCTGGGGGCTCGTGGTGTGGACCGCGGGCAACGTGTCGCAGCGCGTCGTCGTCGGCGACGCCCCGGGCCCTGACGACCTGTTCGTCATCAAGCCCTCCGGCGTGACCTACGACGAGCTGACGCCCCAGTCCATGGTCGTGTGCGACCTCGACGGCAACCTCGTCGACGGCACCCGCGCCCCCTCCAGCGACACCGCCGCGCACGCCTACGTGTACCGGCACATGCCGTCGGTCGGTGGCGTCGTGCACACCCACTCGACCTACGCGACCGCCTGGGCCGCGCGCGCCGAGCCGGTGCCGTGCGTCCTGACCATGATGGCCGACGAGTTCGGCGGGGACGTCCCGATCGGCCCGTTCGCGCTCATCGGCGACGACTCGATCGGGCGCGGCATCGTCGAGACCCTGCGCGACTCCCGCAGCCCCGCGGTGCTCATGCGCAACCACGGACCGTTCACCATCGGCCGCGACGCCAAGGCCGCCGTCAAGGCCGCGGTGATGGTCGAGGAGGTCGCCCGCACCGTGCACATCGCCCGGCAGCTGGGCGACACCGTGCCCATCGCGCAGGACGACATCGACTCGCTCTACGCCCGCTACCAGCACGTCTACGGCCAGCAGCCGGCGACGCCACCCGAGAACGACCAGGAGAACCGATGAGCAAGCCGTACGCCGACCGCGAGATCTGGTTCCTCACCGGGAGCCAGGGTCTGTACGGCGAGGAGACGCTGCGGCAGGTGGCCCAGCAGTCGCAGGAGATCGCCCGCGTCCTGGGCGACACGCTGCCCGCGACGCTCGTCTGGAAGCCCGTGCTCACGGACTCCGACGCGATCCGCCGCGCGGCGCTCGAGGCCAACGCCGACGACGCCGTCATCGGCGTGATCGCGTGGATGCACACCTTCTCGCCGGCCAAGATGTGGATCGCCGGCCTCGACGCGCTGCGCACCCCGCTGCTCCACCTGCACACGCAGGCCAATGTCGAGCTGCCGTGGGACACCATCGACTTCGACTTCATGAACCTCAACCAGGCCGCGCACGGCGACCGCGAGTTCGGGTACATCGCGACCCGGCTCGGGGCGGCGCGCAAGACGGTCGCCGGGCACGTGTCGAACCCGGCCGTGGTCGCGTCGATCGACACCTGGGTGCGGGCGTGCGCCGGCTGGGCCGCGACGCACGAGCTGAAGCTCGCCCGGTTCGGCGACAACATGCGCAACGTCGCGGTGACCGAGGGCGACAAGACCGAGGCGGAGCTGCGGTTCGGCGTCTCGGTGAACACGTGGGGCGTGAACGACCTGGTGGCGGCGGTGGCCGCGGTCGCCGACGCCGACGTGGACGCGCTCGTCGCCGAGTACGAGGAGCTGTACGACGTCGTGCCCGAGCTGCGCAAGGACGGCGACCGGCACGAGTCCCTGCGCTACGGCGCGCGGCAGGAGATCGCACTCCGCACCCTGCTCGAGTCCCTGGGTGCCAAGGCCTTCACGACGAACTTCGAGGACCTCGGTGACCTGCGCCAGCTGCCCGGCCTGGCCGTCCAGCGACTCATGGCCGACGGCTACGGCTTCGGCGCCGAGGGCGACTGGAAGACCGCGATCCTGGTCCGCGCCGCCAAGGTGATGGGTGCCGGCCTGCCCGGCGGCGCGTCGCTCATGGAGGACTACACCTACGACCTCACGCCCGGGGCGGAGCGGATCCTCGGCGCCCACATGCTCGAGATCTGCCCGACGCTGACCACCTCGAAGCCGACGCTGGAGATCCACCCGCTCGGCATCGGCGGCAAGGAGGACCCGGTCCGCCTGGTGTTCAACGCCGACCCGGGCGTCGGCGTCGTGGTCTCGCTGGCGGACATGCGCGACCGCTTCCGGCTCACCGCCAACGTGGTCGACGTCGTCCCGCCGACCGCCGACCTGCCGCACCTGCCCGTCGCACGCGCCGTGTGGGAGCCGCGGCCCGACTTCCGCACCTCCGCGGAGGCGTGGCTGACCGCCGGGGGAGCGCACCACACCGTGCTCACCACGGCCGTCGGGGTGGAGGCGTTCGAGGACTTCGCCGAGATAGCCCGCACCGAGCTGCTCGTCATCGACGAGGCCACGACCCGCCGCGGGTTCCGCGACCAGGTCCGCTGGAACCAGGTCTACTTCCGCCTGGCGCAGGGCTTCTGAACCGTTCCACCGAACGGGTGAGACGGCGCGGCGTGATTGTCTCTCGCGACTTGCGTGCATAGCGTCGTGACAAGCGGTGACGACGGGGGAACGATGAGCATGCAGGGGGCGTCCGGGATGACCTGGGTGCTTCGCGCGCTGCTCGCCGTGGCCGGCGGGATCCTGGTGGCGCTCGTGACCGCGGGGTGGTCGGCGGCGCCGGCGCACGCCGAGCCCACGCCCGCCCCTCCCGTTGCGGCCGTGGCGACGACGGTCTCCGACGCCCTCGCTTCCGTGGTCCCGGCTGTGGCCGGCGCCGTCGTCGAGCCGGTGCTCGCGCCGGTGGTTGGCGCCGTCGTCGAGCCTGTGGCTGAACCCGGCCCGGTGCTCGCGCCGGTCGCCGGAGTCGGGGGATCGGGCGTCGTGGATGTCGTCGCCGCGGTGGCATCGCCCGCCGCGGACGCGGCGTCTCCGCTGCTGGCCCCGGTCACCGACGCGCTCCTGCCGGTGACCGACACACTGGTCCTGGCGACCGACGCATCGTCCGCGGCGACCGACACCCTGGCCCCGGTGACCGATGCGCTCGTGCCCGTGGTCGACGCCCTGGCCCCGGTCGCCGACGCGCTGGGCCCAGTGACCAACACGGTGAGCCCGGCCACCGACGCGCTGGTCCCGGTGACCGATGCGCTCGGGCCCCTGACCGACGCGCTGGCCCCCGTGACGGACGCGCTGGCACCGGTGACCGACGTCCTCCTGCCGGTCGGCGACGCGCTCGGCCCGGTCGTCAACGCGCTCGACCCGGGGACCGATCTGCTCCTGCCGGTGACCCGGGGCCCCGCTCACGTCGGGGCACTGGCGCCGCCGGTCGTCGGGCCGGTCGTCGCGGGCACGCAGGCGAGCGAGTTCGTCGCCATCCCCGTCCTGCACGAGCCCGCGCGGCTGAGGTTCGCCGTCGTCGCTGCGTTCTCGCCGTCGGCACGGCCGGCACCACCCGAGCAAGGCCCCGCGGCGCCGGCCCTCGGCGACGCGTCGGCGCCCCCGGTGGCGACGGGTCGTGGCGGTCAGCGCGGGACKGACCTTCCCGGTGGCGGGGAGGCGGGCCTGCCCGCGCCGGGCTCCGCGTCGTCGGGCGGCAGCGGGACGGGCATCGCGGGAGTCCTCGCGCCCGGCGTCCGTCTCTCGGCGCTGGGCGGGCCGACCACCCGTGCCGGCCCCTGCGCCGACCCCGCACCCGGACCTGCGACCGAGATCCCCGACTCCCCGGCGTGAGCGGGCCGTCGCGCACCCCGCGACAGCCCCGCGCCCGTCCCACCGTCGTCAAGGAGTCACCCATGCACGTCGTCGTTCGTCGTTCCCTCCAGACGGTCCTCGTGACCGGCGGCCTGGCCGCCGCCGCTCTCCAGGTCGCCGGGACCGCGGCCGCAGTCGCCGTCGCGGTCGTCTCTGTCGCCGCAGCGCCCGTGGTCGCCCGACCGCTGCGCTGGCCGACCCACCGTGCCCCGTCCTCGCTGACGGAGGTGCCGACGCAGCGCAGCGCGCCGCCGGAGTCGTAGGGCGGCTCCGTACGCTGGTGCCATGTCCTCCAGCGACGCGATCGACGACGTCCCGGCGCCGGGGCGTCGCCGCGGTCGTCGCCCGGCGGGCGAGGACACCCGCGGCACCATCCTGGCGGCGGCGCGCGACGAGTTCGCGGAGCGGGGCTACGACGGCGCGAGCGTGCGCTCCGTCGCTCGTCGCGCGGACGTGGACCCCGCCCTCGTGCGCCACTACTTCCGCGACAAGTCGGAGCTGTTCGCCGCGGGCCTGATCCCCGCCGGGGCGGATCCGGCCGTGATCGCGGGCGGCATCACCGCCGGCGGCGTGGACGGCCTCGGCGCGCGCCTGCTCACGGCCGTCCTGCGGGTCTGGGAAGCGGACGGCGGGGTCGCGTTCCGCGTGGCGTTCTCGGGGATGTCGTCGGGCGAGGTGCAGGCCGAGGCGCTCATGGGGTACGTCGGGCGGGAGGTGTTCGGGCAGGTCGCCCGGATCCTGCCGCCGCCCGACCAGCAGCTGCGGGTCTCGCTCGTCGCCTCGCACGTGGCCGGGGTCCTGCTCGCGCGCCACGTGATGCGGCTCGAGCCGGTCGCGTCGATGTCGGTCGAGGAGGTCGTCGGCGTCGTCAGCCCCGCCCTGCAGCGCTACCTGACGGGTCCGCTCGGCGCGGGGTGAGGGCAGGTCAGCCGGGCTGACGCGCGACGGCGACGGCCCACGCGACCAAGGGCACCTGCAGGGGCAGCCGGGCCCACGCGACGGCCGGCCTGCCGGCCCACGACCGGGCGTCGGGCCGGGAGCGCACGGCCATGGTCACGTTGCCGGGGAACACCCCGACCAGCAGCGCCGCGGACGCGAGCCCACCGACCCGCCGGGTGCCSGGGACGGCCAGGGCGGCGGCGCACGCCAGCTCCGCCACGCCGCTGCCCAGCACCCACGGGTCGGGGTTGCCGAGGCTCCGGGGGATCAAAGGGCGGAAGATCCCCGGGCGGCGCAGGTGCAGCGCGCCCGACGTGCCGAGCAGGGCGGCGAGCGCGAGCGCGGGCAGGTGGCGACGGAGGACGGACGCGGGCACGGGAGGCACGCGCGCCACGGTAACCGCTGTCGGTGCTGGTCGGTACGGTGCGAGACATGGACACCGTCGCGCTGTCACCCGCGTTCTACGCCGACGTGATCGCCCAGGAGTCGGCACGCGCGGCCGACGCGCTCGACCGGGCGCCCACCTCGGCACCGGTGCCGTCGTGCGGCGACTGGGACGCGGCCGACCTCGCGTTCCACCTCGGCGAGGTCCAGGACTTCTGGTCGCAGATCGTCGCGCACGCTCCGGCGGGACCCGACGAGGCCGACGACACCGAGCGCCGGCCCGACGACGAGCTCGTCGCGTTCCTGCGGGGGCGGACCGACGCGCTGCTCAGCGCCCTGCGCTCGCACCACCCGGACGAGCCGTGCTGGTCCTGGTCGTCGACGGGCGGGACGGTCGACTGGGTCTACCGCCGGCAGGCGCACGAGGCGCTGGTGCACCGGGTGGACGCGGAGCAGGCAGCCGGGCTGCCGGTGACCGATCCGGGGGTCCTCCTGGCCGCCGACGGCGTGGACGAGATGCTCGCCGTCATGGTCAGCGGCCTGCCGGAGTGGGCCGCGTTCGTCGCCGACGGTGCGCGCGTCCGGCTGCGGGCGGTCGACGCCGGACGGGAGTGGGTGGTCGCCTTCGGCCGGTTCCACGGGACGTCGCCCACCACCGGGACCACCTACGACGAGGACTGCGCGGAGCTGGTCGGCGGTGCGCCGTGGGAGGGAGAGGACGAGGACGTGAGCGCGACGGTCTCCGGCTCGGCGTGGGACCTCGAGCTCTGGCTCTGGGGCCGAGGGCCCGCGGACTCGTTGGAGCTGGGCGGCGATCCCGCGGCGGTGGCGCGGCTGCGCGCGGTGATCGTCGAGTCGACGCAGTAGACGTCGGTCCGGTGCTCCTTGCGCGCGGCACACGGCGAGGAGCACAATTCCCCGTATGGGGAATAACGAGGTGGCGATCGAGGTCACCGGTCTGCGCGTGGTGCGCGGCGGTACCGCCGTCATCGAGTCCCTCGACCTGACCGTGCCGGTCGGCCAGGTGGTCGGTCTCCTCGGTCCGAGCGGCAGCGGGAAGACCACGCTCATGCGCGCGATCGTCGGCGCGCAGATCGTGGCCGGCGGCACCGTGACCGTGCTGGGCTCCCCGGCCGGGTCGGCCGCGCTGCGGCGGCGGATCGGGTACGTCACGCAGGCGCCGAGCGTGTACGCCGACCTCACGGTGGTCGAGAACCTGCGCTACGCCGCGTCGATCCTCGGGGTGGACGCGGAGGGCATCCGGCGGGCGCTGACCGATGTCGACCTCGTGGCGCACGCCGGCCAGTCCATCGGCACCCTGTCCGGCGGCGAGCGCGCCCGGGTGTCGCTCGCGATCGCGCTGCTCGGCCGGCCGGACCTCCTGGTGCTCGACGAGCCGACGGTCGGGCTCGACCCGGTCCTGCGCCGCGCCCTCTGGGAGCTGTTCCACCGGCTGAGCGGCTCCGGCGTGAGCCTGCTGGTGTCCAGCCACGTCATGGACGAGGCCGCCCGGTGCGACCGCCTCATCCTTCTGCGCGGCGGGTCCGTGCTGGCGGACGGCACCCTGGACCAGCTGCTGTCGGCCACCGGGACGACGGACGCCGAGGGCGCCTTCCTGGCGCTCGTCGACCAGGCCGTCGCCCGCGAGGGCGGGACGGGGGCCGCGGCATGAGCGCCCTCGAGCCGGCCGTGCACGACGAGGACGGCGTCGGTCGCCACCGCGCCAGGCACGCCGACGCGCACACCGCCCCCACGACCGGGCAGGCGGCGCGTGAGCGCAGGCCGGGCGGCCTGAGTCCGGCGCTGACCGCCGCCACCGCGCGGCGGGTCCTCACCCAGCTGCGGCACGACAAGCGCACGATCGCGCTGGTCGTCCTCCTGCCGTGCCTGCTCATCGGCCTGATCGCGTGGATGTTCAACGGCACGCCCGTGCTCGACCAGTTCGGTCCGCTGCTGGTCGGGCTCTTCCCGCTGGTGGTGATGTTTTTGGTGACCAGCGTGGCGACCCTGCGGGAGCGGACCTCCGGCACCCTCGAGCGGCTGATGACGCTGCCGATCGGGCGCGGCGACGTCGTCGTCGGCTATGCCCTCGCCTTCGCGGTGCTCGCGGCMGTGCAGGCCTTGGTCATCGTCGGCTTCGCCGTCGGCGTGTGCGGGATGGACGTCGCCGGGCCCATCGGTCTGGTCATCCTCGTCGCGGTGCTCGACGCCGTCCTGGGCTGCGCGCTCGGCCTCGGTGCGTCGGCGCTGGCGAAGACGGAGTTCCAGGCGGTCCAGCTGATGCCGCTCGTGCTCTTCCCGCAGCTCATCACGTGCGGCCTGCTCATGCCCCGCGACGAGATGCCGACCGTCCTCGAGTGGATCTCGCGTGTCCTGCCCCTCACCTACGCGCTGGACGCCATGCAGCAGCTCGCCGCGGGCGCCACCTGGGTCGACGTCCGCGGCGACGTCGGTGTGATCGCCCTCTTCATCGTCGGCGCCCTGCTCGTCGGCGGCGCCACCCTCCGCCGCCGCACCCCCTGACCCGACCGCGCGCCCCGCCCACGCCGCCGCACCCCGGAACCGACCGCGCGCCCGGCCCGCGCCGCCGACCCYCGGAACCGACCGCGCGCCCGGCCCACGCCGCCGACCCCTCGACCCCAGCGCGCGCCCTGGCCCACGCCGTCGCACTGCAGACCCGACCGCGCGCCGTCGCGGCGCGCCCGAGATCGAGGTTTCTGCGCGAGATCGAGGATCCGAACCCTCGATCTCGCGCAGAAACCACGTTCTCGGGGCGACCCGCCCCGCTTCACACCAGATGAGCCGCGCGAGCTCGTGAGTCCGCGACGAACTCGCGTGTTCAAACCCGCGAGCTCGTCGAGAACTCGCGAGCTCGTCGAGAACTCGCGAGCTCGTCGAGAACCGGCGAGCTCGACGGTGCGCGTCGCCGAGGGCTTCGACGTCGGCAAGCTCGACCCGGCACCCGCTCGCCGCGGGGGTGGAGGACCGCTCGCCGCCGACGCGGCCGGGATGGTTGGCCCGCCAGCCGTCCGATCCTGCCGCACCTGTGACGGCCGGAACGTGTGGGGTGCGGGAGACGCCCCGCGCGTCCCGGCCGTCACAAGTGCGGCGGGGTCCGTCATGCGAAACGTTCACCGTGACCGGAATGCAACCTGAAAACTCCCCCACGCAGCAGAATGTGAGCGCTAACATCGGGCGAACCACTCGCGGAGGCAACTCGGCGAGGCTCGTGCACCCGGTGCCCCGGGTGCACGACGCGGGCCGGTCGGCGTGGACCGGTGCCGCATGCGCGTGCGTTTCTCGAGGAGGAGAAGCAGATGGTCAGCAAGAAGTTCAGGACACGGTCGATCGCGTCCGGGATCGCGGTGCTCGCCCTCGGGCTCGCGGCCTGCGCCGGTGGCGGCGACTCCGGTGATAGCGCAAGCGGCGACAGCAGCGGCGGCGGCGACGACGGCGGCAACATCTCGGTCGGCTTCAGCCAGGTCGGCTCGGAGAGCGGCTGGCGTGCCGCCAACACCAAGTCCATCAAGGACACGCTCACCGCTGACGCCGGGTTCGACCTGAGCTTCTCGGACGCGCAGCAGAAGCAGGAGAACCAGATCCAGGCGATCCGGTCCTACATCGCGCAGGGCGTCGACTACATCGCGTTCTCGCCCGTGGTCGAGTCCGGCTGGGACAGCGTGCTCGAGGAGGCCAAGGACGCCGGCATCCCCGTGGTCCTCACCGACCGTGCGGTCGACACGGAGGACAAGTCGCTCTACGTGACGTTCATCGGCTCGGACTTCATCGAGGAGGGCAAGCGCGTCGGCGAGTGGGTGTCCGACAACCTCGGCACCGAGCCCATCAACGTCGTCGAGCTGCAGGGCACCACGGGCTCGGCGCCGGCGATCGACCGCAAGGAAGGCTTCGCGGACGCCATCAAGGGCAACTCGAACATCAAGGTGATCGCCTCCGAGACGGGCAACTTCACGCGCGCCGAGGGCAAGACGGTCATGGAGGGCTTCCTGCAGGCCTACCCCGACATCGACGTGGTGTACGCGCACAACGACGACATGGGGCTCGGCGCCATCGAGGCGATCGAGGCGGCCGGCAAGGTTCCCGGCAAGGACATCAAGATCGTCAGCATCGACGGCGTCAAGGACGGCATGACGGCCCTGTCCGAGGGCAAGATCAGCTACATCGTCGAGTGCAACCCTCTGCTCGGCCCGGACCTGGCCAAGATCATCCAGACGCTGCACGACGGCGGGACCGTCGAGCCGCGGATCGTGACGCACGACGACGCGTTCGACCAGGCGGCGGCCATCGAGGCACTGCCCACCCGGCAGTACTGATCGACCCTGCCCCGGCTGCCCGGGGGACCTCCGCGTCCCCCGGGCAGCACAGCCCTGTCGGTACGGTGGGACCGGCGCGGACGAAAGGTCGACGATGACCGAGACAGCTCCTGTGACCCCGATCGTCGAGATGTCGGGGATCTCCATCACGTTCCCGGGCGTCAAGGCGCTCGATGCGGTCGACTTCCGACTGTTCCCCGGAGAGGTCCACGCCCTGATGGGCGAGAACGGGGCCGGGAAGTCGACCCTGATCAAGGCCCTCACCGGCGTGTACGCGATCGACTCCGGCCGCATCGTCGTCGGCGGCGAGGAGCGCACCTTCACGGGTCCCGCGCAGGCGCAGGCCGCGGGGATCAGCACCGTGTACCAAGAGGTCAACCTCTGCGACAACCTCTCCGTGGCGGAGAACATCATGCTCGGCCACGAGGTGCGTCGGGCGGGCATCGTGGACTGGCGGAAGACACGCCAGGCCGCCCGCGAGCACCTGCGCACCATGAACCTCGACATCGACCCCAAGTCGTCGCTGTCGGCCCACTCGCTCGCGGTGCAGCAGCTGGTCGCGATCTCGCGCGCCATGGTGGTCGATGCCCGCGTGCTGATCCTCGACGAGCCGACGAGCAGCCTCGACGCCGAGGAGGTCGCGCGGTTGTTCGACGTCGTGCGCCGCCTGCGCGACCGGGGCGTCGCGATCCTGTTCGTCTCCCACTTCCTCGACCAGGTGTACGCGATCAGCGACCGCATGACCGTGCTGCGCAACGGCGCGCTGGTGGGGGAGTACCGCACGGCGGAGCTGCCCCGCGTGGAGCTGGTGCAGAAGATGATCGGCCGGGCGCTCGAGGTGCTCGAGCAGCTGGAGGAGGCGCCCAAGCGGTCCGTCGCCGAGCGCGCTGAGACCACGCCGTACCTGCAGGCGATCGGCCTCGGTCGCAAGGGCTCCATCGAGCCGTTCGACCTCGACGTGTACTCGGGCGAGGTGGTCGGCCTGGCCGGCCTGCTCGGCTCGGGTCGGACCGAGCTCGCGCGCCTGCTCTACGGCGCCGACCGCGCCGACAAGGGGGAGATCCGGGTCGAGGGCCGGGCGACGAAGATGCGGACGCCGCGCTCGGCGCTGTCGCACTCGATCGTCTACTCGTCCGAGAGCCGCAAGACCGAGGGCATCGTCGGCGACCTCACCGTGCGCGAGAACATCGTGCTCGGCCTGCAGGCGGAGCGCGGCTGGCTGCGCCGGGTGTCGAAGCGGAAGTCCGACGAGGTCGTGGACCGGTACGTCGAGGCGCTCGGCATCCGCCCGGCCAACCCGGAGGCGATCGCGGGCAACCTGTCGGGCGGCAACCAGCAGAAGGTGCTGCTCGCCCGCTGGCTGGCCACCCAACCGAAGCTCCTGCTGCTCGACGAGCCCACGCGCGGCATCGACGTCGGCGCCAAGGCCGAGATCCAGCGGCTGGTCGCCGAGCTCGCGGCGCAGGGCATGGCGATCGTGTTCATCTCCGCGGAGCTGGAGGAGGTGCTGCGGCTCTCGCACCGCATCGCCGTCCTGCGCGACCGCCGGCTCGTCGCGCAGATCACGAACTCCGACGACGTCACCACCGACGACGTCGTGCAGCTGATCGCGAGCGGAGGGCAGAGCGAATGAGCACCGTCGGATCGATCACGCGCCACCGCCTGTTCTGGCCGGTCGTGGCGCTCGCCGTGCTGCTGGTCGCGTGCGTGCTGAGGTCGCACACGTTCCTCGACATCACGGTCCGCGACGGGCACCTGTACGGCGGCCCCATCGACATCGTGCGGCGCTCGAGCGTGCTGCTGCTCGTCGCGCTGGGCATGACCCTCGTCATCGCCACGCGCGGCATCGACCTCTCCGTCGGCGCCGTCATGGCGATCGCCGGGGCGATCGCGCTCACGCAGATCGCCGCGTCGCCCGACCCCGGTTCGGTGGCCACCGTCCTCAGCGCGATGGGCGTGGCGGTGCTGGTCTGCCTGGTCATCGGGGTGTGGAACGGCTTCCTCATCGCGGTCGTCGGCATCCAACCGATCATCGCGACGCTGATCCTCATGACGGCCGGCCGCGGCATCGCCATGCTCATCACGGGCGGGCAGATCACCACGGTCACCAGCGCGCCGTACAAGACGATCGCGAGCGGGTACTGGCTCGGGCTCCCGGTGGCCGCGCTGATCGCCGGGTTCTTCTTCGTCGCGACCGCCCTCATGACCCGGCGCACCGCCCTGGGCGTCCTCATCGAGTCGGTCGGCATCAACCCGTCGGCGTCACGCCTGGCCGGCGTCCGGTCCCGCACGATCATCTGGACCGTCTACGTCCTGTGCGCGTTCTTCGCCTGCATCGCCGGGTTCATCAAGAGCTCGGACATCATGGCGGCCGACGCCAACAACGCCGGGCTCTTCATCGAGCTCGACGCCATCCTCGCCGTGGTCATCGGCGGGACGTCGCTGGCCGGGGGCAAGTTCTCCCTGGGTGGCACGCTCGTGGGCACGCTCGTCATCACCACGCTGACCTTCTCGGTCACGATCCTCGGCGTCCCCGCCAACGCGGTCTCGCTGTTCAAGGCGCTCGTCGTCATCGCGGTCTGCCTGCTCCAGTCGCCGGTGGTCCGCTCCAAGATGCGGTCCCGCAGACGGGCGACCGCACCCGTACCCGTGGAGGTGCCGGCCTGATGGCGACCGACCAGATCACCACCACCCCGCTGCCGGCGGACGAGCCGACGCCGCTGCGCGCCCGGGTCCGCCGGTTCCGCATCGACGAGCGCTACCTGCCCGTCCTGGGCGCGGTCGTCGTCCTCGTCATCATGCTGGCCGTCGGCGGCTCGCTGTACGAGAACTTCCTCACCGGCCGCGTCATGGCCAACGTGCTCATCAACAACTCGTTCCTCGTCGTGCTCGCCGTCGGCATGACCTTCGTCATCCTCACCGGCGGCATCGACCTGTCCGTGGGCGCCGTCGTCGCCCTGTCCAGCTGCGTGGCCGCGTGGATGTTCACGCACGGCTACGGCGCCGCGGTGGCCATCCCGGCCGTGATCCTCGTCGGCACCGTCATCGGGCTGGTGGTCGGCGTGATGGTCCACGTGTTCGAGATCCAACCGTTCATCGCCACCCTGGCGGCGATGTTCCTCGCGCGCGGGCTCTGCTACATCGTCGCGCCCGAGTCCATCCCGATCACCGACCCGACGATCGTGTCCCTGGCCCGCACTCGCTGGGGCACCGACGACGGGCTGGTCATCACGCCCAGCGGCGTCATCGCGCTGGCCGTCGTGCTCGTCGCGTTCGTGACGCTGCACTACACGCGGTTCGGCCGGACGGTCTACGCGATCGGCGGCGGCGAGCAGTCCGCGCGGCTCATGGGCCTGCCCGTCGCGCGCACCAAGGTGCTGGTCTACGTCATCAGCGGCACGTGCGCCGGGCTCGGCGGCCTGCTCTTCGTGATCTTCTCGCGGTCCGGCTACGCGCTCACCGGTGTGGGCATGGAGCTCGACGCCATCGCCGCCGTGGTCATCGGCGGCACCCTGCTGACCGGCGGCAGCGGCTTCGTCCTCGGGTCCGTGCTCGGCGTGCTCGTGCTGGGGCTGATCCAGACGATCATCACGTTCCAGGGCACGCTGAGCTCGTGGTGGACCAAGATCTTCATCGGCGCGCTGCTGCTGATCTTCGTGATCCTGCAGCGCCTGCTGGCGATCCGGCGCCGCTGACGCTCGAGCTCGTGACTGCGCGTCGAGCTCGCCGGTCCAGACCGGCGAGGCGGGCGCGCAGTCACGAGCTCGTCGGCCGTCAGGGTCGGGCGGCGAAGCGCTCCAGCAGGTCCGCGTGGCCCGACACGATGATCAGGTCGTTGGCCGACAGCCGCGTGCTAGGCGTCGCGTAGGCGAAGTCGACGCCGGGGCTCTTCACGCCGATCACCGTCACGCCGTACCGCTCGCGGACCCTCGACTGCGCGAGCGTGAACCCCTGCGTCTCCTTGGGCGGACGCATCTTCACGATGGTGAACCCGTCCTCGACCTCGATGTAGTCGAGGAGCTTGCCGGAGACCAGGTGGGCCACGCGGGCGCCGGCGTCGGCCTCGGGGAGCACCACGTGGTGGGCGCCGATCCGCTGCAGGATGCGCGCGTGCTCGTTGCTGATGGCCTTGGCCCAGATCTGCTGGATGCCGATGTCGACGAGGTTGCCCGTGATCAGCACGGAGGCCTCGAGGTACGAGCCGACGCCGACGACCGCCACGGGGAACTCCCGCGCACCGAGCTGCTCGAGAGCCTCGGGGTTGGCGGCGTCCGCCTCGACCAGTGCGATCCGACCGGCCCACTGGGCCACGAGCTCGGGGTTGCGCTCGACGGCGAGCACGTCCTGCCCGAGACGGTCGAGGGTCGCGGCGATCGCCGACCCGAACCGGCCGAGCCCGATGACGAGCACGCCGGAGTCCTTCTTGGGCGTGCGCGGTGCGTTCTGCGTCCCCTTGATCGGGTCGCCAAACCTGTCAGCCAATGATCGGCCTCTCTTCCGGTAGCCGGATCACCCGACGACGGTTGCGCAGCGCGAGCGCGGCCGCAAGCGTCATCGTGCCGGTCCGGCCGATGAACATGAGCACAGTCAGCACGTACTTGGCGGGGTCGGGCAGGTGTGGGGTGATCCCGGTGGACAACCCGCACGTGGCGAACGCGGAGATGACCTCGAACAGGACCCGGTCCAGCGCGAAGTCGGTGATGGACAGCAGCAGCAGCGACGACACCAGCACGAGCGTCGCCGAGACGAGCGAGACGGCGATGGCCACCTGCAGCGCCTCGCGCGGGATGCGCCGGCCGAACGCCTCGACGTCCCGGTCGCCACGCCCCTCGGCCAGGATCGCGAGCAGCATGACGGCGAGCGTGGTGACCTTGATGCCGCCGGCCGTCGAGGCGGAGCCGCCGCCGACGAACATGAGCGCGTCCATGAGCAGCCACGTGCTCTCGTGCATCTGCCCGACGTCGACGGTGGAGAAGCCCCCGGACCGCGGCATGACGCCGGCGAAGAGCGAGGCCAGCGCGGTGGCGCTCGGTCCGAGCGGCGCGAAGGTCCCGGGGTTGGTCCACTCGAACGACGCCACGAGGATCGAGCCGGCGACGACGAGGGCGACGCTCGTGGTCACGGTGAGCTTCGAGTGCAGGCTCCATCGGCGCGCCTCGCGCAGGTGGCGCGCGACGTTGAGGATCACGGGGAAGCCGAGCGATCCGATGAAGACGCCGACGATGATCGGCAGGAGCACCCACCAGTCCGACACGAACGGCTCGAGGCCGTCGGGCGTCGGGACGAAGCCGGCGTTGTTGAACGCGGAGATGGCGTAGAACACCGAGTGCCACGCCGCCTCGCCCAGGTCCTCGTCGAACATGAGGAACCGCGGGAACAGGACGAGCGCGATGGCGAGCTCGAGCGACACCGACGTGATGATGACCGTGCGGATCAGCGACCCCACCTCGCCGAGGCGGGTCTCTTTGGTCTCCGACGAGACGAGCAGCTTCTGCGTGAGCCCGATCCGGCGGGAGACGGCCATGCCCAGCAGCGAGGCGAGCGTCATGACGCCGAGACCGCCGATCTGGATGGCGACCAGGATGACGACGAGCCCCCAGGCGGACCAGTACTCACCCGTCGGCACGACGACCAGGCCGGTCACGGTGCTGGCGGACGCGGCGGTGAACAGGGCGTCGACGAACGGGGCGCGGTGCCCGCTCGCCGTCGCCCACGGCGCCGAGAGGCCCAGCGTGACCAGGGCGATCACCAGGGCGAACACGCCGAGCGCGAGCCGAGCCGGGGACTGCCGCGCCGACCGGTCGACGAGCTCGCGCACCCGCCACGCCACGCCCGGGCCGCCCCGCGCCATCGCACCTCCCCGCTCCGGCCGGCGCCTGCCGGACGGGGCAACTCTGGCACGCGGGAGGCGTGCGGCTCGACCCGACAGGCGCCCGAGACCGGGTCGGCCCCAGTTCGACACGGCATCGGTCGGGTGCGACGGTGAGCGCATGACGTCGTCGGCACCCGTGCGCGTGGTCTGGTCGCGCGAGATGCTCGCGTACGACTTCGGCCACGGCCACCCCATGACGTCGGAGCGCCTCGACCTGACCATCCGGCTGGCCGAGGCGCTGGGGCTCTTCGAGGGCCCCGACGTCGAGCTGGTCGGCGCGCAGGTGGCGTCGGACGAGCTCCTGCAGACGGTGCACGACCCGGCGTACGTCGCGGCCGTGCGCCGCGCGTCCGCCGACGGGACGCCCGACGTGCCGCACGGCCTGGGCACCTCGGACGACCCCGTGTTCCCGCAGATGCACGAGGCGTCGGCGCTCGTGGTGCAGGGGTCGGTGGACTCGGCGCTCGCCGTCTGGGAGGGCCGCGCCGAGCACGCCGTGAACGTCACCGGCGGGCTGCACCACGCGATGCCGGCGGCGGCCTCGGGCTTCTGCGTCTACAACGACGCGGCGGTGGCCATCCGGGCGCTGCTCGAGGCCGGCGCGCGGCGGGTCGCGTACGTCGACGTCGACGCCCACCACGGCGACGGGGTGCAGGCGGTCTTCTGGGATGACCCCCGCGTGCTCACCGTGTCGTTGCACGAGACCGGGCAGGCGCTGTTCCCCGGGACGGGCCACGCACGGGAGACCGGCGGCCCCGGCGCCGAGGGCTCGGCCGTCAACGTGGCACTGCCGTCGGGCACCGGCGACGCGGGCTGGCTGCGCGCGCTCGACGCCGTGGTGCCGGCCGTCGTGCGCGCGTTCGACCCGGACGTGCTGGTCACGCAGCACGGCTGCGACACCCACGTGCTCGACCCCCTCACCCACCTCCGGGTCAGCGTGGACGGGCAGCGGGCGGCGGCGGTCCTGCTGCACGACCTGGCCCACGAGGTCGCCGACGGCCGCTGGCTCGCGCTCGGAGGTGGCGGGTACGCCGTCGTGGACGTCGTGCCCCGGGCGTGGACGCACCTGCTCGGCATCGCGACCCACCACCCGGTGGACCCCGCGACCGCGGTCCCCGACGACTGGCGCGCGCTGGTCCGCGAGCGCTACGGCCGGCTCGGCCCCGACCGGATGACCGACGGCCGCGACGCGCGGTTCAGCCCGTGGTCCGCCGGCTACGACCCGGCCGACGACGTCGACCGCGCGATCCGCGCCACGCGCGCCGCCGTGTTCCCCGCTCTGGGGCTGGACCCCGAGCTCGACTGACCCGCTGGGCCGGACGGGGGACGCCCCACGCGTCTCCTCTTTCCCACCCGTCCCACGCGCCACTAGGCTGGTCAGGCACCCGCAGCAGGGTGCGCGGGCCCGCCGCGCCGACGGGCGGATCGGAAGCAGCAGACGATGAGCGACCAGCCCGCTCGCACCAGGTACCTCACGGTCCTCGAGGTCGCGGACGTCATGCGCGTCTCCAAGATGACGGTGTACCGCCTGCTGCACTCCGGCGAGCTGCCCGGCGTCCGCGTCGGCCGATCCTTCCGGGTCCCGCAGGACGCGCTCGACCACTACCTGGCCACGTCGCCGGCCGTCGAGGCGCGCGAGCAGGACCGGCAGAGCTCCTGAGGGCTGGCGTGTCGTCGGGGACTGTGCCGATCGCGTAAGGTAGAGCCTCGGACTGTGAACGCGTGTGGGCGACTCGATCGCACTCGGTCTCTTTACGCGTCGATCGACCACCAGAACGGCCCGTCTGCCGGGTCTCCATCGGAAGCGAAGTGAGGACCCCATGGGCTCCGTCATCAAGAAGCGCCGCAAGCGGATGGCCAAGAAGAAGCACCGCAAGCTTCTTCGCAAGACGCGCCACCAGCGCCGCAACAAGAAGTGAGCCGCGGCGGCCGACAGGCCGCCTGCTCCGACGAACGGGTCCGGCAGCTGCCGGGCCCGTTCGTGCGTGAGGGCGAGCAGGACCGCTAGAGCGGCCGCTCCAGCACGTAGTCGTCCTCGACGCGCGTGCCGACGGTGAAGTGCTTGGTCCCGACGACGGCGAAGCCGGACCGCACGTAGAACGCCTGCGCGCGGGCGTTCTGCTGGTTGACGCCCAGCCAGATGCCCTGCGCCCCGCGGTCCCGCGCCACCTCCAGCGAGGCCGCCATCAGCGCGTTCGCGATGCCCGCGCCGTGGTGGTCCGGGTGCACGTAGCACTTGGACAGCTCGATGGTCGGTCGCAGGTGCAGTGCCGCGCGGACGTCGTCGTCGGCGGGCTCGCCGGCCACGAGCATGGTGTAGCCGACGAGCCCCTGGTCCTCGGCGACCAGGATCGTCCGGCTTGGATCCTCGAGGTACTCGGCGAACCGCTCGGTCGACAGCATGGTGTCGATGAACTCCTGCTGGTCCTGCGCCGTCGATCCGGGCGGGCAGGCGAGCGGGAACGTGAGCGCGGCCAGCGCGGCGAGCGCGTCGAGGTCGGCGGGCACGGCGGGGCGCACCGTGGACTCGATCGTGGTCACAAGACGTCCTTTCCGGTGCCGCGCCAGGTCCGCAGGGCGGCGCGGGCGATGAGCCCCGCGGCCCAGGCGGCGCCGGCGAGGCTGGCGACGGTGGTGCCGCGACGGGCGTTGCGGCGACGGTTGCGGAACTCGCGGACGGGCCAGCCCACCTCGGCCGCGTAGTGCCGCAGGCGCCGGTCGGGGTTGATGGCGCACGGGAAGCCGACCTCGGACAGGATCGCGACGTCGTTGGTGGAGTCGCCGTACGCGTACGACGACTCGAGGTCGATCCCTTCCCGCTCGGCGATGGCGCGCACGGCGTCGGCCTTCGCCTGCCCGTGCAGCATGTCGCCCACCAGGCGGCCGGTGTAGAAGCCGTCCCGGTGCTCGGCGATGGTGCCCAGCGCGCCCGTGGCGCCCAGCCGCCGCGCGATGAGCGACCCGATCTCGACGGGCGTCGCGGTCACCAGCCAGACGGAGTGACCGGCGGCGATGTGCTGGTCGAGCAGCCGCTGCGTGCCGGGGTAGATCCGCAGGCAGAGCACCTCGTCGTAGACGTCCTCGGCGATGGCCGTGACCTCGGCGACCGAGTGGCCCTCCATGATCGACAGGGCGCGGCTGCGCACCTCGTCGATCTGGTGCTTGTTCTCCCCGAACGTGAGGTACCGGAACTGGTGCAGGCCGAACTCGAGGAGGTCGCGCTTGCGGAAGAAGCCGCGCCGGTAGAGGCCCACGGCCAGGTGGAACGAGCTGGCACCCCGGATGATCGTGTTGTCGACGTCGAAGAACGCGCCGACCCCCGGACCGTCCGGACCGGCCCCCGGGTCCCGCAGCACGGGAGCGGGGGCGGCGGTGTTGCCGGACGCCTGACGCACCCGGTCACTGTAACGAGGCGCGGGCACCGGCACGGGCGAACGACGGCGACCGGTCGGTGAGAGCCTGGTGCCATGACGATGAACACGCGGGTGGTCCTCTACGGCCGGGCGGGCTGCCACCTGTGCGACGAGGCCCGCGAGGTGGTCCGCACCGTGTGCGCGGAGACGGGCGAGACGTGGACCGAGGTGGACATCGACGCCGGCGAGGTCGGCGGTCGGGACCTGGTCGACGAGCTGGGCGAGCTGGTGCCCGTGGTCGAGGTCGACGGCGTCCAGCAGGGCTACTGGCGGATCGACGCGGCGCGTCTGCGCCGAACCCTTACCGCGGCCGGGCCCCGACCCCTAGCCTGACCAGCAGGGCCCGGCCACCGGGTCCGACGGGGCGTCGCGGGAGTCGATGTGGACACGCAGCGAGCGGGATCCCGGGCGCGCGGCAGGGCGGCGGAGCCCGGTGCGACCGGGCGCGTCCGCGCGCGCGACGTGCCGCCGGCCACCGTCGCGCGGCTGCCCGGCTACCTGCGGGCGCTGCACGCGCTCACGGCGGACGGTGTGGTCACGACGTCGTCGGAGGAGCTGGCCGCGGGGGCGGGGGTGACCCCGGCGCAGCTGCGCAAGGACCTGTCGTTCCTCGGCTCGTACGGCCGGCGCGGGGTCGGCTACGAGGTCCTGCACCTGTCGGAGCAGATCGCGGTCGTGCTCGGGCTGACGACGCAGCGCCGGGTCGTCATCGTCGGCATCGGCAACCTCGGCCACGCGTTGGCCAGCTACTCGGTGTTCGCCGAGCGGGGGTTCGCGGTGGTGGGTCTGGTGGACGCCGATCCTGCGGTGGTGGGGACGTCGGTGGGCGGCCTGGTGGTGCAGCCCGCGTCGGCGCTCGCGGAGGTCGTCGGCACCCACGACGCGACGATCGGCATCATCGCGACCCCCGCGGCGCAGGCCCAGGACGTGTGCGACGCGCTCGTCGCGGCGGGCGTCGTCGGCATCCTCACCTTCGCCCCGCGGGCGCTGCGCGTGCCCGAGCACGTCGACCTGCGGGCCGTCGACGTGGCCTCCGAGCTGCAGATCCTGGCGTTCCACGACCGCCGGCGCACCGGGACCGGAGCCTGAGCATGCGAACGGCCGGGCCCGTGGCGGGCCCGGCCGTGCGTGGGGAGACGCTGGTGTCAGCCCTTGATGGTCGAGACGTCGAGCGCGATGACGACCTTGTCGGAGACCAGCACGCCACCGGCCTCGAGGGCCGCGTTCCAGGTCAGGCCGAAGTCCTTGCGGGAGATGGTCACGCTGGCCTCGAAGCCCGCCCGCGTGTTGCCGAAGGGGTCCACCGCGGTGCCGTTGAACTCGGTCTCGAGCTCGACGGGCTGCGTGACGCCGTGGATGGTCAGGTCGCCCGCGATGACGTAGTTCTTGCCGGCCTCGCGCACCTCGGTGGAGACGAACGTCCACTGGCCGAACTTCTCCACGTCGAAGAAGTCGCCGCTCTTGAGGTGGCCGTCGCGGTTGGCGTCACCGGTGGTGACGGTGGCCGGGTCGAGCGTGACGGACACCGAGGTGCTCGCCAGGTCCTCGCCGACGACGACGGTGCCCTCGGTGACCGCGACGGTGCCGCGGACCTTGGAGATGCCCGCGTGACGGACGGTGAAGGCGGCCTCGGTGTGCGAGGCGTCGACGGCCCAGGTGCCCGTGGTCAGGCCGGCGGGAAGAACGGTGGTTGCGGTGCTCATGGGAGATCCTCCGTGGTTGTTGAAACATCAACCAAACTGTTAGTTCAAAGTTGTACTACACTCGCACCAGACCCGCAACCCCAGACCCGAGGACGGAGGCCGCGTTGTGACCACTGACACACCCGCGACGGTGGAGTGGCTGACCGCCGAGCAGCAGGCCCACTGGCGCGCGTTCCGCGGCGGCGCGGCCCGCCTGTTCGCGGCGCTGGAGCACGAGCTCGAGCGCGACACCGGTCTGTCCACGCACGAGTACGAGGTGCTGGTGCGGCTCTCCGAGACCCCCGACCGCACGCTGCGGATGGCGCAGCTGGCGGACAACATCGCGCACTCCCGCAGCCGCCTCACGCACACGATCCGCCGCATGGAGGAGCGGGGCCTGGTCACCCGGGCCCCCTGTGTCGAGGACGCGCGCGGGGTGAACTGCGTCATGACCGAGAAGGGCTGGCAGGCCCTCGTGGCGGCCGCGCCCCTGCACGTGCAGTCGGTGCGCGACCACCTGGTCGACGTGCTCACCGACGAGCAGTTCGCGGCGCTCGGCGACGCCATGGAGGCCGTCCGCCTGCACCTCACGGGTGGCGCGTGTCACGTCGAGGGAGAGCTTCCCGCGTGCTGATCGCACAGGAGTGTTTGCGAGACTGAGCCCATGGTCGCGACCACGATCCACCTGATGCGGCACGGCGAGGTGCACAACCCCGCCGGCGTGCTCTACGGGCGCCTGCCCGGCTACCGGCTCTCCGAGCGGGGGCTGGCGATGGCGGACATGGTCGCCGCGCACCTCGCCGGCCCCGTGCGGCACGACGTCGTCGCCGTGGTGGCCTCGCCGCTGCAGCGCGCGCAGGAGACGGCCGGTCCGATCGCCGCCGCGTTCGACGTGCCGGTCGGCACCGACGAGCGGCTCATCGAGGCGGGCAACCACTTCGAGGGGCTCGCGTTCGGCGTCGGCGACGGGTCGCTGCGCCACCCGAGGCACTGGCCGTACCTGCGCAACCCGTTCCGGCCGTCCTGGGGCGAGCCGTACACGGAGCAGGTCGAGCGGATGCTCGCCGCCGTGGCCTCCGCCCGTGAGCTCGCCCGCGGCCACGAGGCCGTGCTGGTCAGTCACCAGCTCCCGGTCTGGGTGACGCGGCTGGCGCTCGAGGACCGGCACCTCTGGCACGACCCTCGCAAGCGGCAGTGCTCGGTCGCCTCGCTGACCAGCCTGCGCTACGAGGGCGACACCCTGGTGGGCATCGGCTACAGCGAGCCCGCCGGGTCGCTACTTCCGGGCGTCTCGTCCGTCGCGGGGGCCTGAGGTGCGTCGACGCGTTCTCGTGGGCGGTGCCGTCGCCCTGCTCCTCCTGGCCGGCTGCGCGCCCGGCAGCCAGGCCAACTCCGACGACGTCGCCGACCAGGGCTACCAGTCGGGCGACGGCAGCACGACCACCTGGGCCGTCGGGGACCGCAAGGGACCGCTCGAGCTGTCCGGCACCGACTTCGAGGGCACGGCGCAGGACGTCGCCGACTGGCGGGGCGACGTCGTCGTCCTCAACACCTGGTACGCCAACTGCCCGCCGTGCCGCGCCGAGGCGCCCGACCTCGCGGCGCTGGCCACCGACTACGCCGCCGACGGCGTGCAGGTGCTGGGCATCAACCGCACCGACGACGCCGGGACCGCGCAGGCGTTCGAGCGCCAGTTCTCCGTGCCGTACCCGAGCCTCGCGGACACCGACGGGACCGCCATCGCTGCCCTGCAGGGCACCGTGCCGGTGAACGCGGTGCCCACGACGGTCGTGCTCGACCGGTCGGGGAACGTGGCCGGCCGCATCCTCGGCCTGGCGGACCCGTCGACGCTGCGCTCGATGGTCGACGGGCTCCTGGCCGAGCCGGCCCCGACGCCGTGATGCTCGCGGACGCCGGCGACGCCTTCGGCCGGGCGGTGACCTCGGGCTCGCTGCTGCTGGCGATCCCCGTCGCGCTGGTCGCCGGGCTCGTGTCGTTCGCGTCGCCGTGCGTGCTGCCGCTGGTCCCGGCGTACGTCGGGTACCTGGGCGGCATGACCGGGAGCGCCGACCGCCTGGGCTCGCCGGCGGGCACCACGCTCGTCCGCACGGCCCCCGCGCGCAGCCGCGTGCTGCTCGGGGTCGGGCTGTTCGTCGCGGGCTTCACCGCCGTGTTCGTCGCGCTCGCCGCCCTCGCCGGGTCGCTGGGTGGCGTGCTCGTCGAGTACCAGGACCCGATCACCCGGGTGCTCGGCGTGGTCGTCATCGTGCTCGGCCTCGGGTTCCTGGGGCTCATCCCGTTCCTGCAGAACGAGAAGCGCGTCCACCTGGCGCCGCGCGCCGGCCTCTGGGGCGCGCCGCTGCTCGGCGTCACCTTCGGGCTCGGCTGGGTGCCGTGCATCGGCCCGACGCTCGCCGCGATCCTCACGCTGTCCCTCGACGGCGGCTCGGCCGGGCGCGGCGCCCTGCTCGCCGTCGCGTTCTGCGTCGGGCTGGGGCTGCCCTTCCTGCTCGTCGCGCTCGGCATCGAGAGCAGCACCGCGATGCTCGGCTTCCTGCGCCGGCACCGGCTCGCGATCATGCGCGTCGGCGGCGGGCTGCTGGTGGTCCTCGGCCTCGCCCTGGTCACCGGCGTCTGGGGCACCTGGTCGTCCTGGCTGCAGGGCGTCCTCGTCGGCGGCGACCCGTTCGTGCCGGTGGTGTGACATGAGCGTGCACCGCCCCGAGGGCCTCTCCGACGTCTTCATGGACCCGACCGAGGCGCCCGCCTCGCCGCCGCCGACCCTGCCGACGCTCGGGTTCGTCGGCTGGTCCCGCTGGGCCTGGCGGCAGCTGACCAGCATGCGGGTGGCGCTGCTGCTGCTCATGCTGCTGGCGGTCGCCGCCGTCCCCGGCACGGTGTGGCCGCAGCGCGCGCAGGACACCGCCAAGGTCGCGACGTATCTGACCGACCACCCGACCGTCGGGCCGTGGCTCGACCGGTTCGGGTTCTTCAACGTCTACTCGTCGGTCTGGTTCTCGGCGATCTACCTGCTGCTGTTCGTCTCGCTGGTCGGCTGCATCCTGCCGCGCACCAAGGTGCACCTCGCCGGTGTCCGCGGCCGCCCGCCGCGTGCGCCCCGCCGGTTCGGCCGGTTCCCGGCGCAGGGCTCCGGCGCCGCGTCCGTGCCGCCCGAGCGGGCTGCGCAGGATGCCGCGCATGTGCTGCGCGGCGGCTGGCGCTGGCTCCCGTTCGTCCCGACGTACCGCGTCGACACGCGTGACGAGGGCGGCTTCACGTGGTCGGTGTCGGGGGAGCGCGGCTACCTGCGCGAGACCGGCAACCTCGTCTTCCACCTCGCGCTCGTCGGGCTGCTCATCTCCGTGGCCACCGGGCAGGTGCTGCACTACCGCGGGCAGGCGATCGTGGTGCAGGGGCACGGGTTCGCCAACGCGCAGGTCGACTACGACACGTTCGAGCAGGGCACCGCCTACTCGCCGACGAGCCTGGTGCCGTTCACGCTGCGGCTCGACGACTTCGAGTCCCGCTTCGACCCGGACACCCTGCAGTCGCGCGACTTCACCGCGCACGTGACCCTGACCAACCCCGGCGAGTCCCCGGAGAAGAAGACCATCAAGGTCAACCACCCGCTCGACGCCGGCGGCGCCAAGGTCTACCTGCAGGGCAACGGCTACGCGCCGGACATCACCGTGCACGACGCCGCGGGCGAGGTCGCCTTCAGCGGTCCGACGCCGTTCCTGCCGCAGGACAACGTCTACACGTCGCGCGGCGTGCTCAAGGTCCCCGACGTCTCCGGCGACCAGGAGCAGATCGGCGTCGTCGGCTACCTGCTGCCCACGGCGCAGGAGGTCGGCGACGACCTCTACCGCTCCGTGGACCCCCAGCCGAACGAGCCCCTGCTCGTCCTGTCGGTCTGGCAGGGCAACCTCGGGCTCGACACCGGCGTGCCGCAGAACGTCTACCAGCTCGACGAGGCGCGGATGACGCAGGCCGTGGACGCCGACGGCAAGGCGATCACCCTGTACGTGCGACCCGGCGAGACCGTCGACCTGCCGAACGGCCTGGGCACGCTGACCTTCAACGACCTCCCGCGGTACGTCGCGCTCGACCTGCGCCACGACCCCGCGCTGCCGTTCGTGCTCGTCTTCGCGCTCCTGGCGTTCGCCGGGCTCGCCACCTCGCTGTTCGCGCCCCGTCGGCGCGTGTGGCTCCGGTTCGCGCCGGGCGCTCCCGACGGCGACGGCCGTACAGTGGTCACCGCGGCCGGCCTGGCGCGCGGCGACGACGTCGGGCTCCAGCCCGAGCTCGACCGGGTGCTCGCGGAGACGCTCGCCCGATCGCACGACAGACCCCCGGCCGCCCCCGGCGGCCACACCTCAGGAGAGGGCACGCCATGACCACCGGTGACCTGAGCACCTTGCTCGTCTGGGGTGCCGCGACCGCGTTCACCGTCGCGCTCGTCGCGTACAGCGTCGACCTCGCGCGCATCGTGGAGCACGCGCAGAAGCGCGTGCCCGAGGAGGTGCTCGTCGGGTCCGCGTCCACGCGCCCGGCCACCGCCGTCGGCGGGTCGGAGGACCAGCGCGCCCCCGGCCGCTCCGCGCGCGCCGAGGGCATCGCCCGGTCGACCACGCTGCTCGGCCTGGTGATGCTCTTCGCCGGCATCGTGCTGCGCGGCGTCGCCGCCGGTCGGTGGCCCACCGCCAACATGTACGAGTTCACGATCGTCGGCACGTTCGTCGCCGTGCTCGTCCTCACGCTCGTCCAGCGGCGCCGGGTCATCGCGTTCGTCGGCGTGCTCGTCATGGGCATGGCCGTGCTGGCCCTGGTGCTCGCGCTCAACGTGTTTTACATCCAGGCCGACCAGGTCCAGCCCGCGCTGCAGAGCTACTGGCTGATCCTGCACGTGGGCGTCGCCATCACCGCGACGGGCATCTTCACCGTCGCGTTCGCCGCGTCGGTGCTGCAGGTGCTGCGGAGCTACCGCGAGGAGGGTCTCGCCGTCTCCGACGCACCCGCGGTGGCCGTCGGCTCCGAAGGCCGCTCCGACGGGTTCCGACGGACCCTGGCCGGACCGCGGTTCGGCTGGCTCGAGCAGGTGCCCACGTCCCGCGAGCTCGAGGCCATGGCCTTCCGGCTCAACGCCATCGGCTTCGTCCTGTGGACGTTCACGCTCATCGGCGGCGCGATCTGGGCCGAGCACGCCTGGGGCCGCTACTGGGGCTGGGACCCCAAGGAGGTCGGCACGTTCGTCGCCTGGGTGACCTACGCCGCCTACCTGCACGCCCGCACCACCCGCGGCTGGAGCGGCCGCCGCGCCGCGTACTTCGTGTTCGTGGGCTACGCGGTCGTGCTCGCCAACTTCACGGTGGTCAACCTCGTCGTCTCGGGCAAGCACTCCTACTCGGGCATGTAGGCCTCGGGGCTCGTCAGGACGCGGGCGGGCCGTCGCTGGTCGAGCCGCCGTCGGCGCGCTTGCGGTCCTCGTCCAGACCGCGCAGGAAGTCCGGGTCGTCGTCGGGTCCCGCGGTGCGCTGACGTCGCGGAACGCCGCCCGTCGTCCCGCCGGCCTGGCCCGCGTAGGCCGTCCGTCGCGACCACCGGACGGCCAGCCACACGACCACGCCGACGAGCGGCACGAGCAGCACGAGCAGCACCCAGAGCGCCGGGTGCACGCCGAGGCGCTCGTCGTGGCTGCTCCGCACGATGTCGAACACGCAGTACACGGTCAGTCCGATGAGCAGCAGGACGGCCAGGTTCCTCACGTCGCCAGAGTACGTCGGCCGGAGCTGCGGGGTCGGCCTACCCTTGACCGTGCCTCTCGTCGTCTACTCGGTCCTGCGCCTCGCGCTCTTCGGCGTCTGCCTCGGTCTGCTCTGGTGGGCGGGCCTGCGCTCGTGGTTGGTGGCCGTCGTCGCCGCGCTCCTCGCGTGGGCGCTGTCCTACGTGCTGCTCAACGGCCCGCGCGACGCGGCCGCGCGCCAGCTGGCCGAGCGTGCCGAGCGCCGCCGGGACGCGGGCGACCGGCCCGTGCTGAGCAGGCGAGCCCAGGAGGACGCCGACGTCGAGGACGCGGCGGTCGACGCCGGTCTAGAGGGCGAGCCCGAGGCCGAGCAGCACGCCGAACGCGAGCTCGAGTAGCCCGGTGCCGGCGAGCACGGGGACCAGCGCGCGCCCGCGGGCGCCGAGCAGCACGGTGACCGCCAGCACGACCGCGGGCGCCAGCAGCAGGAGCACGAGCAGCGTCCAGACTGACGCGAACGCGCACACCACGCCGCCGAGCAGCACCGGCAGGATCACGAGGACCGCGTACACGCGGCGCGAGCGGTTCTCGCCGAGGCGCACCGCCAGCGTGCGCTTGCCGCCGAGCGCGTCGGTGGGGACGTCGCGCAGGTTGTTGGCCATGAGCAGGGCGCAGGCCAGCATGCCGACCGACACCGCACCCACCCAGGCGGGCCACGACAGCTCGTCGGCCTGCGTGTACGTGGTGCCGAGCACCGCGACGAGCCCGAAGAAGAGGAAGACGCCGACCTCGCCGAGCCCGCGGTAGCCGTACGGCCGCCTCCCGCCGGTGTAGCCCCAGGCCGCCAGGATCGCGGCGGCGCCGACGGCGAGCAGCCACCACTGGCCGGTGAGCACCACGAGCGCGAGGCCGAGCAGGGCGGCGACGCCGAACGACGCGAACGCGGCACCCTTGACGGTGCCCGGGCTCGCCGTGCCGGAGGCGGTCAGGCGCAGCGGGCCGACGCGGTCGACGTCCGTGCCGCGGATCCCGTCGGAGTAGTCGTTCGCGTAGTTCACCCCCACCTGCAGGGCGAGCGCGACGCCGAGCGCGAGCGCGGCCCGGCCGAGGTGGGCCTCGCCGAGCTGCGCGGCGGCACCGGTACCGACGAGCACCGGGGCAGCCGCCGCGGGCAGCGTGCGCGGTCGCGCACCCTGCACCCAGTCGCTGGCAGTCGTCACGTGGGGGTCCTCTCGAGGGAGCGGGCGGCGAGCCGTGCCGTCGCCCGACGGTCGATCTTGCCCGGCCCGCGCACGGGGAGCGAGTCCGTGACCACCAGGCGGCGCGGGGCGTGGGCCGCGCCGAGGCGGTCGGTGACGGCGCGGCGCGCGTCGTCGAGCGTGGGAGGTCGTGCGCCGGCGCGGGGGACGACGACCGCGACCACGGCCTGACCCCACTCCGGGTCGGGGACGCCGACCACGCAGACCTCGCCGACGCCGGGCAGCTCCGCGAGGACCTGCTCGACGGGCGCGGGCGCCACCTTGGTGCCGCCGGTGACGAGCACGTCGTCGGCGCGACCGAGCACCGTGAGCACGCCGGACGACCACCGCCCGAGGTCGGTGGTCCGCAGGTGCCGGACCCCGTCCACCTGCACGAACGCCTCGGCGTCGAGGTCCGGACGCCCCAGGTAGCCGTCCGCCAGCACGGGGCCGGACAGCAGGATCCGGCCCTCGTCGTCGAGGGACGCGCCCACCCCGGCGAGCGGCACCCCGTCGTACACGCAGCCGCCGCACGTCTCGGACATGCCGTACGTCGTCACGACGGGCACGCCCGCGGCCGCGGCGCGCGCGAGCAGCTCGTGCGGGGCCGCCGCGCCGCCGAGGAGCACGGCGTCGAATGTCGCGAGCGCGGCGGTCGCGACGGGGTCGTCCAGGAGCCKGACCAGCTGGGTCGGCACCAGCGACGTGTACCGGGGCACGTCGGTGCCGAGCTGGGCCGCGGCCGCCACGAACCCGGGCGGCCGGAACGGCCCGGGCTCCAGCACCACGGGCGACGTCCCGGCCAGCGCTGAGCGGACCAGCACCTGCAGGCCGGCGACGTGGTGGGTCGGCAGGGCGAGCAGCCACCGCCCGGGGCCCGCGAGCCGCTCGTGGGTGGCCGACGCCGACGCGCGCAGGGCGGTCGCGGAGAGCAGGACCGCGCGCGGCTCGCCGGTCGAGCCCGAGGTCCGCACCACGACCGCTACGTCGTCGCCGACGGCCGGGCCCGTCCCCGGGGCCGCGTCCTCCGGGACGGGGCAGACCGCAGGGCCCGTGCCGTCCAGCGCCGCGACGAGGGCCGGCAGAAGGTGGTCGGGCCCCGCGGGGACGTCACGCAGCGGCCGGATCACGCCCCCAGCGTAGGTCCGCGCAAGCGCGCGCCCGGCCGGGGACGGCGCGCGCAGCCCGTAGAGTGTCGCGCGGTTCGCACCCCAAGGAGCATCGTGTCGTCTGTTCTTGCCCTCCCGCCYGCCCGGCGTCGCCCCGTCGCCCTCCTCGCGTTGGCCACCGGTGCCGCCCTGCTGCTGGGCGCCTGCGGCGGGTCCGCTACGGCCGATCCGACGGCGTCGGCGCCCGTGACGCACGCGCCCGTGATCGAGGCGGCAAAGGGGGCTCCGCCGGCGCCCGTCATCGCGCCGCGCTGGCCCCTGACGGGAGTCACCGCGTCCGAGGTGGCCACCCGCCCGGGTCTCGCGGTGAAGATCGAGAACTCCGGCGAGGCCCGTCCCCAGACCGGCCTCGACCAGGCCGACATCGTCTGGGAGGAGGTCGTCGAGGGCGGCATCAGCCGCTTCGTGGCCGTCTACCAGTCTCAGGTGCCCGCGGAGGTCGGCCCGATCCGCTCGGTGCGACCGATGGACCCGGCGATCGTCGCGCCGATGCACGGGCTCATCGCGTTCTCCGGCGGGCAGCCGGGCTTCGTCCAGGCGCTGAAGAACGCCGGCGTCCAGACCATCAGCCAGGACGCCGGTGCCGCCGGGTTCTACCGCAAGAAGGGCGTCGCGCCCGCACCGCACAACGTCTACGGCACGCCGCAGGCCTTCTGGGACCAGGCGGACAGCGGCCACTCCGCGTCGCCCGCCCCGCAGTTCGTCATGGCCAAGCACCCCGAGCAGGCCAGTGCGGTCGTATCCGGTGGCGCCTCCACGACCGTCGCGGTCCGCCTCTCGGGCTACGCAAAGCCGACGTGGACCTGGGACGCAGGCACCGGCACGTGGCTGCGCGCCGAGGGTGCCACGCCCGCGACCGTCAGCTCGGGCGCCCGGATCGCCGCCACGAACGTGGTCACCCTCAAGGTCCGGCTGGTCAACTCCGGCACCGTCGACCCCGCCGGCAACCCAGTTCCCGAGACGGTGCTCGACGGCACGGGCGACGCCACGGTCTCGAGCGGCGGCCACACCGTCACGGGCACCTGGACGAAGACGGGCGAGAGCGCGGTCCTCACGCTAGCCACTCCCGACGGCGGCGTGCTGACGCTCGCGCCGGGCACCACCTGGGTCGAGCTGGTCCCGCAGGACTCGGGCTCGGTCACGATCGGCTGAGACGGCCTGTGCTCCCCGGCGGCGACGTCCGCGCATGGCAGCCTGGGTCCGTGCCGGACAGCGACGGGGGAACGCGATGACGACCACGACACGACGAGGGGCGCGCGGCGCAGCAGCCGCGCTGCTCGCCGGCCTGGCGCTGGCGGTCGCCGCCTGCAGCCCCAGCACGCCGGAGCCCGCGAGCTCGACGCCCCCGGCCGTCACCCACGGGCCGACGATCGCTCCCGACAAGGGCGGAGCACCGGCGCCGGCGGTGCCCCCGACCTGGCCGCTCACGGGCGTCGCCGGGGAACCCGCGGCTCGTCCGGCGCTCGCGGTGAAGATCGAGAACACCGCCGTCGCCCGACCGCAGACCGGCCTGGACCAGGCGGACGTGGTCTGGGAGACCATCGTCGAGTTCGACGTGTCCCGGCTGGTGGCGGTCTTCCACTCGCAGGTCCCCGACGAGGTCGGCCCCATCCGTTCGGTCCGCCCGATGGACCCCCTGATCCTTGCGCCCATGCACGGGCTGCTGGCCTTCTCGGGCGGCCAGCCGGGCATCCTCGACCTCGTTGCGGCCAGCGGCGTGCAGATGATCAGCCACGACGCGGGCGCCCCGGGGATGTACCGGACCAAGGACCGGGCGGCACCGCACAACGTGTACGGCACGCCGACCACCTTCTGGGGCCTCGCCGACGCGGACCACCAGGCGCCACCGGGCGAGCAGTTCACCATCGCGCGCACCGCGGACGGTGCCGCGGCGATCGTCGCAGGGACGCCGGCGAGCAYGCTCTCGTTCCAGCTGTCGGCGGCCTCGAGCCCGTCGTGGTCGTGGGACGCCGGCACCGGCACGTGGCTGCGCTCGGAGGGGACCGCGCCGGCGACCGCGCGGAGCGGTGCCCGGCTCTCCGCGGTGAACGTGGTGTCGCTGACGGCCGAGCACCCCACTAACACGGGGTTCGCCGCCCAGGGTGGCGCGCCGGTGCCCACCTACACGCTGGTCGGGTCCGGCGACGGCGTCGTCGCGACGGGCGGCAAGACGGTGCCCGTGCGCTGGCAGAAGGACTCCCAGGACGCGCCCCTGCGCCTGTTCACCGCCGACGGCAAGCCGGCGGACCTGGCGCCTGGCAACACCTGGGTCGAGCTGGTACCCGCCCGGTCGGGGTCGCTGACCATCGGCTGACCGCCCGCCGTTGTCCGTCCACGGGATGACGCCGGCGCGCGGGTTGGCCACCCCAGGTCGTGAGCAGGACGGTCCCCGCGACCGATGCCCCGTCCCGGGCGTCCGGGCGAGGCTGGACGCATGGCCACTCTCACGCACCACGACGCCACCGAGCACGACACCCGGTCGCTCGGCGCGGTCGTCGTCTCCGGTCTCGTTCTCGTCGCCCTGCTGGTCGGCGCGGCGGGCGTGCTCGGCGCCGTCGTCGACTTCGCCGGCTGGGCGCTCAGCTCGCGCTAGCTAGTACGCGTACGGGAAGCCCGACCAGTCGGGCTCCCGCCGCTGCAGGAACGCGTCGCGCCCCTCCACCGCCTCGTCGGTCATGTACGCCAGCCGCGTCGCCTCGCCGGCGAACACCTGCTGGCCGGCCAGCCCGTCGTCCGCCAGGTTGAACGCGAACTTGAGCATGCGGACGGCCTGCGGCGACTTCGTCGCGACGATCCGCGCGTACTCCAGCCCCGCCTCCTCGATCTGCGCGTGCTCGACCACGTCGTTGACGGCGCCCCAGGCCAGCGCCTGCTCGGCGGAGTACTCGCGGGCGAGGAAGAAGATCTCGCGGGCCCGCTTCTGGCCGACCTGTCGCGCCAGCAGGGCCGAGCCGTACCCGCCGTCGAACGAGCCGACGTTGGCGTCCGTCTGCATGAACCGGGCGTGCTCGCGGCTGGCGATGCTGAGGTCCGCGACCACGTGCAGGGAGTGCCCGCCGCCGGCTGCCCAGCCGTTGACCAGCGCGACGACGACCTTCGGCATGGTCCGGATAAGCCGCTGGACCTCGAGGATGTGCAGGCGCCCGGCGCGGGCCGGGTCCACGCCGTCGGCGGTCTCGCCCGACGCGTACTGGTAGCCCGACCGGCCGCGGATGCGCTGGTCGCCGCCGGAGCAGAACGCCCACACGCCGTCCTTGGGGCTCGGGCCGTTGCCGGTGAGCAGCACCGTGCCGACGTCGGAGGTCGTGCGCGCGTGGTCGAGCACGCGGTACAGCTCGTCGACGGTGTGCGGGCGGAACGCGTTGCGCACCTCGGGCCGGTCGAACGCGACCCGCACCACGGGCAGGTCGCGAGCGACCGCGCCGGCGGCCAGCTGGTCCGCCGACGGCCGCGCGAACCCCCGGTGGTACGTGAGGTCGGTGAGGTCCTCGAACCCGTCCACCGTGCGCCAGCGGCTCGGGTCGAACGTGTCGGAGACGGCGGCCGGCAGTTCAGGAGTCACGGCGGCAGCCTAGCCGCGTCCGATCATTCTGGTACGCTTGTACCAGAACGTGCGCGGGACGGCGGGGACTGCCACCCGGCGCGCACGCGGAGAGTGGTGCACCACCATGGCCTGGATCGTCCTCATCCTGTCCGGCATGCTCGAGGCCGGCTGGGCCCTGAGCCTCAAGGCGTCCGACGGGTTCAGCAAGCTCGGACCGAGCATCGCGTTCGTCGTCTTCGCGGTCGCGTCGCTGGGCGGGCTCAGCTGGGCGCTGAAGTCGCTGCCCGTCGGCGTCGCCTACGGGGTCTGGGTGGGCATCGGCGCCGCCCTCACGGCGGTGCTCGCCGTCGTCCTGTTCCACGAGACCGTCTCGGTGCTGAAGATCGTGTCGCTCGTGCTCATCGTCGCCGGTGTGGTCGGCTTGAACCTGTCGGGCGGGAGCCACGCGTGACGAGCAAGGGTGCGCGCCGCCGGGACGACCTCGCGCGGGCGGCCGCCGCGCTCGTGCTGCGCGAGGGGCCTGGTGCCCTCACCCACCGACGCGTCGCGCACGAGGCGGGTGCCTCGGTGTCCGCCACGACGTACTACTTCGGCTCGCTCGACGAGCTCGCCGCGGCCGCGGGCGCGGCCCTTGCTGAGGCGTGGGCCGACCACGCTCGCGCGGTGCTCGCGGCCGCTCCGACGAACCTCTCCGGGGACCGGGCGGCCGCGACTCTGGTCGACGCGGTCCTGCCGCCCGGCGACGACGCCCAGGTGCGCAACCAGTACGAGCACCTGCTCAGCGCGGGACGGCGCGCGGCTCTCGCGACCGCGTTCGCCGCGGGCCGTGCGGTCGTCGACGAGGTTCTGGAAAGCCTGGTCGCGCGTGTCGGGGCGCCGACCACCGCCCCCGTCACGATCGCGCTGGTCGACGGCGCCGTCGTCACGGCACTGACCGAGGGCCGGCCGGTGCGCGCCACGGCCGTCGCGCTCCTGCTCGCGGCGTGGGGCGAGTGAGCCGGACGTAGGCTGTCGGCGTGCCGAGCACCCCCGCTGACCTGCACATCTGGTCGCTCCCGCTGCGCACGCGGTTCCGCGGCCTGACCGTCCGGGACGGCGTGCTCCTGCGCGGCGATGCCGGCTGGGCCGAGTTCAGCCCGTTCTGGGACTACGACGCCGCGGAGTCCGCCGCCTGGTGGCGCGCCGCACGCGAGGCGGCCGACGAGGGATGGCCGCCCGCCCTGCGCACGCGGATCCCCGTCAACGTCACCGTGCCGGCGGTCGACGCCGCGACCGCCCACCGGATCGTGCGCGCGTCCGGCGGGTGCCGCACGGCCAAGGTCAAGGTCGCGGAGCCGGGCCAGTCGCTCGCCGACGAGATCGCCCGGCTGGAGGCCGTCCGCGACGCGCTCGGCCCCGACGGGGCCATCCGGGTCGACGCCAACGCGGCCTGGGACGTCGACACCGCCGCGGCCCGGCTGGCCGCTCTCGACCGGGCGGCCGGCGGGCTCGAGTACGCGGAGCAGCCCGTCCCGGGTGTCGACGACCTCGCCGCGCTGCGCCGGCGGACCCACGTGCCGATCGCCGCCGACGAGTCGATCCGGCGGGCGGAGGACCCTCTCGCCGTCGCGCGGGCGGCCGCCGCGGACATCGTGGTGCTCAAGGTCCAGCCGCTCGGCGGCGTGCGCGCGTGCCTCGAGCTGGCCGAGCGCATCGGGTTGCCGGTCGTCGTCTCGTCGGCCCTCGAGTCGTCGGTGGGACTCGCCGCCGGGATCGCGCTCGCTGCGGCGCTCCCGGAGCTGCCCTATGCGTGCGGGCTCGCGACGGCCCAGCTGTTCACGGCCGACCTGGTGACGGACCCGCTCTTGCCCGTCGACGGCGTCCTCGAGGTCCGCCGCCCCGAGCCGGACCCGGCCCTGCTGGCGGCCGCGGCCGGGTCTGACGAGCTCGTGGCGCGGTGGCGGGCGCGCATCGCCGTCGTCCGCGCTCAGGCATGATGACGAGCGTGACGACGCCGCCCGCCCTCGCCCCCGACCCGGCGACGGCTGCGGCCCGCGTGATCGTCCAGGCGCTCGCCGCCCTCGGGGTCGAGGACGTGGTGCTCGCGCCGGGCTCGCGCAGCGCGCCGCTCGCGTACGCGGTCGCCGACGCCGCGCGCCCGGACGGGCAGCGCCCGGCCGGCGCTCCCGTGCTGCGGCTGCACGTGCGGGTGGACGAGCGGTCCGCGGCGTTCCTCGCGCTCGGCCTGGCGAAGGCGTCGGGCGACCCCGCCCGCCCCGTCGCGGTCGTGACCACCTCGGGCACCGCCGTGGCGAACCTGCACCCGGCCGTCCTCGAGGCCCACCACAGCGGGCTGCCCCTGCTGCTGCTCACGGCCGACCGGCCGCACGAGCTGCGCGGGACCGGCGCGAACCAGACCACGGACCAGGTGGGCATCTTCGGCAGCGCGGTGCGGCTGGCCGTCGACGTGCCCGCCCCCGTCGGACTTGCCGACGAGGCCCGCAGCCTGCGCCGCCTCGTGTCCCGGGCCGTCGCGGCCGCGACCGGCGCCCGCACGGGCGACCCCGGGCCCGTCCACCTGGACCTCGCGTTCCGGGAGCCGTTGGTCCCGGGCGACGCGCCGTGGCCCGAGCCGTCGACCGCGGGACTCACGCACGTCCAGGCGCGGCTCACCACCGGCTCCGTCCCGGTGGTCGGTGAGCCGGTCGCGGCGCAGGCCCGCCGGGGCGGGGCGCCGACGGTGGTGGTCGCGGGGGACGGCGCGGGTCCGGCGGCTCGTCGCCTCGCCGAGGCGAACGGCTGGCCGCTGCTGGCCGAACCCTCCTCCGGTGCGCGCGGGGGGACCCACGCGATCGCCGCCTACCGGCTCCTGCTCGCGCACCCGAGCCTCGGCGGTGCGATCCGCCGTGCGGTGGTGCTGGGCCGCCCGACCCTCTCCCGGCCCGTGCAGCGGCTGCTCGCGCGCGAGGACGTCGAGGTCGTCGTCGTCGCGCCGCGCGGCGCCGAGTGGCCCGACGCCGCACGCAACGCCGGCGACGTGCTGCTCGAGGCGCCCGCCCGGATGCGGCAGGGCCGGATGGCGGCGCCGGCAGGCTGGCTCGACGCCTGGCGGACGGCGGACGCGGCGGCCGGTGCGGCCATCGACCGCGTGCTCGACGGTCTCGACGCGGGGCGGCGCTCGCGCAGCGGGACCCRCGTGACGGGACCGGCGCTGGCTCGCGCGGTCGCCCAGGTCAGCGGCGCCGACGACGCGCTCGTCGTCGGCTCGTCGAACCCCGTGCGCGACCTCGACCTGGTGGCCCGCTGGGACGCCCCGCCGGCCGTCCTGGCCAACCGGGGGCTCGCGGGCATCGACGGCACGGTCTCGACCGCAGTGGGCGTCGCCCTCGCGCTGCCGGACCGTCGGGTGCGGGCGCTGCTGGGGGACCTGACGTTCCTGCACGACGTCGGCGGCCTCCTGCGCGGGCCGCTCGAGCCGAGCCCGCACCTCCAGCTCGTCGTCGCCAACGACGACGGCGGATCCATCTTCTCGACGCTCGAACCGGGGGAGCCCGCCCGGGCCGACGTGTTCGAGCGCGTGTTCGGCACGCCCCACGGCGCCGACCTCGCCGCCCTGTGCGCGGGCTACGGCGTGCGGCACACGCGCGTGAGCGACGTCGACGGGCTGCTGCCCGCCCTGGCCGCGCCCGGTCCCGGGCTCAGCGTCGTGGAGGTCCGCGTGGACCGCGCCGGCCGCCGCGCCCTGGGGGAGCGGATCGCCGACGAGGTCGCCGCGGCGGTCCGCGTGGCGCTCCCCGACTGACGGATCCATCCGAAACTCGCAGGGAACTCCCAGGTTCTGCGAAGGGTCCCTCCAGCGCCGTCGGGTGTGATGGTCCACGACCAAGGAGGGCAATCCTGATGACCACCACACCTGAGAACGGCGCGAGCAACCAGCCGCCCGCTGCCGATCAGCACCCCCAGACGCACACGACCCAGCCGCTGCCGGTCCAGCCGACCCAGCCGCTGCCGGTCCAGCACACCCAGCCGCTGCCCGCCGCGCCGGCGCACCCCACCAACCCGTTCACGCCGCCGCACCCCGCCGCTCCGGCGGACCAGCGCGCCGCGTACGAGGCCGCCCAGCGTGCCGCTGCCCAGCAGGCCGCCGCGCAGCAGGCGGCGCAGATGGACCAGTTCGAGTCCGTCCGCCGCGCGCAGTGGGAGGCTGCTCAGCGCGCCGCCGCCCAGGACCCGGCGACCGCGCAGCAGGCTGCCTACCAGCCCGCCGCCGCGTACGCCGCCGCTCCGGCGCCCGCCGCGCCCCAGGGCTCCGTCCCCACGCAGCGCAAGCGCAACCTCTGGCTCCCGGTGACCTCGGCTGCCGCCGCCGCCGCGATCCTCGCCGCGGTCGCCACGGCCGGCCTGACGCACACGCTGTCCGACGACGCCGCGAACGGCAGCCACCCGGCGTCCCTCGCGACCATCGGCCAGTCCAGCAACGACACCGTCCCGGTCTCCGGCTCGACGAACGACGACCCCAACTGGGAGGCCGTCGCCAAGGCCGTGCAGCAGTCGGTCGTCGCCATCCAGGTCAGCACCGGCAACGGTGGCGGCGCGGAGGGCTCCGGCGTGATCGTCGACGACTCCGGCCACATCGTCACCAACAACCACGTCGTCGCCGGCGCGGACCCCGACAGCGTGCAGGTCACGCTGACCGACGGCCGCATCTTCAAGGCGACGATCGTCGGCACCGACGCGACCACCGACCTCGCCGTCATCAAGCTGACGGACGCGCCGGACGACCTCAAGCCCGCCGCGTTCGGCGACTCGTCGAAGGTCATCGTCGGCCAGCCCGTCATGGCCGTCGGCAACCCGCTCGGCCTCGCCAGCACGGTGACCACCGGCATCGTCTCCGCGGTCGACCGCCCCGTGTCCACGTCGGGCGAGAACAGCAGCGAGGCCACCGTCACCAACGCGATCCAGATCGACGCGGCCGTGAACCCCGGCAACTCGGGCGGCCCGCTGTTCGACGCGCAGGGCAAGGTCATCGGCATCAACTCCTCGATCGCCACCCTGTCGAGCGAGTCCGGCTCCATCGGCCTCGGCTTCGCCATCCCGGTCGACCTGGTGAAGAACATCGCCGCGCAGCTCGTCGACGACGGCACCGCCGAGCACGCCTTCCTCGGGGTGTCCCTGTCCGACGGCACCGCCACCGCCGACGGCGTCACCCGCCGCGGCGCGGTCGTGGAGTCGGTCAGCGACGGCTCGCCGGCCGCCGCGGCCAAGCTGCTGGAGAAGGACACGATCGTCGCGATCGACGGCAAGGCCGTCGGCGGCGCCGAGTCGCTCACCGCCTACGTGCGGGCGCTCCCGTCCGACACCAAGGTCACGCTGACCGTGGTCCGTGACGGCAAGGCGTCGGACGTCGACGTGACGCTCGCGGTCCGCAAGGAGTCGGCGTCGTCCGAGCAGGCTCCTCAGCAGCAGGCGCCGCAGCAGCAGGACCCGCAGCAGCAGGCTCCCGACCAGGGTCAGGGCCAGGGCGACTCCGGCTCGTCCGGCATCCCCGACGGGCTCAGCCCCGACCAGCTGTGGCAGTGGTTCCAGCAGCAGCAGGGTGGCCAGGGCTGATCACGGCCCACTGAACGCCGGCGGCCGCCGGGTCCCGTCCCCCCGAGGACCCCGGTCGCCGGCCACGCGGTCCGTCCCCGGACCGCTCCGCCTGCCCGGCCGACTCCCCTTCGGCCACGGCACGGCCCCTCGGCCGGGATGTCAGCTGGTGCTGGCGTCCCGGCCGAGCGCGTACCGCATGGGGACCAGCTTGGCCTCGGACTCCGCCAGCTCGGCGGGCGGGTCGGACGCGGCGACGACGCCGCAGCCCGCGAAGAGGCGCACGCGCCGCGGGTCGTCGGCGTCGACCTGCGCGGAGCGCAGCGCGATGCCCCACTCGCCGTCGCCGTCGGCGCCGAACCAGCCGACCGGTCCGGCATAGCGCGCCCGATCCATGCCCTCGATGCGGCGGATGAGCTCCCGCGCCGCGACGGTCGGGGTGCCGCACACGGCCGCGGTCGGGTGCAACGCCGCCGCCAGCGCCAGCGAGGACGGGTGCGCCGCGTCGCCCGAGGGCGCCGTCAGTACGCCGGTCACGTCGGACGCGAGGTGCAGGACGTTGGGCAGGTGGAGGACGAACGGCACGTCGGGGACGTTGATCGACGAGCAGAACGGCTCGAGCGCGTGCGCCACGGACGTCACCGCGTACTCGTGCTCCTCCAGGTCCTTCGACGAGTGCGCCAGGATCGCCGCGCGGGCCACGTCGGCCGCGTCGTCGCCGGTGCGCCGGATCGTCCCCGCGAGCACGCGCGAGGTGACCAGGCCCTTCTCCGAGCGGACCAGCAGCTCGGGCGTCGCGCCCAGCAGGCCGTCCACGCTGAACGTCCAGCACGAGGGGTACTGCGTCGCCAGGCGCTCCAGCGCCCACCGCACGTCCAGCGGGTGCTCGGTGCGCGCGTGCACGTCGCGCGCGAGCACGACCTTGTCCACGTCGCCGGCCTTGATCGCGGCGATCCCGCTCGCGACGACGTCGCGCCAGCCGTCGGCGCTCACGGCACCGTCGCTGTAGGCGACGTCACCGGGGTCGACGGGGGGCACGCGGGGGCCGACGACCTCCGCGAGGCGCGGAGCGGCGCGCAGCCGGGCACCCGTGGTGATGGTGGTGAGCCAGGTGCGGCCACCGCGGCGGCCGACCACGACGCGGGGCACGACGACGACGCCGCCGGCCGGGGACTCGTCGTCGAACGCGAACGAGCCGAAGGCGACCGGACCCGTGCCGGGCGCCTGCACCTCGTCGCGGACGATGGCCCGCGCGAGGACGTCGTGCCACGCCCGCTCGGCGTCGGCGAACCGGTCGGCACCGCCGACCTCGATGCGCAGGGTCTCGCCCCACGCGACCAGGCCGTCGCCGCGGCGCACCCACGCGAGCGGCGCCTGCGACGGCAGGAGCTCGAGCAGGTCGAGCGGGTCGGGGAGCTCCGTGGAGCCCACGCCGACGGGGGCGCCGAGCGCGTCCAACGCGACCGTGCGGACCACGAGCGGGTGCGGGACGGCGTCCCCGGGGGCGGAGGGCTGCGTGCTCATCCCTGCCAGCGTATGCCTGGAGAAGCCGCCCGCCCTGTCGTAGGGGCCCTGCGGACCTGCGACGATGGACACATGTCCCGCGCTTCCCTCGACAAGGACCCCCAGGACGTCGCCGCCATGTTCGACGCCGTGGCCCACCGCTACGACCGGACCAACGACGTCATCTCGCTCGGCCAGGACCGCGCGTGGCGCAAGGCCACGCTCAAGGCCCTCGACGCCCAGCCGGGGGAGACGGTGCTCGACCTCGCCGCCGGCACCGGCACGTCGTCGGAGCCGATGGCCGACGCCGGCGTGCACGTGGTCGCGTGCGACCTGTCCGTCGGGATGCTCGACGTGGGCAAGCGGCGCCGACCGGACCTGGCCTTCGTCGCCGGCGACGCGTTGCACCTGCCGTTCGCGGACGAGTCGTTCGACGCCGTGACCATGTCCTTCGGCCTGCGCAACGTGAAGGACGTCGACGCCGCCCTCGACGAGCTCCTGCGCGTCACCAAGCCGGGCGGCCGGCTGGTCGTCTGCGAGTTCTCCCGCCCCACGTTCAAGCCGTTCCGGGCGGTCTACCAGAACTACCTCATGCGGGCGCTGCCGCCGGTCGCGCGGGCCGTCTCCAAGGAGCCCGAAGCCTACGTCTACCTCGCCGAGTCGATCCGCGAGTGGCCCGACCAGCACGCGCTCGGCCTCCTGATCAAGCACGCCGGCTGGACCCACGTGGCGTACCGCAACCTCTCCGGCGGCATCGTCGCGCTGCACCGCGGGATCCGTCCCGCCAGCTGACGTCACCCTTTCGGCGCAACGTCGGGAGGGCGTGCTCGTCGCCTTCGACCGCGTCCGGATTGCACTCGTTCGGATGCTGGACTCCGAAGTGCGGGGGGTGGTAACCCCCGCATGACTCCAGTGCACGGGGCGAAGACCTTGGACTGTTGTTCAAGTCCTGCTGTGCCCCGCCGAGACTCCCCGAGCCGGTGGTGTAGCCGGCCCACGGCTACGGGAGGCATGGATCATGCGCAAGACGACGAAGGGCGCCATCGCTGTTGGCGCAGGTGTGGCACTGCTGCTGGGCGGCGCGGGGACGATGGCGGCGTGGAGCGTCTCCAAGAACCTCAGCGACCAGTCCGGCGTCACCGCCGGTAACCTGGACCTCACGCTCAATACGGCTGGTGCCAAGTGGTACTGGGGTCTCACCACGATCAACACGACCACGAACGCCGTGACGTGCAGCGGGCCCGACACGAACAACCAGATCACCGGCGGCATCGCGACCGTCAAGCTGGTTCCCGGCGACTGCGTGGTTTATGTCACTCCTGCCACGGTGGTCGCGAGCGGTAACCACCTCACGGCGAACCTTGCGGTGACCGGCACCGTCACGACGACTGACACGGTCCCTGCTTCGCCCCTCGCGGCGTCCCTCGACGTCAGCTCGACGGTGTCGATCCCGACGGCGACGACCGGCCTGAGCCTGACGGACTCGAAGACCATCAAGGTCGACTCGACGGCCGGTGCGATCAACGCGGTCGACAAGGTCAACGTCGCTGTCAAGGTCATCTTCAAGGGAGAGACCGCGAACCAGGTGGGCACCAACGGCGCGGTCACCCTGACGGGTGCCGCGGTCACGTTCAAGCAGTCGGCTCCGGCCGTCGCGCCCTGATCTGACGCCTGACCCACGTAGGGATCTGACGTGTTCGCACGCCTCCGTGCGCCGCTCGCCGTGGCGGTGGCCGTCGTGCTCCTCGTTCTGGGGGGCACGACGGCCTACGCCGCGTGGTCAGTCAGCCGTGCGCTGCCGACGACCAACGTGCAGGCGGGCACCTTCTCGGCAAACGTGGTCTGGACCTCCGCACCGAGCCTCGCTGACATGTACCCAGGCGAGAGCAGGGCGGGGACCATGACCATCTCGCGGCCTGTTGGCACCAATGGGAAGTGGGTCTACAGGGTCGGCGCACCCACGTTCGCCGTCGCGACCGGTGGCCCCCCGGCAGCGAGCGCGGCCGTTGTCGCCTCCCTCAGTGGAGCCGTCTACAACGGCGCCGCCTCCGGGTCGACGTGCTCTGGAACAGCCGTCACCCCAGGTGCGACCAGTGCGGTGATGGCGCTCAACGCGACGGTGACGCTCTGCGTGAAGGTCACGTTGGCCAGCACCGCTACGACCGCTGTACGTGGCGGGATCTCGACCCTGACGCTCCTGGTCACCGCCGAGAACCGACCGACCAACTAGCCCGACGAAGGACATCCGATGAACCGCACGCGCGAGGGGGCCGAGGCTGCGTCGGTCGCGCCTGTGCGGCGCCGCGCGCGGACGCCGGCAGGGCGTCTTGGCATTGCGATCGGCATTGCCGTGGCGCTGGTGCTCGGCGGTTCGGGTGCGGGCTGGGCGTTCTGGAGCGATGTCCGCCCGCTCACCGCCGCCGCGAGCGGGGTCACCATGGCCGCGCCGGTCGCAGGCTGCACGCCGCCGGCCAATCCTGTCGACGGCGCCGACTCGCCTGTGTCGATCTCCTGGAGTGCGGTGGCCGTGCCCGCGGGCGCGACCGTGTCGTACCTCCTCACTGTGGTCTCTGACGCAAACGTCACCCGGACGTTCACGCCTACCGCCGGAGCGACCAGCTTCAGCCTCCAGGCAAACCAGGTCGGCTCGACTCTCGCAGACAAGACTCGGCTGCAGACAATCACCGTGACGGCGACCGTCACGTTCGTCGGCGGCGCTCAGTGGACCCTGCCGAGCAACGTGATCGGGGCCCAGGGCGTTCGATACTTCATCTTTGGCTTCGGGACCAACTACGTGAACATGGAGTGCCGGTGACGCGCGCACTCGCCGCGCCGCGGCGCAACGTCCTGCGGTGGGTCGCGGCGGTCGCCTCGTCGTTGGCGCTTGCAGTGGTGGTTCTGCTTGCACTCGCCCTGATCGTGGTGCCGCTGGTTCTGGGGGCGACGCCGTACACGGTGCTCACCGGCTCCATGCAGCCGTCGATGCCACCGGGGACCCTCGTGGTGACCCGACCCACACCCGTCGAGAAGATCAGTATCGGCGACGTCGTGACCTACCAGCTGCGCTCGAACGAGCCCGAGGTCGTCACGCACCGCGTCGTCGGGCTCGGGTCGACGTCCGACGGCGAGCGCGCGTTCGTGACCCGCGGCGACGCGAACAACGTCGACGACGACCCGGTCCGCGCCGTGCAGGTGCGGGGGATCGTGGTCTATCACTTGCCCTACCTCGGTTATGTGAACACGTGGGTCGGCATCAACCGCCCCGGGTGGCTGCTCAAGACTGTCGCGGGAGCACTGATCCTGTACGGGCTCGTCCTCGTCAGCGGCGGTCTACGGGACCGGGTTCGGCGTCGGCGCGAGCCCGACGAGGTCGTCAGGGTCCCGATTGACGCTGGCCCCCCGGACCTCCAGCCGGGCACGGCCGTAGCCGTCCCGCTCGTGACTTCTGCCCGGCCCGCGCGAGTCGGCGCCGTGCGCCCACCCCTTTCCGTTCCCGTGGCCATCGTTGCTGTCGGTGTGGTGGTCGTCGGCGCCCTGGTCGTCGGTGGCAGGGCGGCGGGCCGGATCCGGTGAATATGCGCTCACGACACCTTCTGGCAACGATGTGCGTCGCTCTGCTCGCCGCGTTCGGTGTCGCGGCTGGCGCCGCGCCGGCGCAGGCCGCCGACGAGCTGCAGCTCTCCAGCGACGGGACGAACTGGTCGACGTCGCTCGGCGCGGCGCTGTTCGGGACGCCGCAGGTGATCGTGCCGGGAGACGTGGTGAGCTCGGCCCTCTGGGTGCGCAACGCGTCGGGCGACCCCGCTCGCGTCGACTTGCTCGTCGCGAGTGGTCTCGGTGTCACGCCCGGGACCCTCGCAGGCGACCTGTCGCTCACGATCGACGGCACGGCCGCCGCTGGTGGCAGCCGTTGGCACGGTCCGGTCCTGGCTCCCGGCGCGGCGACGCGGATCCCGCTCGTCGTCACGTTCGATGCCGCATCGCAGGTGACGAGCCGGCTCGCTGCGACCTCCGTGCTGGACGCGGCGATCCTCGTGCAGACGAGTGTCGGCCCAGACCCGGCCGAGAACCCGCCGACCGCCAGCCCGAGCGCTGCGCCAAGCTCGTCGGCATCGCCTACCAGCTCGGCTGGTTCGGTGAGTGCCGCGCGCCCGGCGGCCTCGGGGCCCGCAGGCCTGGCGCGCACCGGTGCCGACGTCGCGCGGGTCCTCGGCGTCTCGCTGGGCGCTATCGGTGTGGGGTTCCTGCTCCTCGTCGCGCGTCGCCGGTCGCGCCGCAGCGAGGACTGAGTCGGGCATTCGCCCAGGAGCGCCCGTTCGGGTGAACAATGGGCCTCGCCGCGCCTCCGCTCGGCGTCGTCGCGACGGCGAGAACCGGGCCGTCGACGGGCAGTTCAGGGCACGTTCTTCACCCGCCGCCGCGAGGTAAGGAGTGCCTTCGCAGACAGCCCAAGTGGTGCTGGTTACACTCGCCGGGAGCAGTACGTGAACAACGTCACAAGTGGGGTCACTGGTGGTGGATGCAACGGTCGATGACGCGGATGTCATCGTCGTGGGCGCGGGCCCGGCTGGGTCCGCCGCCGCGTTCCACTGTGCCTCCGCGGGCCTGGACGTGCTGCTGCTGGAGAAGTCCGAGTTCCCGCGGGACAAGGTCTGCGGCGACGGCCTGACGCCCCGCGCGGTGGCCGAGCTGGTGCGCATGGGCCTGCCGATCCGGGAGCAGGACGGCTGGATCCGGAACGTCGGCCTGCGGGTCATCGGTGGCGGCCACCGGCTCGAGCTCGCGTGGCCGGAGCTGTCCAGCTACCCGTCGTACGGGCTGGCCAAGTCCCGGATGTCGCTGGACCACACGCTCGCCGACCACGCGCGCGCGGCGGGCGCCAAGCTGCAGGAGCGCACCACCGTCACGGGTCCGGTGCGCGACGAGCGCTCGGGGCGGGTCGTCGGCGTGCACGCGAAGGTCGACGGCGAGACGGTGACCTACCGGGCGCCGGTGGTCATCGCCGCCGACGGGGTGTCCGCGCGGCTGGCCACGGGGATCGGCCTCGAGAAGCGCATGGACCGCCCGATGGGCGTCGCGGTCCGCACCTACTTCCGGACGCCGCGCCACGACGACCCGTGGATGGAGAGCCACCTCGAGCTCCGCGACGACGACGGCAACCTGATGCCCGGGTACGGCTGGATCTTCTCGCTCGGCGACGGCACGGCGAACGTGGGGCTCGGGTCGGTCGCGTCGACGGCCGCGCCGACGAAGGTCGACTACAAGAAGCTCTTCGCCACGTGGATGCGGCACGTGCCGGCCGACTGGGAGTTCACGCCCGACAACCAGGTGGGTCCGGTCAAGGGCGCAGCCCTGCCGATGGGGTTCAACCGCGGGCCGCTGTACAGCAACGGCCTGATGCTCGCGGGCGACTCGGCGGGGATGATCAGCCCGTTCAACGGCGAGGGCATCGCCTACGGGCTGCAGGCCGGCCGGGTCGCGGCCGACGCCATCTCCCAGGGGCTCGCGCGCGGCACGGCCGCCGGTCGCGAGCGCGCGTTCGCCACCTACCAGAGCCGCATGAAGGACGATCTCGGCGGCTACTACACGCTGGGCCGGGTGTTCGTCCGGCTGATCGAGCACCCCGAGGTCATGCGGGTGTGCACGCGGTACGGGCTGCCGCGGCCGCTCGTCATGAAGTTCGTGCTCAAGCTCCTGTCCGACTGCTACGAGCCGAAGGGCGGTGACCTGGTGGACCGGGTGATCGCCGGCCTGGCCCGGATCGCCCCGGCAGCATGAGCACCCCGACCACAACGAAGTGGAGTGACGTTCGATGAGCAACCCGTACGTCCCGCTGCTCTTCCTCATGGGCATCGCCGCCGTGCTCGCCCTCGGCGGCGTCGGCTCGAGCGTGATCCTGGGTCCGAAGCGCTACAACCGCGCCAAGCTCGAGGCGTACGAGTGCGGCATCGAGCCCACGCCGCACGCCATCGGCGGCGGCCGGTTCCCGATCAAGTACTACCTGGTCGCGATGACCTTCATCATCTTCGACATCGAGGTGGTCTTCCTCTACCCGTGGGCCGTGAGCTTCGCGGACCTGGCCCTGTTCGGGCTGGTCGCGATGCTGGGCTTCCTGGTGATCATCACGGTGCCGTTCGTCTACGAGTGGAAGCGCGGCGGGTTCGAGTGGGACTGAACGCTTTCACGAAGGAGTGTTGAGATGGGCATCGAAGAGGCACCGTCCGGGTTCCTGCTCACCACGGTCGAGGACCTGGTCGGGTACTTCCGCAAGGCGTCGCTGTGGCCGGTCACCTTCGGCCTGGCCTGCTGCGCGATCGAGATGATGGCGGCCGGCGCCAGCCGGTTCGACATCTCGCGGTTCGGCATGGAGGTGTTCCGCGCGTCCCCGCGCCAGGCGGACCTCATGATCGTGGCCGGCCGGGTCAGCCAGAAGATGGCGCCCGTGGTCCGCCAGGTCTACGACCAGATGAGCGAGCCCAAGTGGGTCCTCTCCATGGGCGTCTGCGCCAGCTCGGGCGGCATGTTCAACAACTACGCGATCGTGCAGGGCGTCGACCACATCATCCCCGTCGACATCTACCTGCCCGGCTGCCCGCCGCGGCCCGAGATGCTCATCAACGCGATCCTCGCGCTGCACGAGCAGATCGAGAACGAGCCGCTCGGCGGCAACCGTAAGGCGGCAGCCGCCGCCGCAGAGGCCGCCGCACTGGCCGCGACGCCGACGTCGCAGATGACGGGGCTGCTGAAGTGACGGACTCGACAACGGACGCCGCGGACGCCGCGAAGCCCGGCGACGCGACGACGGCTGCGCAGTCCACCAGCGAGGCCGCGCTCGAGGCCGGCTCGCAGAACATCCCGGTCGAGGGGCGGCACCAGATCGAGGTGGTCGACGTCCGGCGCGGCATGTTCGGCGCCACCGGCTCGGGCGACACCTCCGGCTACGGCGGGCTGGTCACGGCCATCGCGCTGCCCGGCCCGAGCGAGCGGCCGTACGGCGGCTGGTTCGACGAGGTCGTCGACATCCTCGTCGAGGTGCTCGACGAGTCCGGCACCACGTACGCGGCGGCCGTCGAGTCCGTCGTCGTCGACCGCGAGGAGCTCACGCTGCACGTGGCGCGCGAGCACATCGTCGAGGTCGCCCAGGTGCTCCGGGACGACCAGGACCTGCGGTTCGAGCTCAGCCTCGGCGTCTCCGGCGTGCACTACCCGCACGACGCCGGCCGCGAGCTGCACGCCGTCTACCACCTGGTCTCGGTGACCCACTCGCGCCGGCTGCGGCTCGAGGTCGCGGTCCCGGACTCCGACCCGCACCTGCCGTCGACCGTCTCGGTGTACCCGGCCAACGACTGGCACGAGCGCGAGACGTTCGACTTCTTCGGGATGATCTTCGACGGTCACCCGGGTCTGGCCCGCATCGAGATGCCCGACGACTGGCCGGGCCACCCGCAGCGCAAGGACTACCCCCTCGGGGGCATCCCGGTCGAGTACAAGGGCGCCACCGTGCCGCCCCCGGACCAGCGGAGGTCGTACCGATGACCACCCAGACACCCCGTTCCACCGCGCACGTGGTGGACAGCGACACCGAGGGCGTCCCCTCCTTCGAGGCGTCCGGCGGCGACTGGTCCGAGATCGCCGAGGAGGCCGCCCGCCTCGGCGAGGAGCGGATCGTCGTCAACATGGGCCCGCAGCACCCGTCGACCCACGGCGTGCTCCGGCTCATGCTCGAGATCGACGGCGAGACGGTGACCGAGGCCCGCGCAGGCATCGGCTACCTGCACACCGGCATCGAGAAGAACATGGAGTTCCGCACCTGGACCCAGGGCGTGACCTTCTGCACGCGCATGGACTACGTGGCGCCGCTGTTCCAGGAGGCCGCGTACTGCCTGGCGGTCGAGAAGCTGCTGGGCATCACGGACGACGTGCCCGAGCGCGCCACGGTCATCCGCGTGCTGATGATGGAGCTCAACCGGATCACGTCGCACCTGGTCTGCCTGGCCACCGGCGGCAACGAGCTGGGCGCGACGACGATCATGACGGTGGGCTTCACAGCCCGCGAGGAGATCCTCAAGGTCTTCGAGCTGATCTCCGGCCTGCGCATGAACCACGCGTACATCCGGCCCGGCGGCGTCGCGCAGGACATCCCGCCCGGCGCGATCGACACCATCCGCGAGGCACTGGTGCTGGTCCGCGGGTACTTCAAGCAGCTCGAAGACCTCATGCTGGCCAACCCGATCCTGCACCTGCGCCTCAAGGACGTCGGCTACCTCGGCCTCTCCGGCTGCATGGCCCTGGGCATCACGGGCCCCGTGCTGCGGTCGGCGGGCCTGCCGTACGACGTGCGCAAGCACAACCCGTACTGCGGCTACGAGACGTACGACTTCGAGGTCCCCGTGGCGCAGTCGGCGGACTCGTGGGGGCGCCTCGTGCTGCGGCTCGAGGAGTGCTACCAGTCGATGCGGATCGTCGAGCAGACGCTCGACCGCCTGCAGAAGATCGGGCCCGGACCGGTCATGGTCGCCGACAAGAAGGTGGCCTGGCCTGCGCAGATGGCCATCGGCTCGGACGGCATGGGCAACTCGCTGGACCACATCCGGGAGATCATGGGCACCTCGATGGAGGCCCTGATCCACCACTTCAAGCTGGTCACCGAGGGTTTCCGCGTGCCGGCCGGCCAGGTGTTCCAGACGGTCGAGCACCCCCGCGGTGAGCTCGGCGTGCACCTGGTGTCCGACGGCGGGACGCGCCCGTACCGTGCGCACTTCCGCGACCCCAGCTTCAACAACCTGCAGGCCACGTCGATCATGTGCGAGGGCGGGCAGGTCGCCGACGTCGTCGTCGCCGTCGCGTCGCTCGACCCGGTGCTGGGAGGGGTGGACCGCTGATGTCGATCGAGACCGGCAGGACCCACAGGACGGCGTACGACGCCGAGACGCACGCGCGCCTCACGGCMGACTCCGACGTGATCGTCGCCCGCTACCCGCAGGCGCGCTCGGCGCTGCTGCCGATGCTGCACCTCGTCCAGGCGGAGGACGGCTACGTCAGCCCGCGCGGGATCGCGTTCTGCGCGCAGCACCTGGGCCTGACCACGGCCGAGGTGTCCGCGGTCGCCACGTTCTACACGCAGTACAAGCGGCACCCGAACGGCACGTACACGGTGGGTGTCTGCACGAACACGCTCTGCGCGATCATGGGCGGCGACGCCATCTGGGAGGACCTGTCGGACCACCTCGGGGTGGGGCACGACGAGACGACCGACGACGGCGCCATCACGCTCGAGCGCATCGAGTGCAACGCGGCCTGCGACTACGCGCCCGTCGTGATGGTCAACTGGGAGTTCTTCGACAACCAGACGCCCGACAGCGCCCGGCAGCTGGCCGACGACCTGTCGGCGGGCAAGCCCGTGGTCCCGACGCGCGGCGCGGCGAGCGTGTGCTCGTTCAAGGAGATGTCGCGCGTGCTCGCCGGATTCGGTGACGGGCGTGCCGACGAGGGCGTCGGCGCGGGTGTGCCGACGCTGCGCGGCCTCGCGCTGGCCCGCGCGGAGGGCTGGACCGCCCCGGAGTTCCCCGAGGGCACGGTCGCCGCCGCCGGCGGTACGCACGAGCCGAAGGTCGGCGGCGAGCAGTCGAGCGCCCAGCGCCCCGTCACGACCCCGGGTGACGTCTCGCCGGCCGGCGAGCAGAAGAAGCAGTCCTCCGACGACGCGAAGGAGTCGTGATGGCGACGACCCTCACCCCGGTGCTCACGGACACGTGGGACGCCGACCGCTCGTGGTCGCTCGCGTCGTACGAGGACGCCGGCGGCTACCGCGGGCTGCGCCGCGCGCTGGGCATGCAGGCGGGCGACGTCGTGACCATGGTGAAGGACTCGGGCCTGCGCGGACGCGGGGGCGCCGGCTTCCCGACCGGCATGAAGTGGGGCTTCCTGCCGGCGCCGGACGGAGGCCCGCGCTACCTCGTGGTCAACGCCGACGAGTCGGAGCCGGGCACCTGCAAGGACATCCCCCTGATGATGGCCAGCCCGCAGCACCTCATCGAGGGCATGATCATCACCAGCTACGCGATCGGCTGCCACCACGCGTTCCTCTACGTCCGCGGCGAGGTGCTGCACGTCTACCGGCGCCTGCTGAACGCGATCGAGGAGGCCCGGGCCGCCGGCTACCTCGGCACCGACATCCTGGGGTCCGGGTTCGACCTCGAGATCACCCTGCACGCCGGCGCCGGTGCGTACATCTGCGGCGAGGAGACGGCGCTGCTCGACTCGCTCGAGGGCCTGCGCGGCCAGCCCCGGCTCAAGCCGCCGTTCCCCGCCGTCGCCGGCCTGTACGCGCGCCCGACCGTGGTGAACAACGTCGAGTCGATCGCGTCGGTGCCCGGCATCGTCGTCGGCGGCTCGGACTGGTTCAAGTCCATGGGCACCGAGCGCTCCACCGGGCACGGCCTGTTCTCGCTGTCGGGCCACGTCACGCGGCCCGGGCAGTACGAGGCGCCGCTGGGCATCACCCTGCGCGAGCTGCTGGACATGGCGGGCGGCATCCGCGAGGGCCACGAGCTGAAGTTCTGGACGCCGGGCGGGTCGTCGACGCCGATCTTCACGGCCGAGCACCTCGACGTGCCGCTGGACTACGAGTCGGTGGGCGCCGCGGGCTCGATGCTGGGCACCCGCGCGCTGCAGATCTTCGACGAGACGACGTCGGTGGTCCGGGCCGTCACGCGGTGGACCGAGTTCTACAAGCACGAGTCCTGCGGCAAGTGCACGCCGTGCCGCGAGGGGACGTACTGGCTGGTGCAGGTGCTGCAGCGGATCGAGGCCGGGCAGGGCACGCTCGCCGACATCGACCTGCTGCTGGACCTGTGCGACAACATCCTCGGCAAGGCGTTCTGCGCCCTCGGCGACGGCGCGACGAGCCCGATCACCTCGGCCGTGCAGTACTTCCGCGACGAGTTCGTCGCGGGGACCCACACGCCCGCGGACGTGCTGTTCCCGCCCGAGCTCAGCTCGCTGTTCGCCTACACGCCGAAGCCCAGTCTCGTAGGGGTGCACGCATGACGATCCTGTCCTCCGGGCCGACGACGTCCCTGGTCCCCGCCGCCCCGGTGCCGCCGCCGGCCGAGCCCACCGACACGGTGGCGTTCACCGTCGACGGCATCGAGACCGTGGTGCCCAAGGGCACGCTCGTCATCCGCGCCGCCGAGCAGCTGGGCATCCAGATCCCGCGGTTCTGCGACCACCCTCTGCTCGCCCCGGCCGGCGCCTGCCGCCAGTGCCTGGTCGAGGTCTGGGCGCCGGGCCGCGACGGCAAGCTGGCCAAGATGCCGAAGCCGCAGGCCAGCTGCACGCTCGAGGCCACGCCGGGCATGCAGGTCAAGACGCAGCACACGTCGCCGGAAGCCGACAAGGCCCAGCACGGCGTCATGGAGCTGCTGCTGGTCAACCACCCGCTCGACTGCCCCGTGTGCGACAAGGGCGGCGAGTGCCCCCTGCAGAACCAGGCGATGAGCAACGGCCGCGCGAGCACGCGGTTCGTCGACGTCAAGCGCACGTTCCCCAAGCCGATCGCCATCTCGACGCAGATCCTGCTCGACCGGGAGCGCTGCATCCTGTGCCAGCGCTGCACGCGGTTCTCCGAGGAGATCGCGGGCGACGTCTTCATCGACCTGCAGAAGCGTGGCGCCAACCAGCAGATCGGCACGTTCGACACGACCGTGCTCGGCTTCGCGGGCGAGGCCCCGCTGGGCGCCGCCGCGGAGGACGCCTCCGGGCGACCGTTCGCGTCCTACTTCTCCGGCAACACGGTGCAGATCTGCCCCGTCGGCGCCCTGACCAGCGCGGCGTACCGGTTCCGGTCGCGCCCGTTCGACCTGGTCTCCACGCCCGGCGTCGGCGAGCACGACTCGCAGGGGTCTGCCCTCCGCATCGACCACCGCCGCGGCGTCGTGCTGCGCCGGCTGGCGGGCGAGGACCCGGTGGTCAACCAGGAGTGGATCACCGACAAGGACCGCTTCGCCTTCACCTGGCAGTCCGCGCCGGACCGCATCACGACGCCGCTGGTCCGCAACGCCGACGGCGAGCTCGAGCCGGCCAGCTGGGTCGAGGCGCTCGACGTCGCCGCGGCCGGACTGCGTGCCGCGCAGCAGCCCGACGACCCGCGCGACACCGCGATCGGCGTCGCCGTCCTGCCCGGCGGCCGCCTCACGCTGGAGGACGCCTACGCGTACGGCAAGTTCGCGCGCGTCGCGCTCGGCACCAACGACGTCGACGGCCGCGCCCGCCCGCACTCGGCGGAGGAGGAGACCTTCCTCGGCCACCACGTCGCCGGCCGCACCCTCGAGGTGACGTTCGCCGACCTCGACCGCGCACCGGCCGTGCTGCTCGTCGGGCTCGAGGTCGAGGAGGAGGCGGGCATCGCCTTCCTGCGGCTGCGCGACTCCGTCGTCGCCCGCAAGACCCGCGTGCTGTCGGTAGCCGCGCTCGAGAGCCGCGGTCTCCAGCGGCTGTCGGGCACGCTGCTGCCGGCGGCCCCCGGCACCGAGGCCGAGATCCTCGACGGGATCGGGGTCGACGACGACCTCGCCGACGCCGCGGACCTGCTCGGCGCCGACGGCTCGCTCATCCTCGTCGGGGAGCGACTGGCGGGCGTGCCCGGCGGGTTCTCCGCGGCCGTCCGGCTTGCCCGGCGCACCGGCGCCCGGCTCGCCTGGGTCCCGCGGCGCGTGGGGGAGCGGTCCGCCGTCGAGGCCGGCCTGCTGCCGTCCTTGCTGCCCGGCGGCCGCCCGGTCGCCGACTCCGCCGCCCGCGTCGACCTCGCCGCGGCCTGGGGCGTCGAGCACCTGCCGTCCGAGCCCGGACGCTCGACCACCGAGATCCTCGCCGCCGCGCGCGCCGGGCGCCTCGGCGGCCTGGTCGTGGGCGGTCTCGAGCCGGCCGACCTGCCCGACCCGGCGATCGCCCGCGAGGCGCTCGACCGCGTCACGTTCCTGGTCTCGCTCGAGGTCCGGCAGTCCGAGGTGACCGAGCGGGCGGACGTCGTGCTTCCCGTCGCGCCGCCGACCGAGAAGTCCGGCACCTTCGTCACGTGGGAGGGGCGCCCGCGCCCGTTCCCGCAGGCACTCGTCTCGCACGCCCTGGCCGACCACCGCGTGCTGGACCGGCTGGCCGACGCCCTCGGTGTCGAGCTCGGGCTGCAGACGCTCGACGCGGTGCACGCCGAGCTCGACCAGCTGGGCGGCTGGGACGGCGCCCGCGTGGACGCGCCCGACGTGGCGGCCACCGAGCCGCCCGCCGTCGCGCCCGGCACGGCCGTGCTGGCCACCTGGCACCAGCTGCTCGACGGCGGACGCCTGCAGTCGGGCGAGCCGTACCTCGCCGGCACCGCGAAGCGCGCCGTCGCCCGCATCTCCGCGGGCACCGCGACGGCCGTCGGCGTGTCGGACGGCGGCACCATCGGTGTGTCGACGGACGCGGGCACGATCGTCCTGCCCGTCGTCGTCACGGACATGCCGGACCACGTCGTCTGGGTGCCGACGAACGCCGCGGGGCTCGGCATCCGCGACGCCCTGCACGCGGACGCCGGTGACATCGTCCGGCTGGCGCCCGCCGGGCGGCACCTGCAGACCGAGGAGGCGCGCGCATGAGGATCATCACCGACGCCGTCGCCCCCGTCACCGCCGACTTCAGCCAGGACACGTGGTGGATCTGGCTGATCAAGGCCGTCGCCATCGTCGTCTTCCTGCTGACCAGCGTGCTCATCGCGATCTGGTTCGAGCGCAAGGTCGTCGCCCGCATGCAGGTGCGGCCCGGGCCCAACGTGCACGGCCCGTTCGGCCTGCTGCAGTCGCTCGCCGACGCCATGAAGCTCCTGGTCAAGGAGGACATGACGGTCAAGGCGGCCGACAAGCTCGTCTACATCGTCGCGCCGATGATCGCGGTCTTCTGCTCGCTGCTCGTGTTCGCCGTCATCCCGTTCGGCCCGGAGGTCGACCTGTTCGGCGTCCTCACGCCGCTGCAGCTCACCGACTTCCCGGTGGCCGTGCTCTACATCCTCGCGTGCGCGTCGGTCGGGGTGTACGGCATCGTGCTCGGCGGCTGGTCCTCCGGGTCCACGTACCCGCTGTTGGGCTCGGTCCGCTCGACCGCCCAGGTCATCAGCTACGAGCTCGCCATGGGGCTGTCGCTGGTCAGCGTGTTCATCCTCGCCGGGTCGATGTCGACGTCGGGGATCGTCACGTCGCAGACCCAGGTCTGGTGGTTCCTGCCGCTGCTGCCCGCGTTCCTCATCTACCTCGTCTCCATGGTCGGGGAGACCAACCGCCTGCCGTTCGACCTCCCCGAGGCCGAGGGCGAGCTCGTGTCCGGGTACATGACCGAGTACTCGTCGATGAAGTTCGCGTGGTTCTTCCTTGCCGAGTACATCAACATGCTCAACGTCTCGGCCGTGGCCACCACGCTGTTCCTCGGCGGCTGGCGCGCTCCGTGGCCCATCTCGGCGATCAACGACGGGATGTTCAACCACGGCTGGTGGCCGGTGCTCTGGTTCCTGGCCAAGCTGTGGTTCTTCATGTTCGTGTTCGTCTGGATCCGCGGCTCGGTGCTGCGGTTCCGGTACGACCAGTTCATGAAGATCGGCTGGAAGGTGCTCATCCCCGCGGCGCTCGTCTGGGTGGTCTGCGTGGGTGCGGTGCAGGGCGTGCGGCAGTTCTCCGGCCTCGACCTGCGCTCCGTGCTGTTCGTGCTCGCCGGCATCGTCGTGGTCGGCCTCGTCGTCTCGTTCCTCATCCCCGAGAAGAAGACGCCGCCCGGACCGACGAGGCCACCCGGGCCACAGGTCTACGACCCGTACGCCGGCGGCTACCCCGTTCCGCCGCTGCCCGGACAGGTTCTCCCGCCGTCGCCGCGCAAGCAGCGCGCCGCCGCGAACGCCGCGGCTGCCGCCGACGCCGAGAAGCAGACGACCCCTCAGGAGGTGCACGGTGGTTGAGCCCCGCAAGCCCGACCCCCAGGGCAAGGGCGTGCCGGCCCGCAAGCCTGCGACGCCGACCGGGAAGCCGGTCCGCAAGCCCGCGCCGGCGACCGGCAAGCCCGCCGGCAAGGCCGTCGCCCCGCGCAAGCCCGCGGGGGAGGTCGCCGCGGTCGAGCCCGCCGGCTACACCTCGCTCGTCGAGCCGCGCGGACCTCTCGCGGAGCTCTTCGCACCGGTCGGCGGGTTCGGCGTGACGCTGTCGAACATGTTCCGGCCGACCGTCACCGAGCAGTACCCGTCGGAGAAGGTCCCCGCCAAGCCCCGGTACCACGGCCGTCACCAGCTCAACCGGTACGCGGACGGGCTCGAGAAGTGCATCGGCTGCGAGCTGTGCGCCTGGGCCTGCCCGGCGGACGCCATCTACGTCGAGGGCGCGGACAACACGCCGGACAACCAGCGCTCGCCGGGGGAGCGGTACGGCAGCGTCTACCAGATCAACTATCTGCGCTGCATCTTCTGCGGCCTGTGCATCGAGGCGTGCCCGACGCGCGCCCTGACCATGACCAACGAGTACGAGCTGGCCGGTCCGACCCGCGCGGGGATGATCTGGGAGAAGCAGGACCTGCTGGCCCCCCTGCGCAGCGGGATGCTGCAGGCGCCGCACCCCATGGTCGAGGGCACCACGGACACCGACTACTACCGCGGCGAGGTCACGGGCTCCACGCCCGCGCAGGTCGCGTGGGTCAAGGAGCACCGCCCGGACGACCCGACGCTGCCCGGCGGCGAGGGTGTCGACGCCGCCAACGTGCCCGGCCCGACGGCGGCGGTCATGGCCGCGACCGTGGCGGCCGCGACGAAGCAGGGCACCCGATGAGCGCGCTCGCCACGACGCTGCTCGAGTCGGGGGAGACCACGACGGCCGAGGCGGTGCTGTTCTGGACCCTCGGCCCGATCATGGTGCTCGCCGCGCTCGGGCTGCTGTTCGCGAAGAAGGCCGTGCACGCGGCCCTCGCCGTGGTCGTCGTGATGATCTCGCTGGCGTTCCTCTACGTCGCGCAGGACGCGGTGTTCCTCGGGGTGGTCCAGGTGGTCGTCTACACCGGCGCCGTGATGATGCTCTTCCTCTTCGTGCTCATGCTCGTCGGCGTCGACTCCTCGGACTCGCTGGTGGAGACCATCCGCGGGCAGCGCTGGATCGGCCTGCTGGCCGGCATCGGCCTGGGCGTGGTGCTGGTCGGCGTGGTCGGCCGCGCGACCTACGGCAAGGTGTTCGGGCTGGCGGGCGAGCTGTCGACCAACAACCCCACCGGCGTCGCGCACATCATCTTCGGCCAGTACGTGTTCGCCTTCGAGGTGGTCGGTGCCCTGCTGGTGACGGCGGCCCTCGGCGCGCTGGTGCTCACGCACCGTCAGCGGCTGACGCCGCGCGTCGGGCAGAAGGAGCGGGCCGACGCGCGCGTCGCGGCGGGCGCCATCCTCACCCCGCTGCCGGCCCCGGGCGTCTACGCCCGGCACAACGCCATGGACGTCCCGGCGCTCGGCCCGGACGGGCAGCCGCTGGAGATCTCCGTGCCGCGAGTGCTGCGCATCCGCGGCCAGGAGGCCGACGCGGAGGAGTTCGCCGCCCGCACCGAGCGCGTGCTTGCGGGCGCAGCGTCCGTCCGCGGCGGTACGGGCACACCTCCTCCGGCGGCGGACCCGGGTGGGTCCGTCGGCGCGACCAGCCTGGAGGCGGCGGTCAGCGACACCGGCCAGGACGGGCCGTCCACCGGTCCCGCCGGCGCCATCGGACAGGAGGAGGGCAAGTGAGCCTGACCCACTACCTGGTGCTGGCGGCGATCCTGTTCTCCATCGGCGCGACGACCGTCCTGCTGCGGCGCAACGCGATCATCGTGTTCATGGGCGTCGAGCTCATGCTCAACGCGTCCAACCTCTCGCTCGTCACGTTCTCCCGCATCCACGGCAACCTCACGGGTCAGGTCATGGCGTTCTTCGTCATGGTCGTGGCCGCCGCCGAGGTCGTCGTCGGGCTGGCGATCATCGTCGCCATCTTCCGCACCCGACGCTCGGCCTCGGTCGACGACATCAACCTGTTGAAGAGCTGAGGGGCCGGGACGTGCACACCCTGACAACTCTCGTGGCGAGCCTGCCCACGGACTCGATCACGCCGGCGACCACCACCGTGCGCGCCGGGGTCCTGCTGGTCGCCCCGCTGCTCGTCGGGCTCCCGCTGCTCAGTGCGGCGGTGCTGCTCCTGACCGGCCGCCGGTCGGACCGGTGGGGCCACTGGCTCGGCGTGCTGGCCTCGGCCGCCGCGTTCGTCGTCGCCGCCATCGTGTTCGTCGCGATGCTCCAGCGGCCCGAGGACTCGCGCGTGACGGACGTCCACCTGGGCACCTGGATCAACGCCGGGGCGTTCCAGGTCGACGCGGGCATGCGGCTCGACCCGCTCTCGCTGACGTTCGTGCTGCTGGTGACGTTCGTCGGCACCCTGATCCACATCTACGCCGTCGCGTACATGGCGCACGACGCCGACCGGCGGCGGTTCTTCGCGTACCTGAACCTGTTCGTCGCCGCGATGCTCATCCTCGTGCTGGCCGACAGCTACCTGCTGCTGTTCGTCGGCTGGGAGGGCGTCGGTCTCGCGTCGTACCTGCTCATCGGGTTCTGGAACCACAACACCGAGTACGCGGTCGCGGCCAAGAAGGCGTTCGTCGCCAACCGCATCGGCGACCTCGGCCTGATCATCGCGCTGGGCCTCATGTTCTCGGCGTTCGGCGCCGTCGACTTCGGCACCGTCCTCAGCGGAGTCGACGGCAGCATCAGCCAGGGCACGGCCACCGCGATCGGGCTCATGCTGCTGCTCGCCGCCTGCGGCAAGTCGGCGCAGTTCCCGCTGCAGTCCTGGCTCGGCGACGCCATGGCCGGCCCGACGCCGGTGTCCGCGCTCATCCACGCCGCGACCATGGTCACCGCCGGCGTCTACCTCATCGTGCGGTCGGCGCCGCTGTTCGACGCGGCGCCCACGGCCCAGCTGGTCGTGGTGATCGTCGGCGCGATCACGCTGCTGTTCGGGGCGATCGTCGGTTGCGCGAAGGACGACATCAAGAAGGCGCTGGCCGCCTCGACCATGTCGCAGATCGGCTACATGATCCTGGCCGCGGGCCTGGGGCCGGTCGGATACGCGTTCGCGATCTTCCACCTGCTCACGCACGGTTTCTTCAAGGCCGGGATGTTCCTCGGCGCCGGCTCGGTCATGCACGGCATGGACGACCAGGTGAACATGCGGCGCTTCGGTGGCCTCGCGCGGTACATGACGATCACGTGGCTCACGTTCATGGCCGGCTGGCTCGCCATCATCGGCATCCCGCCGTTCTCGGGGTTCTTCAGCAAGGACAAGATCATCGAGGCGGCGTTCGTGCCGGTCGACGGGTCGCCGTGGCGCGCGTGGGTCTTCGGCGGCATCACCATGCTGGCGGCCGGGATCACGGCGTTCTACATGTCGCGGCTGTTCTTCATGACGTTCGAGGGGGAGCGTCGCTGGTCCACCAAGCGCGACGGCAGCGCGCAGCACCCCCACGAGTCCCCGAAGCTCATGACGTGGCCGATGATCGTGCTGGCCGTCGGCTCGGTGGGGCTCGGGTTCTTCCTGAACATGGGCGACCGGTTCGTCGACTGGCTCGCACCGGTCCTCGGGGAGCCCGAGCACCACGAGCCGGTGCTGCCCGTCTGGGTGCTGACCGTCCTCACGCTCGGGCTCGTGCTCGTCGGCGTGGTCATCGCCTGGCGCCGGTACGCCATCTCGCACGTCCCCGTCGTCCCGCCCCTCGGCACGTCGCTCACCCGGGCGGCCCGCGTCGACCTCTACCAGGACACGGTCAACGACGTCGTGCTGGTCGAGCCCGGTCAGGCGCTCACGCGCTCGCTGGTGTACGCGGACCGCACCGTCATCGACGGCACCGTGACGGGCGTCGGGCTGTCCACGGTCCTGTTCGGCGGCTTCGTGCGCCGGCTGCAGACCGGGTTCGTCCGCTCGTACGCCGCGTCGATGCTGCTCGGGCTCGTCGTCCTCGTCGTCGTCGTCCTGGTCATCCAGAACTGAGGAGTGCACCCACCGATGTCGTCCTCCTTCCCCTGGCTGACCGCCCTCATCGTCGTGCCCCTCCTGGGCGCGGTGGCGCTGTGGGTGCTCCCTGCCAACCGCACGCGGGCCGTCGCGCTCGGCGTGACGCTGCTCGAGCTGGTCCTCGGCGTCCTGGCGCTGACCGCGTTCGACGTGGCCGACGCCGGCACCGTCCAGCTCACCGAGGTCCACGGCTGGATCCCCGCCTTCGGGGTGTCCTACGCGGTCGGCGTCGACGGCGTCGGGCTCTCGCTCGTGCTCATGTCGGTGCTGATCGTGCCGCTCGTCGTGCTTGCCGCCTGGCGTGAGCAGGGCAGCCTCACGGTCGCCACCGAGAACCTGCGGCGCTACCTCGCCCTCGTGCTCCTGCTCGAGGCGTTCATCGTCGCCGTGTTCTCGGCGCGGGACGTGTTCTTCTTCTACGTCCTGTTCGAGGCCATGCTCCTGCCGGTCTACTTCATGATCGGCATGTTCGGCGGGGCCCAGCGCCGGTACGCGGCCGTGAAGTTCCTGCTCTACTCGCTGACCGGCGGGCTCATCATGCTCGTCGCCGTCATCGCCCTGTACCTGCAGGGACCGGGCGGGCCGCAGGGCTTCCTCACGGACAACCTCACCGGGCTGACGCTCTCGTCGACCACCGAGAAGCTCATGTTCTGCGCGTTCTTCCTGGCGTTCGCCATCAAGGCGCCCATGTTCCCCGTGCACACCTGGCTGCCCGACGCCGCGCAGCAGGCACCCGCCGGGACGTCGACGCTGCTGGTCGGCGTGCTCGACAAGGTGGGCACCTTCGGGATGCTCACGCTCTGCCTGCCGCTGTTCCCGGCCGCCTCGCGCTGGGCCGCGCCCGTCATCATCGTGCTCGCCGTGGTCTCGATCCTGTACGGGGCGCTGCTCGCGATCGGGCAGAAGGACCTCATGCGGCTCATCGCCTACACGTCGGTGTCCCACTTCGGGTTCATCGTGCTCGGCATCTTCGCGTTCACGTCGACGTCGATCGCCGGATCGTCGTTCTACATGGTCAACCACGGGCTCTCCACCGCCGCGCTGTTCCTCATCGCCGGCTTCCTGGTTGCCCGGCGCGGCTCGCAGCAGATCGCCGACTTCGGCGGGCTGCAGAAGGTCGTGCCGGTCATGGCGGGCACGTTCCTGGTCGCCGGGCTCTCCGCCCTGGCGCTGCCCGGCCTGTCGACCTTCGTGAGCGAGTTCCTGGTGCTGGTCGGCACCTTCGCGCGGCACCCGGCTGCGTCGATCGTCGCGAGCCTCGGCGTGGTCCTGGCCGCGGTCTACGTGCTGTGGACCTACCAGCGCGTCTTCACGGGGCCCGTCCGGCCCGAGCTCGCGGACATGAAGGACCTGGTGTCCCGCGAGCGGTGGGTCGTCGCGCCGCTGCTCGGCCTCATGGTCGTCTTCGGGTTCGTCCCCGGGCCGGCGCTCGACCTGGTCCGCCCGCCCGCGACCGTCACGCTGGACCAGGTGGGCGTGCAGGACGTGCCCGTGGCCGCCACCTCGCACATCACTGACGACGAAGGGAGCGACCAGTGACCGACTTCACCGCACCCACCGTCGACTGGGCGGCACTGAGCCCGGTCGTCATCGTGCTGCTCGCCGCGGTCGTCGGCGTGCTCGTCGAGGCCTTCGTGCCCGCCCGCCTGCGCCGCACCGTGCAGCTGGGCCTCGCGCTCGTCGCCCTGTTCGGCGCCATCGTCGCGGTCGCCGCCCTGTGGAGCGGCGTCGAGAAGACGGGCGGCACGGTCGTGCTCGGCGGCTCGCTGCTGGTCGACGGGCCGACGCTGGTCCTGCAGGCCACCATCGCGCTGCTGGCCCTGCTCGCCCTGCTCATCGTCGCGGACCGCACCGAGACGGGGGAGGACGCCTTCGCGCCCAACGCCGCCGCGGTGCCTGGATCGGACTACGAGGAGCTCGCGCGCCGCAAGGGCGTGCAGCAGACGGAGATCTACCCGCTGCTGCTGTTCGCCACGGGAGGGATGCTCATCTTCCCCGCGGCGGGCGACTTCCTCACGCTGTTCGTCGCGCTCGAGGTGCTGTCCCTGCCGCTGTACCTGCTCACCGGCATGGCTCGTCGACGTCGCCTGCTCTCGCAGGAGGCGTCGATGAAGTACTTCCTCCTCGGCGCGTTCTCCTCGGCGCTGCTGCTCTTCGGCATCGTGCTGCTCTACGGCTACTCCGGCTCGCTGCGTTACTCCGACATCGCGAAGATGACGCAGAACCCGACCGGCCTCGACAGCCTGCTGCTCGTGGGCGCGGTGCTGGTTCTCTCGGGCCTGCTGTTCAAGGTGGGCGCCGTGCCGTTCCACACGTGGACGCCCGACGTGTACCAGGGCGCGCCGACGCCGATCACCGGATTCATGGCCGCGTGCACCAAGGTCGCGGCGTTCGGCGCCCTGCTGCGCGTGGTCTACACCGTGGTGCCCGGCCTGCACTGGGACCTCGGCGTGGTGCTGTGGACGGTCGCCATCCTCACCATGGTCGTCGGCACGGTGGCCGCCCTCGTGCAGACCGACATGAAGCGCGTGCTCGGGTACTCGTCGATCGCGCACGCCGGGTTCATCCTCACCGGCATCATCGCCCTCAACCAGGCCGGCATCGTCGCCGTGCTGTTCTACCTGCTCGTCTACGGCGCCGCGACGGTGGGAGCCTTCGGGATCGTCTGGCTCGTGCGCGAGCGCTCGGGCGAGGACGGCCCGATCCTCGGGGAAGCCACGCACCTGTCCCAGTGGGCGGGGCTGGGCCGCACCCACCCGCTGCTCGCGCTGACCTTCGCGCTGTTCCTGCTGTCGTTCGCGGGCATCCCGCTCACCGCCGGGTTCGCCGGGAAGTTCTCCGTGTTCTCCGCAGCCGTCGAGGGCGGCGCCTGGCCGCTCGCGCTCATCGGCGTGCTCGCGTCCTCGGTGGCGGTGTTCTTCTACGTGCGGATCATCGTGCTGATGTTCTTCACGCAGCCCGCGGGGGCCGACGACGAGTCCACGGAGGTGGCCGCACTGGCCCCCTCGGCCGAGGGCTTCGCGCTGGTCGGCGACGCGGCGGTCGCGGTCGAGGCCGTTCCCGTCGTGGACACGCGCGCGGCGGTCACCACCACCGTCGTGGGCACGGAGGGCTTCGCCGTGGTGGCGATCGCCGTCTGCGCCCTGATCACCATCGGCCTCGGTGTCGCCCCGTCGGGCGTGCTCGACCTCATCGGCAACGTCGCGACGTTCCTGCCGTGACGCCAGCCTGTCCGGCGGGATCGTCGCGCCGGGATAGGTTCGTGCCGTGACTTCGATGACGGCCTTCCCGCTGGCCGATGCAGACCTGGCCGACCGGTTGGCCGTGCGGCTCGCGCTGGTCGAGGAGCGCCTCCGGGACGCCGTGACCAACGTGGACCCGCTGGCCGACGACGCCTCGCGCCACCTGGTCAACGCCGGCGGCAAGCGGCTGCGGCCGCTGCTGACGCTGCTCGCCGCCGAGCTGGGCGACGGCTCGCGCCGCGAGGTGGTCGACGCCGCTGTCGTCGTCGAGCTCACCCACCTGGCCACGCTGTACCACGACGACGTGATGGACTCCGCGCCGCTGCGTCGCGGTGCCCCGGCGGCGCACGAGGTCTGGGGCAACTCCGTCGCCATCCTGACCGGCGACCTGCTGTTCGCCCGCGCGTCCGCCACGGTGGCCGGGCTCGGGCCTGACGCCGTCCGCATCCAGGCCGCCACGTTCGAGCGGCTCTGCCTCGGGCAGCTGCACGAGACCGTGGGCCCGCGGCCGGAGGACGACCGGGTCGCTCACTACCTGCAGGTGCTCGCCGACAAGACCGCCTCGCTGATCGCGACCTCCGCCCGGTTCGGGGCGATGTTCGCCGGGTGCGCCGCGGACGTCGTCGCGGTGGTCACCGGCTTCGGCGAGAAGATCGGCGTCGCCTTCCAGCTCGCCGACGACGTCATCGACCTCACCTCGGACGGCGACGTCACCGGCAAGACGCCCGGCACCGACCTGCGGGAGCGCGTGCCCACGATGCCCGCCCTGCTGCTGCGCGCCCGGGCGGCCGGCCCGCACGCCACCGACGCGGACCGCCACCTGGTCGCGCTGCTCGACGGCGACCTGTCCTCCGACGCCGACCTGGCGGCCGCCGTCGTCGCCCTCCGGGTGCACCCCGTGGTCGACGAGACGCGCGCGCGAGCCGTCGCGCTCGCGCAGGCCGCGGTGCGCGAGCTCGACCCGCTGCCCGCCGGACCGGTGAAGGACGCGCTGATCGCCTTCGCGGACGCCCTGGTGGACCGCGCGTCCTGATGGCCCCGACGTTCGGGTGAACACCCCTGCTCGCGCGGATCGGCTCGTGGCACCATGTCGGCGCGGGCCCGCACGGGGCACGCGACCCGGAGGTCCGCAGTGAGCACAGCAACGCACGAGTCGACCTGCCGCACGTGTGGTGCGGTGCTCGAGCCGGGCGCCGTGTTCTGCGCGGAGTGCGGTGCGCGCGTCGACGCCGCGCAGCCCGTCGTGCCGTCCCCGTACAGCGTCCCGACGCCCGCGGTCCGGCCGGCCCCGCCCGTCGGTGGTGTAGTTCGGCGGCGGCGCGCCGACGAGCCCAGAACGGACG
>NZ_JBFUKJ010000014.1:0-108300 GCF_056400905.1 Cellulomonas sp. P4_H12
CCGCAGCCGAGCTCGCGCGCCGGGGCCAGGGCCGCGCGGCGGTGGCGTTGTGCGGCGGAGGAGGTCAGGGCGAAGCGTTGCTCCTCTGGAGCTGAGGCGGCTGCCCGGCGGCCAGCCGGGACCGGCGCATCGAGTAGCCGAAGTACACGACGAAGCCCAGCACCAGCCACACGACGAACCGCAGCCACGTCTCGACCGACAGGTTGAGCATCAGGTACAGGCAGACGGCCGCGGACACGATCGGCAGCACCGGCATCCACGGCACGCGGAACGAGCGGGGCAGGTCGGGACGCTTGCGGCGCAGCACCAGCACGCCCACGCTGACCAGCACGAAGGCGCTCAGGGTGCCGATGTTGACCATCTCCTCGAGCACGCCGACGGGGGTCAAACCGGCGACGAGCGCGACCACGACCGTGACGACGGCGGTAATCACCCACGGCGTGCGGAACGTCGGGTGCACCGTGGCCAGGACCGGCGGCAGGAGGTGGTCGCGGCTCATCGCGAAGATCACGCGGCTGCCGCCGATCATCAGCGTGAGCACGACGGTGGTGAGGCCCGCCACCGCGCCCGCGGAGATGACGGTCGCCATCCAGTCCTCGCCGTGCGCGGTGAAGGCGTTGGCCAGGGCGGCCTCGGGGTCGAGCTTGTCGTAGCTGACCATGCCCGTCACCACGATCGAGACGGCGCAGTAGAGGATCGTGCAGATGATCAGGGAGCCGAGGATCCCGATGGGCAGGTCGCGCTGCGGGTTCCGCGTCTCCTCGGCCGTCGTCGCGACGACGTCGAACCCGATGAACGCGAAGAACACGAGCGCCGCGCCGGCCGCGACGCCGCCCCAGCCGAACGCGGCCGGCTCGAGACCCGCGAGCGCCTGCAGCAGCGGCTGACTGAGGCCGCTGGTCGTCTCGGTGGCCTGCGAGGGCGGGATGAAGGGCCGGTAGTTCTCCGTCGAGATGAACTGGATGCCGGCGATGATGACGAACAGGACGACGAACAGCTTGAGGGCGACGAGCACGAGGTTGACCCGCAGCGACTCCTTGATCCCGAGCGTGATGAGCACCCCGAGCAGGAGGACGAGGATGATCRCCGGCAGGTCGACGACGCCGCCGTACCCGATCTCGTCGGGGATGGCGAAGCCCAGGTTCTCGAGCAGCACGCCGAGGTAGGCGCTCCACCCCTGCGCGACGACGCTGGCGCCCAGGAACATCTCGAGGATGAGGTCCCACCCGATGATCCACGCGAAGATCTCGCCCAGGCTCGAGTAGCTGAAGGTGTACGCCGACCCCGAGACGGGGACCGTCGAGGCGAACTCGGCGTAGCACATCGCCGCGAGCCCGCAGCAGATGGCCGCGATGACGAACGACAGGACGATCCCCGGACCGGCGACCTCGTGCGCCGCCCGCCCGGTGAGCGTGAAGATGCCCGCGCCGATGACCACACCGACGCCGAACACGACGAGGTCGAGCGCGCTCAGCGAGCGCTTGAGCTTGAACTCCGGCTCCTCGGAGTCCGCCATGGACTGCTCGACGGACTTGGTGCGCAACAGGCTCATCGACCGACTCCCCTCAGTCGCCCCCTCGGATGGTCAGCCAGTCTGTCGGAACCCGTCCGGTCCCGCGCGCCCACAGGGCCGCCGCCGACCGCAGGACCCGTGGCTAGAGTGCGCGTGTGAGCTCGGACGCTTCGACGACGACGGGCTCGGGCCTGCGCGTCCACGTCGCCGAGCGCACCGACGTCCTCGTCGACTCGCTCGCAGACGTGCTCGCCACGACCCCGGCCGACCCGTTCGCGCCGGACATCGTCGCGGTGCCGACGCGCGGCGTCGAGCGGTGGGTGGCCCAGCGCCTGTCGCACCGGCTGGGCGCCGGCGCCGGGGCGGACGGCATCTGCGCCAACGTGCTGTTCCCGTCGCCCCGCCGGCTGGTCGGCGACGTCCTTGCCGGCACGCTCGGCCTCGACGGCGACGACGACCCGTGGGGCCGCGACCGGCTGGCGTGGCACGTCCTGGCGACCATCGACGCACACCTCGGCGCGGACTGGCTCCGCACGGTGAGCCGCTACCTGGGCGCGGACGAGACGGACGACGTGCGGCGCAGCCGCCGGTTCCGGCTCGCGCAGCGGGTGGCGCGCCTGTTCGCCGGCTACGACGCGCAGCGGCCGGCGCTGCTGCGGGCGTGGGCGGCGGGTCGCGACGAGGACGGCGCCGGGGCGCCGCTGCCCGACGACCTGCGCTGGCAAGCGCACCTGTGGCGCGCCGTGCGCGAGGCCGTCGGCGTGCMGGCGCCCGCGGAGCGCCTGGCGGAGGCCGTGGCGCGGCTGGCCGCCGACCCGTCGACGGTCGACCTGCCCGGCCGGCTGTCGGTGTTCGGGGCGACCGCGCTGCCCGAGGCGCACCTGCAGGTGCTGGACGCGCTCGCGGAGCACCGCGAGGTCCACCTGTGGCTGCCGCAGCCGTCGACGGTGCTCTGGGGTCGCCTGCAGGTGACCCCCGGTCCGCGCCGCCGGAGCCAGGCACCCACCCCGGCCGCGCACCCGATGCTCGCCTCGATGGCGAACGACGCCACCGAGCTCGCGACGCGGATCCTGCAGCTCGGTCCCGACGTGACGGTGCTCGCGTCCGCGCCGCGCCCCGCCACGGCGCTCGGCGCCCTGCAGGACCGGATCGCTGCGGACCGCGCCGACGGGCCGCGACACCACGCGGCGCCGACGGACAGGTCGGTCCAGGTGCACGCCTGCCACGGCCGGTCGCGGCAGGTCGAGGTGCTGCGCGAGGTCGTCGTCGGGCTGCTCGCCGACGACCCGACGCTCGAACCGCGCGACGTCATCGTCATGTGCCCGGACGTCGAGGCGTTCGCCCCGCTGGTCGAGGCCGCGTTCGGCCCGGCGGCGGGCGTCGACGACGGGGCCCCGGAGCACCCCGGCCGGACGCTGCGGGTCCGCATCGCCGACCGGGCACCGCGCAGCGCGAACCCGGTGCTCGCGGTCGTCGCGACCCTGCTGGAGCTCGCGGACTCGCGGGTGGGGGCGTCGGCCGTGGTCGACCTGGCGGGCCAGGCGCCGGTGCGCCGGCGCTTCGGCTTCGACGACGAGGAGCTCGACCGCGTCCGTGCGTGGGCGCTCGAGTCGGGCGTGCGGTGGGGCGAGGACGTGACGCGGCGCGAGCGCTACCAGCTGGGCGCGCTGCCGCAGGGCACGTGGGCCACCGCCCTGGACCGGCTGCTGCTCGGGGTCGCGATGGCCGAGGAGGACCAGCGCTTCGTCGGCACGGTCCTCCCGGTCGACGACGTCGGCTCGACCGACGTGGACCTGGTGGGGCGGCTCGCGGAGTTCGTCGACCGGCTCACGGCGACCCTCGCCGAGCTGGAGGGCGCGCGACCGGCGAGCGAGTGGTTCGACGCGCTCGACCGGGCGGTGCTGCTGCTCACGGACGTCGCGCCCGCCGACCGCTGGCAGCAGGCCGAGGCCGCGCGCGCGCTCGCGACGGCGCGTGCCGCGGCGAGCACCACGCTGCGGCTGGCGGACGTCGTCGCGCTGCTCGAGCCGCACCTCGCGGGCCGGCCCACGCGCTCGGGCTTCCGCACGGGCGCGCTCACCGTGTGCTCGCTGGCACCGATGCGGGCCGTGCCGCACCGGGTCGTGGCGCTGCTCGGCATGGACGACGGGGCGTTCCCGCGCGGGTCGGGCCACGACGGGGACGACGTCCTGGCCCGCGACCCGCTGGTCGGCGAGCGCGACGCCCGGCGGGAGGACCGCCAGCTGTTCCTCGACGCCGTGACCAGCGCCCAGCAGCACCTCGTCGTCGTGTACTCGGGGGCCGACGAGCGCACCGGCGCGGTCCGTCCGCCCGCCGTGCCCGTCGGCGAGCTGCTCGACGCGCTCGACGCCCGCGACCTCGTGGTGCACCACCCGCTGCAGACCGTCGACGAGCGCAACTTCGTGCCGGGACGGCTCGGCCGCAGCGAGCCGTTCAGCTTCGACGTGCTCGACCTCGCCGCGGCGCTCACCCGGCGCGCTCAGACCCCGCCCGCCGAGCCGACCCCGTTGGGGCCGCTCGATACCGACGAGCTGGACCTCGACGACCTCGCGTCGACCCTCGAGCACCCGGTCCGCGCGTTCGTGCGGCGCCGGCTGGGCGCGATCCTGCCGGGCGACGAGCCCCAGCTCGAGGACCGGCTGCCGCTCGAGCTGGACGGCCTCGAGCGCTGGGCCATCGGCGACCGGCTGCTGCAGGCGGTGCTCGACGGCGTGGACCTCGCGGACGCCGCCGCGGCCGAGCGCCGTCGCGGCCACATGCCGCCGTCGACGCTCGGGGGTGCCACGCTGCAGCAGGTCCGCGCGCAGGTCGAGCCTCTGCTGGCGGCGTCGGCGCCCTACCTGGTCGAGCCGGCCGAGAGCATCGACGTGACGATCCCGCTCCCCGACGGGCGCACGCTGACCGGCACGGTCAACGGCGTGCGCGGCGACGTCCTGGTCCGCACGGTGTTCTCCCGGCTGGGCGCCAAGCACCGCCTGCGCGCGTGGGTCCAGCTGCTCGCGCTCGCGACCGCCTTCCCCGACCGGACCTTCACCGCGGTGACGATCGGTCGCGGCCAGGTGAGCGCGTCGCGCACCGCCCGGCTCGCCGCGCCGGAGCGCCCGGCCGCGATCCTGCAGCGGCTGGTCGCCCTGCACGACCTGGCGATGTGCGGCCCGCTCCCCCTCCCGCTGGCCACGAGTCTCGCCTACGCCCACCCGCGCACCGGCGGTGGCGACGAGGCCGACGCGCTGGCCAGCGCCCGCAAGGAGCTGGGCACCGCGGACGACGCGGCGAACGGGCGCGGCGGCTTCGAGGCCGTCGACGACTACCACCTGCTCGCGTTCGGCGACCCGGTCACGTTCGACCGGTTGCTCGTCGAGCGGGCGACGGGCGCCGAGAGCACCCGCTTCGGCGCGCTGTCGATGGCGCTCTGGGCGGACCTCGTCGCGCACGAGGAGGTGGGCTGACGTGCCGTTCGACGTGTGCGGACCGCTGCCCGAGGGCACCGTGGTGCTCGAGGCCAGCGCGGGCACGGGCAAGACCACGACGATCGCGTCGCTGGCCGTCCGGTACGTCGCGGAGGGCGTCGCCCGCCTGCCCGAGCTGATGCTCGTGACGTTCGGCCGGCTGGCCACCTCCGAGCTGCGCGAACGCGTCCGCGAGCGCCTCGTCACCGTCGAACGGGCCCTGCGCGACCCGGACGACGACCTGGCCGACCCCGTGGTCGCGCTGCTCGCCCGGACCGACCGCGACGTGCGGGCCCGGCGCCTGGCCGAGGCGCTCGCGGAGTTCGACGCCGCCACCATCACCACGACGCACGGCTTCTGCCAGCAGATGCTCACGTCGCTGGGCACGCTGGGCGACGTCGAGCCCGACGCGCGCCTGGTCCCGGACATCGCGTCTCTCGAGGCCGAGGTGGTCGACGACCTCTACCTGCGCAAGTACGCGTCCAGCGAGAAGCCGACGCTGTCGGTGAAGGACGCCCGCACCATCGCGCACGAGGCGATCAGCGACGCCGCCGCGACGCTCGAACCGGCCGACGCTACCGACGCCCGGGCGCGCGACTCCTACGGCCTGGCCACGGCCGCCCGCCGCGAGCTGCTCCGGCGCAAGCGGGCGCTGCGTGTGCTCGACTACGACGACCTGCTCATCCTGCTGCGCGACGCGCTCACCGACCCGTCCACCGGCGCCGCCGCCGCGGAGCGCGTCCGCTCCCGGTACCGCATCGTCATGGTCGACGAGTTCCAGGACACCGACCCCGTGCAGTGGGACATCCTGCGCACCGCGTTCCACGGGCACCGCACGCTCGTGCTCATCGGCGACCCGAAGCAGGCGATCTACCGGTTCCGCGGCGCCGACGTCGCCACCTACCTGCGCGCCCGCGCCGACGCGTCCACGCAGACCCTGCACCGCAACTGGCGTGCCGACCCCGCCGTGCTCGAGGGCCTCGCGCCGATCCTGTCGGGCACGGCGCTCGGCGACCCCCGCATCGTCGTCCACCCGATCGAGCCGGCCCGGTCCGGGCGGCGGCTGCGCGGCGGCCCCGCGGTGCGGCTGCGGCAGGTGACGCGCGCGGCGCTGGGCGTCGCCGGCGACGCTTCCCCGCCCGTCGGGAAGGTGCGCCAGTTTGTGTACGCCGACGTCGCCGCGCAGGTGCTGCGGACCCTGCACGAGGAGGAGCTCGCCGACGAGGGCGGCTGGCGGCCCGTCGAGCCGGGCGACATCGCCGTCCTCACGCGCGTCAACCGCGACGCCGTCGCGGTGCAGCGCGCGCTCGCGTCGGCCGGCATCCCGGCCGTCATCTCGATGCTGTCCAGCGTGTTCGCGACGACGTCGGCGCGCGACTGGCTCGTCCTGCTCTCGGCGCTCGCGCGGCCGGGCGTCGGCGGGTTCGTCTCGGCCGCCGCGCTCACGCCGTTCGTCGGCTGGACCACCTCCGAGCTGGCCGAGGCGTCCGACGAGCKCCGCGACCAGCTCGCGGACCTGCTGCGCACGTGGTCGCGCGTGCTCGACGACCACGGCGTCGCCTCGCTGCTCGAGGCCACGGCCGCCGCGGGCCTGCGCGAACGCCTGGTCCGGCTGCCCGACGGCGAGCGCCGCCTGACCGACGTGCGGCACGTGGGCGAGGCGCTGCACGCCGCGGCCACCGACGACGGGCTCGGCGCCGCCGCGCTGCTCGAGTGGCTGCGCGCGCGGGTGGACGAGGCGGGCCAGGACTACGCCGAGGAGCGCAGCCGCCGCCTGGAGACCGACACCGCGGCGGTGCAGGTCATCACCGTGCACGCGAGCAAGGGCCTGCAGTTCCCCGTGGTCCTCGTGCCGTTCCTCTGGGACAAGTTCACGCCGCCGACGCCCGCGACCGTGGGTTACGACCGCGACGACGTGCGGCTGCTGCACGTGGGCGGCAAGGGCAGCCCGGGGTACGACGAGGCGCGCGCGGCCGGTGCGGCCGCCGACGACGGCGAGGGTCTGCGCCTCGCGTACGTGGCGCTCACGCGCGCGACCAGCCAGGTGGTCGCGTGGTGGGCGCCGTCGGCGAACTCGCCCCGCGGCGCGCTCACTCGGCTGCTGCTCAGCGCCCGCGACGCCGCGGGGCACCCCGCCGACCTGGTGAAGACCACGTCCGACGCCCGCACCACGGACGCGCTGCGTGCGCTCGCGACCGACGCGCTCGAGCTCGAGGTGGTGACATCGGCGTCGGCGACGGCCCCGTGGGCGCCGCCGACGAGCCCGCCCGCGGACCTGCGGGCCGCCCGGCTGGACCGGCGACCCGACGTGTCCTGGCGCCGGACGTCGTACTCGGCGCTGACCGCCGCCGCCCACGACGCCGGCCGCGTCGGGTCGGAGCCCGAGGACCCGGGCGTCGAGGACGAGCCGGAGGTCACGCCCGTGCCCGGTGACGAGCACGCCGACACCCGCGCGCTGCCCTCGCCGATGGCCGACCTCCCGTCCGGCACGGCGTTCGGCACGTTCGCCCACCGGGTGCTGGAGCTCGTCGACACGGCCGCGTCCGACCTGGCCGCCGAGGTCGAGACGCGCTGCGGGGAAGCGGGCACCGGTGCCCTCCTCGGCGTGGACCCGGCCGCGCTGACGTCCGCGCTGCTGCCCTCGCTCCGCACGCCCCTCGGTCCCCTGGCCGGCGACCTCTCGCTCGCTCAGATCGCCCCGCGGGATCGCCTCGCCGAGCTCGAGTTCGAGCTGCCCCTGGCGGGCGGCGACACCGGTCCCCGACGAGACGCGCGGACGGTCCGCGACATCGCCGGCCTGCTGCGCGCGCACCTGCCGGCGGACGACCCGTTCGCGCCCTACGCCGACCGCCTGGACGACGAGTCGCTGGCCACCGCCCGCCTGCGCGGCTACCTCACCGGCTCCATCGACGCCGTGCTCCGCGTGCCGGCGGACGGCGGCCACCGCTACCTCGTCGTCGACTACAAGACCAACCGCCTCGGCCCTTTCGACGAGCCGCTGTCGCTCTGGCACTACCGCCCCGCGTCGACGCGCGCGGCGATGATGGACGCCCACTACCCGCTGCAGCTGCTGCTCTACTCGGCGGCGCTGCACCGCTACCTGCGCTGGCGGCTGCCCGCCTACGACCCGGCCGAGCACCTCGGCGGCGGGCTCTACCTGTTCCTGCGCGGGATGGCCGGCCCCTCGACCCCGACGGACGACGGCGTCCCGTTCGGCGTGGTGTCCTGGCGCCCGCCGGCGGCGCTCGTCGTCGCCCTCTCCGACCTGCTGGCGGCCTCATGACCGTCGCCGACGACCCGCACGCCGCGACCGTCCCGTGGCGCGCGACCGGGCTGCTCGCCTCCGTCGACTCCCTGACGGCGGCCGACGTGCACGTCGCGCGGCGCCTCGGCGCGATCGGCGGCGAGACCGACGAGCGCGTCCTCCTCGCCGCCGCGCTCGCCGTGGAGGCTCTGCGGGGCGGGTCCGTGTGCGTCGTGCTGGACGATCTCGAGATCCCGCGACCCGACGGCTGGCACGACGCGGTCCGCCGCAGCCCGATCGTCGCCGACGGACCGGACGGCCCCGCCGACCGCCCGCTGCGCTGGGTCGACGGCCGCGTGTACCTCGACCGATACTGGCGCGACGAGCAGACGGTGCGCGCCGCGATGCTCGACCGCGTCAGCCGCCCGGCGCACGCGGATCCGGGCCTGCTCGAGACGGCCGTCGACCGCCTCTACCCGTCGACCGTCGACGACGCCCAGCGGGCGGCCCTCCGCACCGCCGCGACGTCCCACCTCACGGTGCTCACGGGCGGCCCGGGCACGGGCAAGACCACGGCGGTCGCCCGGATGGTGGCGGCGCTGCAGGCGGCCACCGGGTCGGGCCTGCGCGTCGCGCTCGCGGCGCCGACCGGCAAGGCGGCCGCGCGCCTGCAGGAGTCGGTCAACGCGGAGATCGCGCAGCTCGGCGCCTCGGACCGCGAGGCCGTCGGTTCCCTGCAGGCCACCACGGTCCACCGGCTGCTCGGCTGGCGTCCCGGCACCACCACGCGCTTCCGGCACGACCGCCTCCGCCGCCTGCCGCACGACGTTGTCATCGTCGACGAGTCCTCGATGGTGTCCCTGTCGCTGATGGCCCGCCTGGTCGAGGCGCTGCGCCCGACGGCCCGCCTCGTGCTCGTCGGCGACCCGGACCAGCTGGCCAGCGTCGAGGCGGGCGCGGTGCTGGGCGACCTCGTCGCGGCCCTCCCGCGGGGCGTCGTCCGGCTCACCCACACCTACCGCTACGGGCCGGCGCTCGCCGCCCTGGCCGAGGCGATCCGGCTCGGCGACGCCGACAGCACGCTCGCGCTCCTGCGCGCCGGCGGCGAGCATCTGTCCCTGGTCGAGCCGGCCGACGAACGCCTGTCCCCGCAGGACGTCGCCGACCTGCGGGAGGATCTCGAGACCAGCGGCCGCGCGCTGATCGAGGCGGCCCGCGCCGGGGACGCGCCCGCCGCCCTGCGCGCGCTGGGCACCCACCGGCTCCTGCTCGCCCACCGCGAGGGGCCGTTCGGCGTCGCGCACTGGGCCGCGACGGCCGAGTCGTGGATCGGCGCCGGCGCGGGCGCCTGGCCGCTCGGCCGTCCGCTGCTGGTCACGGAGAACGACCGCGCGAGCGGTCTGTTCAACGGCGACACCGGCGTGGTGGTCTCCGACGGGCTCGGCGGGGTCGCGGTCGCGTTCGGCGAGCCGGACCGACCGCGGCTGGTGCGCCCGTACCGGTTGCCCGCCGTCCAGCCCGTGCACGCGATGACCGTGCACCGCGGACAGGGCAGCCAGTTCGCGCGCGTCACGGTCCTCCTGCCGCCGGTGACCTCGCCGCTGCTCACCCGGGAGCTGCTGTACACGGCGGTCACGCGCGCTCGCGAGCACGTGCGCGTCATCGGCACGCAGGACGCGATCCGCGCCGCGGTCGAGCGACCGGTGCGCCGGGCCAGCGGCCTGCGCGAGCCGCGCTGAGGGCGGGGCTGGACCCGAACGAGGAATCGTGCCTGCTCAGGCCGAGATCCCCGTCGAAGAAGCCCGTCAACCGTGCCCTGGGTTTGTCAAAGCAACCTTTTCACCCGCTTGACGCCTTGTGACTGCAGTGCGCTACTGGTATTTCGGCGAGGGCAGCCCGCCGAGGCAACGACGCCATGGACTGTCCCGCGCCCGACCCAAGGGAGGGTCCATGCGTCACGCAGTCCAGAGCAGGTCGGCCCGCTTCTCGCTGGTCGCGGTGGTGTGCACCGCGGCCATGATCGTGCCCGCGGGAGGTGCGGCCGCGGCCGGTGATGATCCGGACGGTGAGGCCGCCGTCACCGAGCGCCTGCAGGAGGCGCGGTCGCTGCCGTCGCAGTGGTGGTGGGACGAGTCGGGCCCCGACACCCGCCGCGCACGCGCACTGCTGCGCCAGATGACCTTGGACGAGAAGGTCAACATGCTCCACGGAGAGCTGAACAACTTCTACGGGTTCTACAACGGCCCGATCGAACGCCTGGGGATCCCGGCGCTCACGATGGCGGATGGCCCTGCCGGCGTCCGCATCGCCAACCCCGACGTCAACGACCAGAAGGCCACCCAGCTGCCGGCCCCCATCGCCCTGGCCGCCACCTGGGACACCGCGCTGGCCCAGCAGTACGGCACGGTGGCAGGCGACGAGGCGTTCCGCACGGGCCACAACGTCCTGCTGGCCCCGGCCGTGGACATCGCTCGCGTCGCGCAGGCCGGCCGGGCGTTCGAGGCGTTCGGCGAGGACCCGTTGCTCTCGGGCACGCTCGGTGCCGCCGATATCCGCGGCATCCAGTCGAACGCGGTCGTCGCCGACATCAAGCACTACAACGTGTACTCGCAGGAGACCAACCGGCTCGACGGCGGCAACGCCGTGGTCGACGAGCGGGCTCTGCAGGAGATCTACACGCGTCCCTACGCGATCGGCGTCAAGGAGGGGCGCCCCGGCTCGGCGATGTGCGCGTTCAACAAGGTCAACGGCGTGTACGCGTGCGAGAGCGACGAGCTGATGAACAAGATCCTCAAGGAGCAGATCGGCTTCCAGGGCTGGGTCATGAGCGACTACGGCGCCACCCACAGCACCAACCAGGCGATCCTGGCCGGTCTGGACCAGGAGATGCCGGGGAACTTCACACCGCAGACCGGGCCGGGCGACTGCTTCTTCTGCGGTCCCCTCCTCGACGCCGTGCGCGCCGGGCAGGTGCCCGTCTCTCGGGTCGACGACGCCGTGTTGCGCATCCTCCGGCCGATGTTCGCGCTCGGGCTGTTCGACAACCCACCGGTCATCTCGGCGCTGCCCGAGGCCGCGCACGGCGAGTTCGCGCGGGAGGTCGCCGAGCGAGCGATGGTGCTGCTCAAGAACGACGGCGGCGCACTGCCCCTGCAGGGCTCGGTCGGGTCGATCGCCGTCATCGGCGCGGACGCCGACGCGGTCGTCGCCGGCGGCGGCAGCTCGCTGGTGAAGCCGACGTACACCGTCAGCCCCCTCGAGGGAATCCAGGCCCGCGTCGGCCCCGGGGTCCTGGTCCGCCACGTGGCGGGTACGGACCCGGTGACGTCGGCGTCGCTGATCCCCGGTCCGGACCCGATCCCGTCGGACTTCCTGACGGTCGGGACGGAGCATGGTCTTCGTGCGGAGTACTTTTCGACGCAGGACTTCACCGGTGCGCCGATCGCGGACCGGACAGAGCCGTACGCGGCCATCAACGGAGGCTTCTTCCTGTTCGAGGGCTTCAACTCCCAGTCGCCGCACTTCCCGCTGCAGACCAGGGACATGGGCGCCTCCATCCGGTGGTCGGGCACGCTGACGGCCCCGGTGGACGGGACCTATGGGCTGGCCGTCACCACGACGGGCACAGCGGTGGTGTTCCTGGACGGTGTGCCGGTGCTCACGACGACACCGTCGGCGGGGCCGACGACGACGTCCGTGCCCGTGGATCTCGCGGCCGGCGTCGGGCGCGACCTGCGGGTCGAGTACGTCAACAACGGTCCCGGCGGTACCGACGCCGGTGCGGTCTTCCAGCTCGGGTGGACGCCGCCCGAGGGCGTCGTCGCACCTCAGGCGCAGGCTGCAGCCGATCTGGCCCGGTCCTCGCAGGCGGCCGTGGTCGTCGTCCGGGACTACTCCACGGAGGGCGGCGACAAGCCGGACCTCGACCTACCCAACGGGCAGGTCGAGCTCATCCGCCAGGTCGCTGCGGCGAATCCGCGCACGATCGTGGTCCTGTCCACCGGTGGCGCCGTCCAGACCTCCGACTGGGAGCAGGGCGTGCCCGCGATCCTGCACTCGTGGTACGGGGGCCAGGAGCAGGGCAACGCCCTCGCCCGGATCCTCTTCGGCGACGTGAACCCGTCCGGCAAGCTGCCCATCACGATGCCCGTCGACGAGAAGAGCACTCCGGTCAGCTCGCCCGCACAGTTCCCGGGTGAAGGCCTGGACCAGCAGTTCTCCGAGGGCATCTATGTGGGCTACCGCGGCTATGAGGAGTTCGGCATCCAGCCGCAGTACTCGTTCGGGACCGGGCTGTCCTACACCACGTTCGACTACCGCAACCTGCGGACCGGCCTCGTCGCGGGCGCCGGTCCGGGTGGTGCGGGCACCGGGCTCCAGGTCAGGGTCGCCGTCCGCAACACCGGGGCCGTCGCCGGCACGGAGACGGTGCAGGTCTACGTCGGCAACCTGCCCACCCGGCAGGTGCAGAGCGCGAAGAAGGTGCTGGCCGGTTGGGCCACCGTCACCCTCCAGCCGGGCGAACGAAAGCAGGTCACCGTCGCCCTCAGCCCCGAGTCGGTCTCCTACTGGGACGTGGACCGCGACCGGTGGCGCACGCCCCGGGGCAACATCCCGGTCTACGTCGGCTCGTCGTCGACCGACATCCGACTCACCGGGACGCTGCGGATCGGCGGCAGCGCACTGCCCTGATCGATCTCCGTGGTTGGTGTCAGCCCACGGTCGGGCGTGTGCCCGACCGCGGGCGACCAACCATTCGCTCAGCCGGTAGGCGCCTTGGGCACGCTCGCCGGACAAGCCCGACGAACTGGGCAGGGCTACCCCAGCACCGGCGCCAGCGCGGCGATCAGGGCGTGGCTGTTCGAGTCCTGGCTGATCTCCCACGCCATGGCCCCGCGCAGGTGCAGCGCCTTGATGAGCTTGGTGCGCTCGGCGATGGATCGCGGGCTGGAGAAGGCGATCAACGTCGGGACGGTGGCCGGGCCGGTGGTGAGGTGCGGGTGCTCGGCCGCCGGGTTGGTCAGGTACGGCTCGCCGGCCAGCAGGTTCCAGCGCACCGTGTAGCCGGCGCCACCGGTGACGCCGGCGGCGTCCACGTAGCCGCCCTCGTCGACGAGCGCGTGGTAGCTCGGCTGCGGCGTGGCGTCGACCGTCAGCACGTTCGCGTCGGTGCCCGTGTTGTCGAAGGGCTGGTAGAGGCCGTTGTTCGCCGGGCCGGTGCGCAGGTACTGCTGGGCGTAGAACGGCACGCCGACGACGATCTTGCTGGCCGGCACCCCGTTGAGCAGGTACCAGGCGACCGTCCCGCTCGTGTTCCAGGTGAGGTCCTTGGCGTTGGCATCCCGCGGGTCGGGGGTGAACAGGGTGTTGGGCGCCGCCTTCGGGCCGCTGGGCACGTTGAAGTCGTAGGTCATCACGTTGTCCCAGTCGAAGTACCGCGAGATCTCCTTGAGCTCGAAGTACTTCGTGGAGCTCTTCGCGGCCGGGAGCGCCGCCGTGAGCAGGTAGTGCGTGCCCGTGGTGGCCCCGTACGCGTCGAGCTGCGCGCGGAACTCGGCCGCCAGCAGCGTGGCGTTGTGCCGGTCGGCCGGCGTCGGGTTGACGTTCCCGCCGGCCACCTGCGTCGGGTACTCCCAGTCGAGGTCGATGCCGTCGAACAGGCCGGCCGCGGCGCCCGCTCCCCCAGCGCCCGCGGGCCACCCGCCGCCCGGCAGGTTGCCCTTGATGAAGGTGTCGATGCACGACGCCACGAACGACTGCCGGAGCTCCGGCGTCGACGCGAGCGTCGAGAACCACGTCGACTTGGTCCAGCCGCCGAGCGAGATCTCGACCTTGAGGTGCGGGTTCGCCGCCTTGAGCTTGCGCAGCTGGTTGAAGCTGCCGAAGAGGTGCTGGTCGGGGTCCGCCGCGTCGTCCGCGACGCCGTCGACCGCGATGTCGGTCCCGTAGGGCTGCTGGTAGTCGGCCCACGGATCGAGGGTGTTGCAGCTCGCCGCCCCCGTCGTCTCGTCGTACCACGGGACGCCGAACGCGTACTGGATGACGTTGAGCTGCGTCGCCGGGATGTCCTTCACGTGGTAGCCCCGGCCGTAGACGTCCCAGTCGGCGAAGTAGGCGGTCACCACCTTCTTCGGCGCGTCGTTCGCCGGGGCCGACGACGCCTGCGCGGGCAGCGGCGCGAGGAGCGCAGCGCTCACACCGACGGCAAGGGCTGCGGACATGGACACCCGACGGGAACGGCGCATGGGGCTCTCCTCGACGCTGTGGAGGTCTGACCGAATTAGTAAGCACTCCTACCAAATGGCGATACCCCCACCCTATGGCCCGCTGTCCGATCCGCGTCAAGAGTCCGGGTCTGTCCGGTCACGTCCCGCGCATGCCGCGACCGTCCACCTGTGCCAGGTTGGGTCCCGTGCACCTCCACGGGCTCACGACGCGTCGACCGCGGTCGCCGTCCGGGGTGAGCCTGCCGGCGGTCGCCGCGGGACGCACCGAGCTCGGGTGGTTCCTCACCGAAGCGCAGCGCGGCAACGACGCGACGCGGCTCCGGCCGTGGACCGAGGGCAACGCGGTGCGCCCGCTCGTGCACGGCGCGCGCTACTTCGCGGTGCTCGCTGAGGACCTGGCCCAGGCCGGCGAGGGTGACCTGGTGCTCTTCAGCGACTGGCGCGGGGACCCCGACGAGCGGCTGACGGACCACGGACCGACGGTCACGGAGGCCCTGTCGGACGCCGTGCTGCGCGGCGCGCTGGTCAAGGGCCTGATGTGGCGCTCGCACCTGGACCGGCTGCGCTTCTCCAGCAAGGAGAACCGCAGCCTGTCCGAGCGGGTCAACGACGTGGGCGGCGAGGTGCTGCTGGACCAGCGCGTCCGCGCCGTCGGCAGCCACCACCAGAAGTTCGTCGTCATCCGTCACTCGGAGCGGCCCGCGCGAGACGTCGCCTTCCTCGGCGGCATCGACCTGGCGCACGGCCGGCGCGACGACGCCGACCACGGCGGCGATCCCCAGACCCAGCCGTTCTCCCACGAGTACGGGCCGCGCCCCCCGTGGCACGACGTGCACGTGCGGATCAGCGGCCCGGCGGTCCGCGACGTCGAGGACGTGTTCCGCGAGCGCTGGGAGGACCCGGCCCCGCTGTCCCGGCTTCCGTGGCAGGTGATCCCCGACGAGCTGCACGGCGAGGACCGTCGCCCGGGGCCGCTCCCGGCGCCGGCGCCCGACCCGCCCGAGGCGGGGACCTGCGCGGTGCAGGTCCTGCGTACCTACCCGCGGCGCCGCCCGGGCTACCCGTTCGCGCCCGACGGCGAGCGCAGTGCCGCCCGGGGCTACGCCAAGGCGCTGCGCCGGGCCCGCCGTCTCGTCTACGTCGAGGACCAGTACCTGTGGTCGGCCGACGTCGCGCGCGTGTTCGCCGCCGCGCTGCGCCGCGAGCCCACGCTGCACCTGATTGCCGTCGTCCCCCGCTACCCGGACCAGGACGGCCGGTTCAGCCAGCCGCCCGTCCGGCTCGGCCACGCGCGGGCGCTGCAGATCGTGCGCGCCGCGGGCGGTGACCGCGTCCAGGTCCTCGACGTCGAGAACCGGCACTGCACGCCCGTGTACGTGCACGCCAAGGTCTGCGTGGTCGACGACGTGTGGGCCACGGTGGGCAGCGACAACCTCAACCGCCGGTCCTGGACGCACGACTCCGAGCTCACGGCGGCGGTCCTCGACCGGCGCCGCGACGAGCGGGAGCCGCGTGACCCCGCGGGCCTGGGCGACGGGGCACGGGGCTTCGCGCGCGACCTGAGGCTCGAGCTGTGGCGCGAGCACCTGGACCGCGACGGCGACGACGGGCTGCTCGATCCGGACGAGGCGGTCGAGGCCGTCCGGTCGAGCGCGGCGGCGCTCGACGCCTGGTACGCGGGCGGCCGGTCCGGTCCCCGTCCACCGGGTCGGCTCCGGGTGCACGCGGTCGCGCCGCTGCCGCGCTGGCAGCGCCTGCTCGCCACGCCGCCGTACCACGCGATCGTCGACCCCGACGGTCGACCGGCGTGGCTGAAGGTCCGCGGACAGTACTGACCTGCGGATACGCTCGCTGCGTCCGTTCCGCGCTGGGAGGCTCACGTGCCGTACGTCGTCGACTTCACGCAGGTGTCCACCGTCGGGCTCGAGTCGTCGCCGGTCGCCGACGCGCTCGCCGGCCTGCGCGCCAACGAGGCCCGCTACTTCAAGAACAAGTTCGACCACGTGTTCACCGTCGAGCCGGCGGCCGAGGCGACCGAGACGGTCGACTGGGTGCACGGGATCCTCCAGGACGAGCGCGACCTCACGATCGCGAGCCGCCCGCTCGAGGCGACGGAGTTCGTCGTCGACGGCACCCGCATGGCCTACGTCTTCTACGAGTCGGGCCTGTCCATCAACGTCATGTACGGCCTGGCCGACGGGACGAAGCGCGCGGTCGGGTTCAAGCTGTCCGACGGCATGGACGTGCCCGAGGAGCTGGCGACGACCTTCAAGTTCGCGCGGCAGAAGTCGAAGCTGGCCGGCACGATCCGCGGCTCCTACTTCGTGATCAAGGGCGAGCACTGACGACGCACCGCTGAACAACGCGGTCGGCGTCCGCCAGATGCTGGCCAGCACCGGCGCACGCGCGTAAGGTCATTCGCGGTGTTTTGTGGTATTTGTCGCGCCCGTCCGTGCAGATGGAGGAGATCGATGAGGATTCCCGTTGCCATCGTCAGCGCCGCTGCTCTCCTGGTCCTCGGGCCAGCCGCCGCCGCCAGCGCGGCCCCGCCGCCGTCCGGACCCACGACGCTCGCCCAGGGTCTCGTCAGTCCGCTCCACGTGTCCGGTGGGCCGGGCAAGGACGTCACCGTCTCCCAGGAGTTCCAGTCCAAGCTCACCACGTTCGACAACTGGTCGAGTGCGACGGTCTACGAGGCCCCGGGCTGGGACGTCGCGGGCAGCGACTACCGAGGGAGCACGCTGTACTTCCTGGAGAGCCAGGGAGCGGGTCCGGAGGACCCCCGGCCACTGGCCGGGTCGCTCAAGTCGATCCACGGGCGCGGGACGGTCAGCACCGTCACCGATCAGATCGGCGCCTACGAGACCACGAACAACGCGGACGCCGGCGCGCACTACGGGCTCTCCGACGCGGACGTCGCGGCCCACCCCCAGTGCGTCGCGCAGCTCGCAGCACTCCAGTTCCCCACCAGCTACACGGGGGAGGTCGACTCGCACCCCTACGCGCTGACGGTCGCCGGCAATGTCGCGTACGTCGCCGACGCAGGCATGAACGCCGTGCTCGCCGTGAATCTCACCACCGGCGCGATCCGGACCGTGGCGGTCCTGCCGCCGCGCCCGGCAGTCATCTCCCCCGAGGCCGGCACCGCCCTCGGCATCGGCGCCTGCGTCGGCCTGACCTACGTCTTCGAACCGGTGCCGACGGACGTCGAGGTGGGACCGGACGGTTGGCTGTACGTGTCGTCGCTCCCAGGAGGGCCGGAGGACGCCTCCCTCGGCGCTCGCGGTGCCGTGTTCCGGGTGGCCCCCGCGACCGGGCAGACGCAGGTCTTCGTCGACAACCTCGTGACACCGACCGGCCTCGCGTTCGACGGTCGCGGCAACCTGTACGTCGCGTCGTTGTTCGGGCCCGGCATCCTCAAGGTTGCCGCCGGGTCGCACACCGCGAGCCTCTTCCTCGGCGCGGTCATGGCGGCCGACGTGGACGTCAGCGGGTCGACTCTCTATGCGACGACGAACGCCCTCGACGAGGACACCGGGGGGACGCTCATCTCGCTCAAGCTGTAGCGACGCGACCGGCCGGCAGAACAGTCCGGAGGGCCGGCGGATACAAGTGGCTGTGGACGACGACCGCGAACGCACCGACCGCGACCTGCTGGTCGCGATGGCCGAGCGCGACCGAGCGGCGCTGCGGGACCTGTACGACCGGCACGCGCCCTGGCTCCGGCTGCGCCTCAGCCGGCGCTGCGCGGACAGCGGTCTCGTCGAGGAGGTCGTGCAGGACGTCTTCGTCGCCGTCTGGCGCAAGCCCGGCGCGTACACCGGCAGCGGCGTCGTCGAGGCCTGGCTGTGGGGCATCGCCATCCGCCGGCTGCTCGCGTCGCTGCGTCCCCGCCGCCCGTTCCCGAGCGCGTTCCTGCCCGACGTCAGCCAGCCGTCCGCCGAGGACGTGCTGCTGCTCGGCGTCCAGCACGGGGACGTCGGGACGGCACTGAACCGGCTCTCCCCCGAGCTGCGTGCCGTCATGACCGCCGTCGTCCTCGACGGCCTGTCCAGCAGCGAGGCCGCCCGCCTGCTCGGCATCCCGGCGGGGACCGTCCGCACCCGCATGCTCCGCGCGCGCACCCAGCTCCGGGAGGCACTCTCATGACCTGGCACATCGCCGCCGCCCAGCTCGCTGCCTACATCGACGACGACCTGGACTACGCCCGCAGCGCGTCCGTGGAGGCGCACCTCACGGTGTGCGAGACGTGCCAGAGCGCGCTGCGCCTGGCCACGTCCCAGGTTCCGGCGCTCGCCGGTCGGCACGCGGACTCGTGGGAGCGGTTGACCGACCGGGTCGACGAACCCCGGCTCGGCTGGCTGGAGCGGACGCTCGTGCGCTGCGGCGTCGGCGAGGGAACGGCTCGGGTGATCACGGCGTCGGAGCCCACGGGCCGGGCGTGGATCGCGGCGTTCGCGGTCCTCGTCGTCGCGACCGTGTTCTCGATGGTCGCGTCCGAGGCGATCGGCGTCGCGACGTTCGTCCTGCTGGTCCCGGCGCTGCCGATCCCCGCGGTGGCGCTCGCCTACGGCGCCTGGGGCGAGCCCGCGTACGAGCTCGCGGTCGTCGCGCCGTACTCGTCGGCCCGACGCCTCCTGCTGCGCACGCTGACCGCGCTGGTCGTCTCGCTCCCCGTCGCGGCGCTGCTCTCCCTGGCCGTCCCCGAGGTCCAGCCGGTGCTCTGGCTGCTCCCCGCCCTGGCGCTCACCCTGCTGACCCTGGCCGCGCTCACCTTCGTCCGGCCGCTGTACGCCGCGGCGGGCGTGGCGGTGGCGTGGCTGCTGGTGAACCTGGCGGCGCTGCCGGGCGCCCGGGGCAGCGTGGACCGCCTGCTCGACCTGCTCCCCCAGGCACAGGCCGGCGGCCAGATCGCCCTGGCGACGCTCTGCGCCGTCGCCGCCACCCTGATCGTCGCCCGTCGCGCCCGCTTCGAGAGGATCACCCCGGCATGACCCCGACCATCGCCGTCAGCGGCGTCAGCAAGCACTTCCGCCGTGTCCCCGCCCTCGACTCGGTCTCGTTCGAGGCCGGCCCGGGGATTACCGGCATCCTCGGTCCCAACGGCGCCGGCAAGACGACGCTGCTACGGATCCTCGCCACCGCCCTCGCGCCCGACTCGGGCTCGGTCCGGCTGCTCGGGCACGACGCCGCAACCGCGGACGGACGGCTGGCTATCCGCCGCGCCCTCGGGTACCTGCCCCAGGAGCCCGGCCACTACCGGACGTTCACCGCGTACGACTTCGTCGACTACATCGCGGTGCTCAAGGAGATCGGCCCCGTCGCGGAGCGGCGTCGCGAGGTCCGCCGCGTGCTCGCCGCCGTCGGCCTGGAGGACCAGATGCAGAAGCGGATGGGCGCCCTCTCCGGCGGGATGCGCCGCCGTGTGGCGTTCGCCCAGACCCTGCTGGGGAGCCCGGAGCTCCTCGTCCTCGACGAGCCGACGGTCGGGCTCGACCCGGTCCAGCGCCTGCGGTTCCGCGAGGTGGTCAGCGACGCGGCGCGCGACCGGTGCGTCGTGCTGTCGACGCACCTCACGGAGGACATCCAGGCGGTCTGCTCGCGCGTGGTCGTCGTCGACCGCGGCCGGGTCCGCTTCCAGGGCGCACCCGCCGCACTGGCCGCGCACGCCGCGGGCCGGGTGTGGATCTCGGACGGCCCGGAGCCGCGCGCCCTGCTGTCCTGGGTGACCGCCGACGGCCAGTACCGGCACATCGGCACACCGCCCACCGGCGCGACGCTCGGCACACCCACCCTCGAGGACGGCTACCTGGTGCTCACCGGCCAGGTGCCGGGCGAGGGTCCGATCGAGGAGGTCGAGGTGCTGACATGGCGCTGACCACGCAGGCCGACGCGCCGGCCGACCGGCTGGTCGGGCGATCCACGCTCACTGCCCTGGCCCGCATCGAGGCGCGACGGCTGGTCCGGCACCCGGTGCTCCTCGCGGGCGTCGTGGCCACGCTGGTCCAGGAGACCTCCCTGTTGTGGGACATCCCGACCAACAGGTGGGCCGACGACGCGTACTCCAGCATGGCCACCTGGACGTTCCTCATCGCCGCGACGTTCATCGTCGCCACGCTCGCGGCGACGCGGGACCGTGAGGACACGACGGCGGAGACGTTCCGCGCCGTGGCGCCCAGCCAGCGCGACCGGACCGTGGCCCTGCTGCTCGCCGGCCTGGTCCCGGTGGCGCTCGCCGCGGCCCTCTCGCTGTACGTCGCGGTGCTCGTCATCCGGGCCGGCGGCATCCCCGTCGGCGAAGCCCGAGGCACGGGTCTGTTCCGGCTGAGTGCGGCCGAGATCGCCAGCCCCGTCGCGCAGACCGCCGCAGCCTTCGCGGCGGGCGTCGCGACCGCTCGGGTGACCCGCTCGCGCGCGGTCGGCGTCGTGGTGGGCGTCGTCGGCTCGTTCTTCCTCGTCGACGGGTTCTGGCTGTGGTCGTGGTTCCCGGCGGCGTTCCTCACGCCGGTCTCCCTCGCCCCCCGGGCCGCCCACGCCCTCGGGTCGTTCCCGTCCCGCGAGGTCCTGCAGCAGTCGCCGCTGCTCGACCTGCCCGACTCGTACGACCCGCAGTTCTACGCGGTCCAGATGGAGGTGGCGCGCGTCGGCTGGCACGGAGTCTTCTTGGTCGGCGTGACCCTGTTGTTCGCCGGGCTTGCGCTCGCGCGGTCGTCGGGGACGCGGTGGCACCCGCTTCGCCTCGTCCTCGCGGGCGCCGTCGTGGCGGCCCTGGGCTTCGCGATGCAGATCTGGGCGACCCATCAGGCGTTCGCCTGGTTCCAGGTCGTCGGCTGAGGTGAGCTGAGGTGAGCGCTGCCCTGTCCGCGGCGGTGCGCCGGCCGGGCTGGACCTTCGCGCTGGTGCTCGACGCGGTCGCGGCGGTCGGCGGCTTCGCCACGGTGCGCTGGGGGCCGAGCGGGGCGGTCGAGCTCGCCCTCTCGGCGGCCGCCGTCCTGATCGCCGCGGGGACCGCGTCCCTGTGCGACGACGGCCTGGTCGACCTGACCTGCACGTCGCCGCTCACCGTGCGGCGCCGGACGGTCGCGCGACTGGCCCTCGGCCTGGTGGCCGCTGGCGTAGCCGCGAGCGCCGCCGTGGCAGGCCTCGCGGGAACGGTGCCCCGAAACCTGCTCGAGGGTCCCCTCGCGACGATGGCCCTCCTCGTGGCGYTCGGCATCGCCGCCGGGGTGGTCGCCGCCAGGGTCCGGCCCGACGTCCCCGCCGCCATCCCCGCGACTCTGCTCGTCGTCGCCCTGCTGCTCGGCGCCCGGCGGCTCACGCTCGACGTGCTCGAGGACTCCGGTGCCCGCACCGCCTGCGCGGTCCTCGTGGCCGGGGTGGCTGTGCTGGTCATGACGCGGGACCGCGCTGCGCCCCGCCGCCTGCCGTCCCGTCGAGGTCCGAGTGCCTAGGCTCCTGGCATGGCCACCGTCATCCTCGTCCGGCACGGCCGCAGCACGGCGAACGTCGCGGGGATCCTGACCGGTCGGGCCGCCGGGGTCGATCTCGATGCCGTCGGCCGCAGCCAGGCCGCGAAGGCGGCGGAACGGCTCGCCGTCGTGCCGCTGGTCGCGGTCGTCTCGAGCCCGCTGGCTCGGTGCCGGCAGACGGCGCGGATCATCGCCGAGCCGCACTCCCTGGCCGTTGAGCTCGAGTCCGGCATCGTCGAGTGCGACTACGGCGAGTGGCAGGGGCGCGCCCTTCGCGACCTCTCCAAGGAGCCGCTGTGGTCGGTGGTGCAGAGCCGGCCGTCCGAGGTCACCTTCCCGGGCGGCGAGTCGATGAGCGCCATGCAGACCCGGTCCGTGGCGGCGGTCCGCCGGCACGACGCCGCGCTGGAGGCGGAGCACGGCGCGGGCGCGGTGTGGGTGGCGGTCACGCACGGCGACATCATCAAGTCCGTGCTCGCGGACGCCCTCGGCATGCACCTCGACCTCTTCCAGCGCCTCAACGTCAATCCGGGATCGGCCTCGATCGTCCGGTACGGCACCGCGCGTCCCGATGTGGTGGCCACCAACACGGACTCCGGCGACCTGTCCTGGCTGCGGGCCGCGGTCCCGGTCGGTGACGCGCCGGTGGGCGGCGGGGCGGGTCCGGGCGCCGCCTCGTAAAATGGGTGACATGCCCTCCGTCGTCCACCAGTTCGACTGGCCCGACCGCGTCGTCGTCGGCACCGTCGGCAGCCCCGGCTCCCGCACGTTCTACCTGCAGGTGCGCGACGGCGCCCGCAGCGCGAGCGTGGCGCTGGAGAAGGAGCAGTCCGCGGTGCTCGCCGAGACGATCGACGAGATCCTCGACGCGCTCATGGCCGACGGCGCGAACAGGTTCAACGTCCCCGCCGCCACGGCGGCCGAGCTGGTCGACAACGACCCCCTCGACCAGCCCGTCGAGGAGCAGTTCCGCGCGGGCTCCCTGCGCCTGGCCTGGGACCCCACCACCGCCCAGGTCGTGGTCGAGGCGTTCCCGCTGGACGACACCGACGAGGACGACGAGACCGAGACGGAGCCCAGCGAGATGCTCCTGGTCCGGATGCCGGTCGGGACCGCGCGGGCGTTCGTCCAGCGCACCCGGCAGGTCGTCCGGTCCGGTCGGCCCCTGTGCCCGCTGTGCGGCAGCCCGATGGACGACGACGGCCACGTGTGCGCCGCGCCCTCCTTGTGACCGATCTCCCCGACGGCGAGCTCGAGCTCCTCGGACGCATCACGGTCGCGTCGAACGCGACCTTCCTCGGCGCGATCGGCGACGTCCAGGTCGTCTACAAGCCCGTCGCCGGGGAGCGCCCGCTGTGGGACTTTCCCGACGGAACCCTGGCCAACCGCGAGGCCGCCGCGTACCTGGTCTCGGAGGTGTTCGGGTGGGACGTCGTGCCGACCACGTTCCTGCGCGACGGGCCACTCGGCCCCGGCATGGTGCAGCTCTGGCAGGAGCCCGACGCGTCGCAGGACCCGGTCGACGTCGTCCCGGCGCGGGCCGTGCCGCCCGACGGCTGGCGCGCGGTCTTCGAGGGCATCGACGACGACGACCAGCCGCTGACCCTGATCCACGAGGACTCGGCGGCGCTGCGCCGGATGGCCGTGTTCGACGTCGTGGTGAACAACGCCGACCGCAAGGGCGGCCACGTGCTGCCGATGCCGGACGGGCACCGCTACGGGGTCGACCACGGCGTCACGTTCCACGTCGAGCACAAGCTGCGGACGGTGCTCTGGGGCTGGCGAGGCGATCCGCTGGACGACGTCGAGATCGCCGGCATCGACACGGTGCGCTCGTCGCTCCACGGCGAGCTCGGTCAGCGCCTGGCCCCGCTGCTCACCGAGCCGGAACTGGTCGCGCTGGCCAAGCGCTGCGACCGGCTGCTGCGCCACGGCGTCTTCCCCGGGCCGCACGGTCAGATGCCAGCGTTCCCCTGGCCGTTCTTCTGAGCCCTACCAGTCGTCGTCGCGACCCCAGCCGCCGAAGGCTCCGTTGCGGCGCGAGCTGAGGTACGACCCGATGACTGCCGCGCCGAGGTCGTCGGTCTCGGGCGTGACGACCGTGCCGCCGACGCGCCGGGCCATGGCGTCGACGAACCGCGCGAGACCGGGGTCGTCGCCGAGCCGGAAGATCGTCGTGCGCGCGCCCAGGCGCGTCGAGCCGTCGAGCTCGCGCACCGCCAGGGCGATCGTCATCGGGGCCGGCGGGTAGTCGAAGAAGACCTCGCCGCTCGACTCCAGGTGGGAGGTCGGCTCGCCGTCGGTGACGATGAGGAGCACCGGCTGCGCGTTCGGGTGCTTGCGGAAGTGCCGGTTGGCCAGCAGGAGCGCGTGGTGCAGGTTCGTACCCTTCTCCCACTTCTCGTCGAGCCCGACCAGCTGCTCGATCTCCATCACCGCGGCTGTGCGCCCGAACCCGATGAGCTGCAGGTCGTCGCCGCGGAACCGGCTGGTGACCAGCGTGTGCAGGGCGAGCGCCGTGCGCTTCATCGGCACCCAGCGCCCCTCCATCGCCATGGAGAACGAGGTGTCGACCAGCAGCGCCACGCACGCCTGCGTCCGCGCCTCGGTCTCCTGCACCTCGACGTCGTCGACCTGGATCGTCGTGCCCCCGGACCGGACCAGCGCGTTGGTGATCGTGCGGCTCACGTCCCAGGGCTCGGTGTCGCCGTACGCCCACTGCCGGGTCGACCCCGACGGCTCGCCGGCGGCGCCGGACCGTCGGACCTCGTGCCCGCCGGTGCGGCCGGACATCGTGTCGGCAACCGCCTTGAGGACGGACTTCCCGAGCTGGCGCATGGCCTTGGGCGTCAGCGCGAGCTGGCCGTCCGAGCCGCGCCGGATCGTGCCGGACTCGCGCAGCGCCCGCTCCAGCCGCTGCAGGGTGCGGGCGTCGACGGCCGCGTCCTGCCCGAGCTGGCGCGCCAGCTTCTCCAGGTCGAGGTCGTCCAGCTCGGAGCCCTGGTAGGACTGTGCGAGCTGGTCGGCGAGGGCGTCGAGGTCCGCGAGGTCCTGGAACAGGCCGGTGCCATCGCCGAGCCCGAGCCCGTTGTCCCCGTCGAGGCGCTCCGAGCTCCCCCAGTCCTCGCCGGGGCGCAGCGCGCGCAGGCTGTCGTCCATCCGGCCGAGCTCGTTGATGAGGTCCGGCGAGCCGAACGCCTGCTGGGCCAGCGCGTCGAGCTCGTCGCGCTGCTCCTGCGTCATCGAGTTGCGCATGCGCTGCGCGGCCGCGGCCCGCTGGGCGAGGGCGTCGAGGAGCTCGTCGAGGTTCTGCGGCTGCTCGGGGAAGTAGTCGCCGTGCTTGGCCATGAAGTCGTCGAACTGCTCCTGGGTGTCCTCGCCGCGCTTGCGGCTGTCGAGGAGCCCATTGAGATCCTGGAGCATCTCGTTCAGGGCCGCGCGGTCCTCGTCGCTGGCGTTCTCCAGCGCCTGCTTCATCCCGGCGAAGCGCTGGTCGAGCGCCTCGCGGCCCAGCAGGTCCTTGATCTTCTCGAACTCCTGCCGCGCCTCGGCGCTGCGCCAGTCGTACCCGTTGAGCTCGTTGACGGCGGCCGCCGGCGAGGACGGGAGGTTGTCGAGCTGCATCTGCGCCAGCGCCCGGTCGCCCTCGTCCATGTCGACGTCGCGCGCCAGCTGCTTGCGCTCGGCCAGCACGGCCCGGTCGAGCAGCTCCTTGACCTCCTGCAGCGTGCCGTCGAGGTTGTTCTCGCGCTTGAGCGCATTGCGTCGCTCGGCGACCCGCCGCGCCAGCTCGTCCAAGCCGGCCTGGTCGCGACCGCCGCGCCGCAGGAACTCGCGCATCGCCCGCTCGGGCGAGTAGCCCGCCATGACGTCCTGGCCGATCGCGTCCAGCGCCTCCGCGAGGTCCACCGGCGGCGCGAGCGGATCGGGCCCGTCCGTGTAGGTGGTGTACCTCGCGAGGCGCCGGTTGGGTCTAGCCATAGATCGTCTCGCCGCCCCCGGACTCCTTGCTGATCCGGCGGGCCAGGTAGAGCCCCTCCAGCGCGAGCTCGATGGCGGCCGCCCGCTCGCCGTCGTTCGCCGCGCCGAGCCGCTCGGTGATCTCGTCGTAGAGCTCCGACTCCCCCAGCGAGGGCAGGCCGGACAGCACGTCGCGGGCCGTGACCTGCTCGCCCGTGGTCACCATGGCACCGCCCTGGATCGCGTCCACCAGCAGGCCGAAGTCGATGCCGCGGAAGTGCGCGCGAACCGTCTCCGCCGTCGCGGTGCGAAGCAGGTGGTCGAGGATCTCGTCCTCGCGCCCCTCCTCCCCCGACTCGAACTCGATCTTCCCCGCGAGCACGTCGACCGCCGTCTCGAGGTCGACCGGCCGGGCCACGGCGTGCTCCTCGCCCTGCCGCGCGGCCCGGTGCAGCGCCGAGGCGGCGACCGTCTCCGCGCCCGCGATGGCGAACCGCGCGCTGACCCCGCTGCGCTGGTCCACCGCGCTCGACTCGCGCAGCGCCCGCGTGAATCGCGCCAGGATCTCGATGAGGTGGTCGGGCACGTCGGCGTGGAGCAGCGCCTCCTGCCGGATGACCGCGACCTCGTCGTGGAGCTCGGTCGGGTAGTGCGTCCGGATCTCGGCCCCGAACCGGTCCTTGAGCGGCGTGATGATCCGCCCGCGGTTGGTGTAGTCCTCGGGGTTCGCGGTCGCCACCACGAGCACGTCGAGCGGCAGGCGCAGCACGTAGCCGCGGATCTGGATGTCCCGCTCCTCCATCACGTTGAGCATCGCGACCTGGATGCGCTCGGCGAGGTCGGGCAGCTCGTTGATGGCGACGATCCCCCGGTGCCCGCGCGGGACCAGGCCGAAGTGGATCGTCTCGGGGTCGCCGAGCGCGCGCCCCTCCGCGACCTTCATCGGGTCCACGTCGCCGATGAGGTCCGCCACGCTCGTGTCCGGCGTCGCGAGCTTCTCGACGTACCGCTCGTCGCGGTGTCGCCAGGTGATCGGCAGGTCGTCGCCGTGGGCGATCGCCTTGCGCTTGCTCGCCGCCGTGATCGGCTCGTACGGGTGCTCCCCGATCTCCGACCCCTCGATCACGGGCGACCACTCGTCGAGCAGGCCCTGCAGCGTGCGCAGCAGCCGCGTCTTGCCCTGCCCGCGCTCGCCGAGCAGCACGATGTCGTGCCCGGCGATGAGCGCGCGCTCGAGCTGCGGGACGACCGTGTCGTCGAACCCGTGGATGCCGGGCCAGGGATTGCGGCCCTCTCTGAGGGCTTCGAGGAGGTTGGCGCGGATCTCTTCCCGCACCGACGTGTGGACGTGGCCGGAGGCGCGCAGCTCGCCGACCGTGGACGCTGTGGGACGCATCATCCCGTCGAGCGTACGTCCGGTTTCTGCTGATGCATCCCGGGCGTGCTATGCCCTGCGCGAAGAGACCGTGACCGTGAACTTCGGGTCGCGGCCGGCCTGGCGGGTCGGCCCGACGACGCGCTCCAGAGTCGGTCGGTAGCGTAGGTGCGAGTTCCAGACCGCCCACAGCTCGCCGCCCGGCTTGAGGACGCGCGCGGCCTCGGCGAACAGCGTCCGCGCCACCCCGTCATGCACCGCGGCGCCGACGTGGAAGGGCGGGTTGAGCAGGACCAGGTCGACGCTCGCGTCCTGTGTTGATGTCGCGCCGTCCGCGCGCACGACGTGGACGCGACCCTCCAGACCGTTCGCCCTCACCGTGGCACGCGCCGAGGCGACTGCGGCGGCGGACTCGTCGGTCGCCGTCACGGTCAGCTCGTCGTTCGCTCGTGCCAGGAGGACCGCCAGCACGCCCGTTCCGCACCCGAGGTCGACGGCGCTCGTCGCGTCGGGCGGCATCGCGTCGAGGTGCTCGAGCAACGCGCGCGTGCCGATGTCGATCCCGGTTCCGGCGAACGCGCCGCCGTGCGCGCAGACCGTGATGCCGAGGTCCGAGTGCACCTGGCTCTTGGGCCAGCGCCTTGCTGTGTCGGCCTGTGGCTCTCGAGCGACCAGCACCCGCGACTTCTGCCGGGCCAGGTGCGCCTGCACGGCTGCGAAGTGGCGCCCGAGGACGTCGTTCATCGCGGTCGTCATGTGCTTGACCCGCCCGCCCGCGACGACGACCACTCCTTGTTCGGCGTGGTCCGCGATCAGTCCGGCGATCTCGTCGAGCGCGTCGAGGGACCGCGGCAGCTGGAGCAGCACCACCCGAGCGTTCGCCACGAGCTCCGGCGTCAGCTCGTGCGACGTGAAGCCGCCGATCCCGAGCCGCTCGGCGTTCGCGTGCAGCGCCTGCTCGCCGAGGAGGCGGTCTTGGTGCGTGCGAACCCCGGAGAGCCCGTGCCGCGTGATCGCGCCCAGCGTCAGCGCGCCGTGGTGGTCGCCGATCACGACGACGCCCGAGCCGTCCGCGCCGTCCAGCGCGGGCGCGGCCTCGTCGAGGATCAGCCGGTCGCTCGCGTCGACCGCGTGCAGGTTCGGCGCCTCGAGGTCGGGGTAGCGCCGGAGGTCCGCAAGGACGTCGGTCTCGTCATTCCCGGCCGCCGTGTCCACGACCCCGAGGCTAACGGTGCAGGTCGAGCCTCACGATGACCTCGTCGTTCACGTCCCGCTCCCCCGTCGGCACGAACCCGAGCCGCGCGTAGAACCCGGCCGGGCCGCCCGGCCCGTCGACGTAGCTGGTGAGCAGCTCGGTGGCGCCCTCGGCGCGGACGAGGGCCGCCACCTCCTCGACCGCCCGGGCACCGTGGCCCCGGCCCTGCTGCGACTCGTCGATCAGCAGCTTCCACAGGAACCAGGGGCCGATGATCACCGGCGGCCGGGGCTCGACGTCCCAGCTGAGCATGACGAACCCGACGGGGCGGCCGTCCGCGTACACCGCGCGGTACCACGGCCGGGCCTCGGGGTAGTCGGCCGCGTCCGCGAGCGCGCCCCGGACGGTGCCGACGAACCGCTCCTGGTCCGCCGACACCCGGATCGCGCAGACGGCCGCCTCGTTCTCGGCGTCCACGGGCACCAACGTCACGACGCGAGCCTAGTGACGGGCGCCTCGGCGACCATGGTGATCTCCGTGATCAGCCCGTCGGCGAGCGTGAGCACGTCGATCACCCGGATCGACACGCGCTCGCCGGTCGGCGGCAGCACGCCGACGGGCGTCGTCAGCGGTCCGACGTGCCGGCCCTCCAGCCGGAAGGCGACGGCGACCTTCGAGCCGGCGTCGCACACCTCGAGGATCTCCCGGTGCACGTCGTCGAGCGCGCCCTGCAGCGACGCCGCGGCGTGCACCAGGTCGCCGATGGTGAGCAGCGCGCCGTTGACCCGGACCGGGTCGGCGTAGAGCTCGCGGAACGCGTCCGCCGCCCGCGCGGGGTCGGCGTGCGGTCGGGACCACAGCTCGAGCAACGCCGCCGGCTCGACGCTCATGAGCGGACCGCCGGGACACGCAGTGCCCGCAGGACGGTGCGGACGGCCGCCGCGAGGCGCGAGGTCCGCCAGTCGACGGCGGGCAGGTCGTGCTGCGGGGTGTCGTGCGTGGCAGCCCACAGCGGGAACTCGTGCGCATACATGTCGGACTCCTCTCCGTGCGCCGCGTCTCGGCGCTGCCCACACGCTCGCGCCGGACGCCTGCAGGAACGTTGCGGCCGGATCCGGTATCTGCAGGTTTTCTGCAGGCCTCCGTCAAAGGGGGCCTTGCACGCTCGGGCCACCGACCGAAGGGGCCCGACCATGACCGCCGCACCGCTCATCGACACCCGACGACCGACCCGACCGCAGGTGCCCGGCTGGCTCGCGCCGGCGGCTCTCGCGCTGGTCGCGGTGCTCTGGGGCGTGACGTTCACCGTGGCGGACGGCGCCGCGACCACCCTGCCGGGCGCCGATCTCGTGGTCTGGCGCTTCGGCCTCGCCACCGTGCTCCTCACGCTGGCCACCCGCGCGGCGCCGGCCCTGCCGCCCCCGTTGCGCGGACGCGGGATCGTCCTCGGAGCGCTGCTCGGAGCGGGCTTCCTCCTGCAGGCCTGGGCCCTGACCTTCACCGACGCCCTGACGTCCGGCTTCCTGACGAGCCTGCTCGTCGTCGTTGCGCCGTTGGCGGCCTGGCTGCTCTTCCGCGAGCGGCTCGGCCGGGCCACCTGGGCCGGCGTCGGGCTCGCGACGGCCGGTGTCGTCGTGCTGAGCCTGCGCATGACGGGGCTCGGCCCCGGCGAGCTGCTGACCCTGGCGTCCGCCGCCGCCTGGGGCGTGCACGTGGTGCTGCTCTCGCGGTGGTCGCTGCCGGGTCACGCCCTGCGGCTGGCGCGCGTCCAGACGGCGACGGTCGCGGGCCTCGCCCTGCTCGTCGTGACCCTGCGGTCGTCCCTCACTGGAGGGCCACCTGTCCCCGCGATGCCGCCCGACATGGCGTCGTGGACCAGCGTGCTGTTCCTCGCCGTCCTGGCCACAGCCGCCGCGATGGTCCTGCTCAGCTGGGCGCAGTCCCGGCTCAGCGGCACCCGCGCCGCGGTGATCCTCACCCTCGAGCCGGCGATGGCGGGGGTGACCGCAGTCCTGACCGGAGCCGCGGTCACGGGGCGGATCGTGCTCGGGGCGGCGCTGCTGCTGGGCGCCATGTACGTGGTCGAGCTCGGGGGTCGGCGATGAGCGACCTCGTGGAGCGGCTGGGCGGCGCCGGAGCCGTGCATGCCGCCGTGAACGACCTGTACCGGCGGATCCTCACCGACCCGGCGCTGGCGCCCTACTTCGACGGCGTCGACCTGGACCGGCAACGCGGCCACATGACCGACGTCCTGGTCGTCGTGCTCGGCGGCCACCCGCGACCGGCCCGGCTGACGGGCGTGCACGCGCACCTGCACCTCACCGACGACGTCTTCGACCGGACGGCCGGACACCTGCTCGACACGCTCGCCTCCCTGGGGGTCGACCCCGCGGCCATCGACGACGTCATCGCCCAGGTCGCGGCGCTCCGGCCGCAGGTCCTCGGCGCGTGACCCCCGTGCAAGGTTCCTGCAGGGAATCGGCAACCGGCACCGCACAGCATCGACACCACCAAGCGGCACACAGCGCCGCCCCCACCGAAAGAGGAGTCATCGTGACTGTCGTCACCCCCCAGTTGGTCGCCACCCCGACGGAGGGCGCCACCGGCACGCGCCTGGTCCGCGTGGCCACGGTCAGCGCCGTGGCAGCCGGCGCGGCGATCGTCGTCGCCGGCCTGCTCGACCCCGGCTACAGCGCGCGGAGCGAGGCCATCAGCGCGCTCGCGTCGCAGCAGTCCCACTCGGCCGCGCTCATGATCGGTGGCTTCGTCCTCATGGCGACCACCCTGCTGGCGTCCGGCGCGTTCCTGTTCTCGCGGCTGCGGGGCAAGGGAGCGCGGACGGCGTCCGTGCTCATCCTCGTCTCGGGCCTGCTCACGCTGGTCGCCGGGTTCAACCGGCAGGACTGCTCGAACCTGCAGGCGGCCTGCCTGGCGCGCGAGGAGGCCGAGACGGTGTCCTCGCAGCACGTCATCCACAACCTGGTGTCGATCCCGATCTTCCTGTTCCTGATCGTCGCCACGTTCTTCCTCGCGGCGGGTCTGCGCCGGTGGGGTCGGGACGCGCGTCTCGCCCGCGCCACCCTGCTCGCGGGGTTCGCCGGGCTCGCACTGGCCGTCTGGTTCGGCTCCGGGTCGTACGGCTCCAACGGCGGGCTCGTCGAGTGCGCCCTGGTCCTCGTGACCTTCGGCTGGCCGGCCCTCGTGGCCAACCGCGTGCTCAGCCGTGATGCGGTGGCGAGCTGAGCGCGTGCCCGTCCGGGACCAGCTCCGCGACGCGGGCGAACGCGTCGACGGAGTCCAGGGCGCGGCCCGCGTCGTAGGTCGCCGTCAGGCCGTCGTCGGCGATCTGTTCGGTGATCTCGCGCAGGTACCCGGCCGTGTCCAGCGGGTCCATGAGCTCCGGCGCGTACCCGATGTCCCGGCCCTGACGGTGGGCGATCCCCGCCAGCTCCGCCGCGGAGTGCACGTCTCCGCGGCGGAGCAGCACGTAGGCGGCGCTCACCACGCCGACCACCCAGGACGTCAGGTCGCGGTCGGCGACGGAGTTGCCGATGACGCGGGCCACCGCGGCCCGCGTCGGCTCGGAGACGTCGCCGGCCGCGATCCCGGCCTTCGCCACGACCCACTCGCACGCCACCACGCACCACGAGTACCCGCAGTCCTCGGCGATGGCGACGCCCTCGGCCGCACGCGCCCGGGCCTCGTCCAGGTCACCGGCGCGCAGGTGCGCGGTGCTCAGCGCCAGCAACGCGTCGGCGGCCCGCTGCGGCGACTCGACCTCGCGGGCCAGCTCCAGGGCCGTCCGGGCGTCCTGGAGCGCCTGCTCGACCTGGCCGAGGTTGGCCCCGAAGAACGCGAGGGTGGACAGCGCGTAGCTCTTCGCCTGGTCGTCCTGCGTGCCGGCCGCCAGCTCGGCGGCCGTGCTCAGCTCGCCCACCAGCGTCGCGTAGTCGCCGGCCAGGTAGCGGAGCAGCACGATGCCGATGGACCTGCCGATGAGGAGGTGGTCGGGGACGTCGTGCGGAGCGCTCGGGGCCTCGCCGAGCGCGCGGAGGCCCTCCACCACGTGCCCGCGCCGGTACCAGAACCAGAGCATGCCCACGGCGATGCGCAGGTGGGCGTGATCCGGGTCGTCGGCGCTCCAGGACAGCGCCGCGCGGATGGTCTCCTTGTCCTGCTCGAGCCGGTGCATCCACTGCCGGCTCCGCGGGCCGCGCAGCTCCGCATCGGTCTGGTCGGCGAGGGTCGCGGCCCAGGCGACGATCTGCCGACGAACCGCGCGCGTGCGCTCGTCGGACCGCTGCAGCGCCGCGTACTGCCGCAGGGTCTCGAGGATCCGATAGCGCCGCGGTGAGCCGTCGAGGGCCGTGACCAGCGACTTGTCGATGAGCGAGAGCAGCGTCGACAGCACGCTCCGGCCGCCCGCCACCGCGGTGGCCCCTTCCAGGTCGAACGACCCCTCGAACACGGACAGCACCTCGAAGAGCGCCTTCTCGTCACGCGTCAGTGCGTCGTACGACCACGCGACCGCCGCCTCCATGCTGGCGTGACGCAGGTTGACACGCCCGCCGCTGAGCAGCGCGAACCGGTCGCCCAGCTGGTCGGCGAGCTGGTCGACCGACAGCGCCCGGCACTGCGCCGCGGCCAGCTCGATGGCCAGCGGCAGGTCGTCCAGACCCCGGCACACCCGCGCCAGCGCGGAGCGCTCGTGGGCGTCCGGCCGCCAGCCGGGCACCACGGCGGTCGCGCGCTCTACGAAGAGCTGCTCGGCATCCGCGCTCGCCAGCGCCCGCAGCTCGAGCACGAGCTCCCCGGGGACGCCGAGCGTCTGCCGGCTGGTGGCGAGCACGCGGACGCCCGGGCACCGCTCGAGCAGCACCGTGACCAGCCGGGCGACGTCGAGCGCGATCTGCTCGCAGTTGTCCAGCACCAGCACCAGGCGCCGCTCGGCCAGGACGTCCGCCAGCCCGCCCGCGTCGTGCGCACCGCTGATCGCCAGCGCGGTCACCACGGTCTCCAGCAGCAGCGAGCCGTCCTCCAGGCCGGCCAGGTCGACGAACCAGGGACCGTCCGCGTCGCCCCGTGCCCGCGCCGCCTCGAGCACGAGCCGGGTCTTGCCGATGCCGCCGGGTCCGACGACCGTGACGAGCCTGCTGGTGTTGAGAGCCTGCGCGACCTGCGCGAGCTCGTCGCCGCGCCCGATCAGGGCGGTGACCGGCTCGGGCAGCGTCCGGTTGCGAGGCGACCGCGCGGGCCGCGCGACGGCCTCCCCCGGTGGGTCGAGCGACGGATCGTGCTGGAGGACCTGCGCGTGCAGCGTGCGGAGCGCGCGGCCGGGCTCGACGCCGAGCTCGTCGTCGAGCCGGCGGCGCACCCGCTCGTAGGCCGCGAGCGCCTCGGCCTGCCGCCCGTCGCGGTAGAGCGCCAGGATCAGCAGGGCGTGCAGGCTCTCCCGGAACGGGTGCAGCTCGACGAGCGCGCTCGCCTCGGTGGCGGCCGTGGGCGCATCCCCCAGGCTGAGCAGCGCGGACAGCCGCGCCTCCCGCGCCAGGAGCACCAGCTCCGCCAGGCGCGCGGCCTCGGCGACCGCCGCGTCGCCGAGCGACTCGACGACGTCCGCCAGCGGTGGGCCCGACACCAGCGCGAGGGCCTCGTCGAGTCCCGCCAGTGCGGATCGCGCATCGGTCGACATGCCGGCTCGCGCGTCCGCGACGAGACGGGCTAACCGGCGGGCGTCCACCGCGTCGTCGGCGACCTCCAGCACGTAGCCCGGCGCCCTGCGCACGATGCTCGGGCGCGGACCCTCCACGACCCCGAGGTCCTCGCCCAGGCTGCGCCGCAGCCGCGAGACGTAGACCTGCAGCGTGGACGACGCCGACTCCGGGGCGTCGTCGCCCCACAGCTCGCCGACCAGGCGGTCCGTCGAGACGACGTGGCCCGACGACATCGCCAGCACCGCGAACACCGCGCGCTGCTTGGGCGAGCCGAGCGCGACCTCCTGGCCGCCGACCGTCGCGCCCACCGGGCCGAGGATCCGGACGAGGGTCGCCGGCGCAGGCTGTGGTGCGGCCCTGCCCTGCGACGGCGCGCCCATGAGCCGGAGCCTGACCGACGCCGTCCGACCGGTCAAGGCCTGGCTCAGGCCGCGCCCGACCCCGCCAGCTCGGCGAGCCGGTCGATCGACGCCCGGATGAGGTCCCGCTGGACCGGGAGCCTGACCGACTCCCGTTCGGGGATGTCGACGTGGACGTCGATGTCGGTCTCCTCGCCGTCGGCCCGGAGCGCCCAGCGAAAGACCAGGTCCGAGACCAGGCAGGAGATCGTCACCCGACCCGGACCGGCCGTGGACTCGAGACGCTGGTCCATCGGGAAGTCCGGATAGTTCTCGGGCCACATCGTGTAGACGTCGTCGGGGCCGGTGCGCACGGTCTCCACGCCCGCCCACCACCGCGGGAAGCAGGATGGGTCGTGCAGGAGCTTCCACACCTCCTCGACGGGAGCGGTCGCGTGGGCGGTCAGCTCGAAGGACGGCACGGCGCTCACACCGCCTGTCCGCTCACGGCCGCGAGGCGCAGTCGGACGTCGTCGATCCGGGCGAGCTCACGGTGGGGCTCGACGAGGCCCACGACCGGCGGCCTGCCCAGGTCCACCATGTTGGAGAGGTAGCCGTCGGCGTCGGCCGGCCCGACCCGGTCCTGCAGCCGGTGCCACGACTCGGCGGCCTCGTCGAGACGGCGTCGAGCCTGGGCGTCGTCCCCGCGCGCGACCGCGATCAGGGCCTGGACGAAGGCGATGCGTGGCACCAGCGACCACGGCTGGTCGGCGGGACGGACCGGTTCGGTGACCGCCGAGCGCAACTGGTCGGCGGCCTCGGCGGGACGGCCGTCGAGGGCCAGTGCCTCGGCGCGGCGCAGCTGGGCGCTGGGTCGGCTGATGGGTGCCCCGGCGGCCAGCGCCCGACCGAGGAGCTCGGCCGACTCCGCGTAGCGACCGCCCGCCAGCGCGACCAGCCCGGCGTCGTGCGCAGCCGTGGCGCTGAGGGCCGGGTCGTCGAGCCGGTCGGCGATGTCCTGCTGTCGTCGCACCGTCTCCGCTGCCTCGTCGTGTCGGCCCAGCCGGGCCAAGATGTGCGCGCGCGCCGCCAGGCTGCCGAGGAGGACCGACGCCACGCTGCCCGTCGCCTCGACGGCCTGGTCGGCGAGGCGGAGCGCTCCTTCGTCGTCGCCCAGGCAGGTGAGCGCGCACGCCGCGTTCGTGAGGAGGGCGAAGGCCCGGTCCGGCGACCGTGCGGTTCCCGCGCGCGGGGCGGCGAGCATGGCCGTGTCCACGGCGGCCGCGAACCGCCCGGCCCTGATGTGGCCGAGCATCCCGATCTCCGCGACGTCGGAGGCCCGGAGCGGGTCGTCGACGATCGGTGAGAGTGCTTCGGCGTCGGTGAGCAGCCGCGCGAAGTCGGCGCCCGTCCCGGCGACCGCGTCCCCCCAGGCCAGTCCGACGAGGATGTCGGCCTGCAACCGGGGGTCGGCGTCGGACCCGAGCAGGTCGAGGGCCGCCCGGTACGCCCGTCGTGACGCCTCCGGGTTGCACACCACGGAACGGAACTGGCGTCCGCGGCGACACCACGCGTCGGGCAGGGCGTCCGCGGGCAGGAGCTCCAGCGCCTTGTCCCAGGCCGCCTCCGCGTCCGCCTGTCGGCCCGCCCACGCGCGGACCTCTTCGAGCTCCAACCAGAGCGCGCCGTCCTCGGGCGTCAGCGCGAGCGCCCGCGTGAGGAACTCCGCGGCCTCGTCGAGGGCTCCGACACCGCGCGCGTCCGCCGCGGAGGCCGCCCACTCGCGGGCCGCGTCGGGCTCGCGGCCGGCCAGGGCCAGGTGCCGGGCGACGTCCGCGTGCCGGGTCGGGTCGACGACGCCGGCGATCTGGTCGTGCAGCCGGGCGGTGTTCCGGAGGTCGGCGTAGACGGCGTCCCGCAGCAGCTCGTGACGGAAGCCCAGCCGGGTGCCTCGTCGCATCAGGAGCCCCTCGGCGGCGGCAGCGTCCTCGGCCGCCGACATGTCCTGGGCCGTCTGCGTCGGGTCCAGGCGGTCGAGCTCGTCGGACGTCAGCGGCCTGCCGGCCACCGCGAGCAGCCGCACGAGCTGGGCAGCGTCGGGCGACAGCCGACCCAGCGACGCCCGCACCCCGATCCGGAGGCTGGCCGGCGGACCGTCCTCCCCCGCGGCCAGGGCGCGCACCGACTCGACCGCGAGCAGCGGGTTGCCCTCCGCGGCCGCGACGACGCGGTCCAGCGCGTCGCCGTCCAGCTGGTGCAGCGAGCTGACGAGCGCGGCCACCGCGCGGTCCTCGATCGGACCCAGGGCGAGCGACTCGACCGGGACGCCGCGGGAGGCCAGGTCGGCGACCATGGCATCGATCTCCGGGGTCGGCGTCCCGTCCCGCGCCGTCAGCACCAGCAGCAGCGGCAGGCGGGAGAGGCGGCGCCCGACGTGGCCGGTGAGCTTCATGCTGATCCGGTCGACGCGGTGCGCGTCGTCCAGCGCCACCATCGTGGGCCGGTCGGCGCACGACCACTCCACCAGGCGCAGCACGGACTCGAAGACCCGCAGCCGTTCGAGCTCGGGTGCGGTCACCGACGGCGGCAGCTCCGGGTGGCCCAGCCGGGTTCCCAGATCGCCCGACAGCCGGTTCAGCTCCGCCGGCCAGGTCGCCGCGGGCGGGACAGGCTGAGCCGTCGCCACCAGTCCCTGGCAGATCTCGAGCCACGCGCCGAACGGGGGCTGCACCTGCGCGCCCCCGCCGCTGGCGATGCCCGTCCGGCCCCCGGACGTCTCGACGCGATGGGCGAGGTCGGCCAGGAGGCTCGACTTGCCGATGCCGGCACCGCCGGTGAGCACGACGACCCGACCAGCGCCGCGGGAGGCCGCCCGCCACGCTGCGCCGAGCCGGGCCACCTCGTCGCCCCGGCCGAACAGTCGCGGTCGCGGCGCCTCGTGGACGTCGGCGCGGACGGCCGCGTGCATCGCGCGGGTCGCGGGCGACGGGCTCACTCCCAGCTCCGAGCGGAGCCGCTCCCCGAAATCCCGCGAGGCCACGACCGCACCGGCGTGGTCGCCCGCCACGACCAGCCGCCGAATCAGCTCTCGGTGCGCGCTCTCGTCGTACGGGGCCAGCCGGCAGCGGTCGACGGAGAGACGCACCGCCCCCGCCAGGTCGCCGTCGCGCTCCGCCAGGTCGGCGGAGACGCCGAGCCGGGCCACGACGGCCCGGCGGTGGAGGTCGCGGGCGTCGGAGAGCCAGTCGTCGTCCAGCCCGGGCAGCAGCTCGCCGTCGACGTCCGCGTCGCCATCGTCGCGTGCATCCACCCACGTTCCTGGTGGCAGACCCACACTCGACCGGTCCGCCTCCAGGGCCGCCTGACCCCACGCCTGGTGGACCGCCCAGACCGCGGTCCGCAGGTTCGCCCGGGAGCTCTCGGGTGCGGTGCCCGGCCACAGCCGGGCCGCGACCTCGGCCCGTCCCTGTCGGCCCGGATGCAGCGCCAACCAGCCCACGAGAGCCCGCGCACGCTCGCTCGTCGGCATCCCGAGCGGGACGTCGTCCCAGGTGGCGGCCATTCGGCCGACGATCCAGAGCCGAAGCACCCTTCGATCGTAGACCGGGCCAGAACGCCTTTGACGAAGCCTTGACGATGCTTCGACGCAGGCCCAGCGAGCCTGCCGGGACCCGACGAAAGGACGAGACCATGACGCAGACTCTGTTCAATCCAGCCCCCCAGGCTCGCGCGGTCGACCCGGACCGCCTCGATGCCTTCCTCGGGCAGGTGATCGGCGACCTGGGCGCCACGATCAGCGCCGCGCTCGTCGTGATCGGCGACCGGCTCGGGCTCTACCGCGGCCTGCGCGGCGGCGTGCCCGTGTCGACCGAAGAGCTCGCGGAGCGGACCGGCACGGCCGCGGCCTACGTGGCCCCGTGGCTCGCCAACCAGGCCGCGGGTGGCTACGTGCTCTACGACCCGGGCTCCGGGACCTGGACGATGACGCCCGAGCAGGAGGCCGCGCTCGCTGACCCCGACAGCCCGGCGTTCTTCCCCGGGAGCATGCAGCTCGCCCTCGGGGTCCTGCGCGACGTCGCCGAGATCGAAGAGCGGTTCCGCACCGGCGCCGGCTTCGGCTGGCACGAGCACGACGACGACCTCTTCTCCGGCACCGAACGGTTCTTCCGTCCGGGCTACGTCGCCAACCTGGTGTCGTCCTGGCTGCCGGCTCTCGACGGAGTCGTGGACCGGCTCGTTGCCGGTGCGGACGTCGTCGACGTCGGGTGCGGCCACGGCGCCTCGACGATCCTCATGGCCGAGGCCTACCCGCGCTCACGGTTCCTGGGCCTCGACTACCACGAGGCGTCGATCACCACGGCCCGCCTGCGAGCGCAGGACGCCGGCGTCGCCGACCGGGCCCGGTTCGAGGTTGCCGACGCGGCCGACGTGCCGGTCGGCAGCGCGGCGCTCGTCACGATGTTCGACTGCTTGCACGACATGGGCGATCCCGTCGCAGCGGCACGCGCCGCGCTGCACAGCCTGTCCGACGACGGTGTCCTCATGGTTGTCGAACCCTTCGCCGGGGACCGGATCGAGGCAACCTGCACGCCCTGGGCCGGGTCTTCTACGGCGCCTCGACCCTCGTGTGCACGCCGTCCTCGCTCGCCCAACCCGGCCAGCTGGCGCTCGGGGCGCAGGCCGGTCCCGCGCGACTCACCTCCGTGCTCCACGACGCCGGCTTCACCCGCGTCCGGATCACCACCGCCTCACCCGTGAACCTCGTCATCGAAGCCCGACCCTGAAAGGAACCACTGCCATGACCAGCACCGCCACCACCACCCCGCTCGCCGCCCTGACCCGTGCGATCGAGAACCGGGACGCCGACGCCATCGCCGTCCGGTACTCACAGGGCGCCACCCTGACCCTGCTCGACCGCGACAACCCGCCGGCCAGCCCTCGGGTCATGAGCGGCCGCGAAGAGATCCGGACCTACTTCGCCGACATCTGCGGCCGCAACATCGACCACGAGGTCCGCGACGCCGTCGCCGACGAGCACGGCCTCGCCTTCACCCAGCACTGCCGGTACCCCGACGGCAACCGCGTCATCTGCTCCGCCGTCGGCGTTCTCGAGGACGGCCTGATCGTCCGACAGACGGTCGTGCAGACCTGGGACTGAACCGCCACGGCACGCCGGTCCCGTCCGCTGGCTGCAGCGGCTGGGACCGGCGTGCTCGGCAGGACTACGACGCCTCGTCCGGCACTTCCGACGGAAGGTGAGCCGATCCAGCCGCGCGCTGTTCGTCGGGGCGCTGCTCGACAAGTCGGAAGTACCGTGCGATCGGCAACAGCTTGGGCCTCTCGGTCGGCGGTCGGTCGATTCATGACATCCACCTCCCCGGACCCGGGGGCCCACGCATCGCACGGCCACTCCTGCCGGCTGGCTCCCGTTCCACGGAACCTCTCCCGTGGCAGAGTTGCCGGATGCCGACATTGTTCGAGGCTGCGGGCGGGAACGAGGGGCTGCACCGGCTCGCCGAGGCCTGGCACGCTCGCGTCCTGGCCGACGACGTGGTCGCCCACGCGTTCAGCCACGGCTTCCACCCGCAGCACACCGAACGCTTGACCGCCTACTGGGCCGAGGCGCTCGGTGGTCCGGCCGAGTACTCGGAGCGCTATGGCGACGAGTCATCGGTCGTGCGGATGCACAGCGGGAACGGCGACCACCAGGAGATGGACCGCCGCGCGATCGCCTGCTTCGAGGGTGCGCTGCAGGACGTCGGGCTGACCGCCGACCCTCGCCTCGCCCGCGCGCTCCGGGACTACTTCGCCTGGGCGACGAGCACGACCATGGCCCGCTACCCGTCGTCGGCAGACGACGTTCCCGACGGGTTGACGATCCCGCGGTGGACCTGGGACGGGCCAGTCGAGTGAGCGGAGTGGCGCTCAGGTTCGCTCCCGTTGCTTGGTGCCCCTCGACGCGGTCGAGGGGCACCAAGCCGATTCAGGACGTGTACGGGATGCGCTCCCAGGACAGCACGCTCTGCGCACCGGGGCGGTTGACGGTCATGCGCAACCAGTCCTTGTTGTTGCTCGACCCGTCGACGGTGATCCGTTCGAGGTTGTCGGCCGACCCCACGACGCCATACGTCGTCAACCACGGCGAGCCGGCCGCGAGGGGGAAGTCGCTGTTGTAGACGTGACTGTCGCCGTTGACCAGGTAGACCTGGCCGTCGAAGGCCGAAGACTCGTCCACCAACGCCTGGACGAGCGGGGCGAACGCCGAGATGTCCGTGGCGAAGTTCGGCGTGTAGGTGGGATCGAACATGTCCGCCTGCAGGAGAACCATCACCGCTCGGTCGTGCCGGTGACGTGCCTGGGCGAACGTGTCGCGGACGACCGCGATCCCGTTGGCCATCCGTGCCTCCTCCTCGGCGAGCTGTGGGGCTGTCGCCGTGGTGTTGCCGATGCCCGTCCACGGCTGACGGTCGTCGTTGCTGCCGACGACGTGGATGGCCGCGAAGTCGATGCCGGCGCGACGGAGCTGGACGTTCTCCGGGAAGCCCGCGGAGGCCTGCGAGGCGACCGTGGTCGGGTGCTGTCCGAGGGTGGTACCTGGGCGGTCGAAGAACACCGAGCGGTCGTACGCCAACCGATCCAGGGGGTTGTAGGCGCCGTTGTTCGCCCGGTGGCAGTCCGTCCACTCGTTGTCGCCCGGGGTGTAGACCAACGGGTTCTCGAACCGATCGAACTGCGCGCGAATCATCGTGTAGTAGGCGTCGTCGCAGCGGCTGGAGCCGTTCTTGATGTCGCCGACATGGAACGTCAGGGCCGGCTGGGCGGCGTTGATCTGGTCGATCCACGCCGGGAACGACGCGATCTGAGCATCGCCGTACGGGATGTCACCGATCACCGCGAACGAGTAGTGCCCTTCTTTCGTCTGCCCCGGAGGCGGGCTCGACGCCTGAGCCGCCGAGGAGCCGATGAGTGCCACCGCGGCGGATGCGGCGAGGACGATGACGGTGGAGAAGGCACGACGCGAAGGCACGGAGTTACTCCTGGGCTCGATCGGTTCGTTGGACGTGTCGGTGGTGCGCGGTCGGCGATCCGCCGCACAGCTCCGCTCGCGGTGTCGAGCTGGTGGCGGCAGTGGCCGCGGCCACACCGGTGACGCGGAGTCTGGAACGAGACATGCCACAGCCCTCCCTCGAGACCACTTCCCCGACACCGTGAGGCGACTTCCCGACGCTAGGCACGGCGGGCCGCCGTCGAGTGACCGGTGGGCGAACTCTGATCGAACTTCCACCGGCATGGCACAGGACCGGACCCGCCGACGTCGTGGCCGCTCGCTCGAGCTCGTTCGACGACGTCCGCCGTCGGTCAGACGGAGACTGCGGGAAGTGGGCGCCGGGCGACGGCACGCGCGGACTCTGCCGTCATGCCCAGCATCCGCAGCAGCATCTCCGCGAGCGCGTCCGCATCCGACTCGTCGAGCTCGCTGGCGGGCTCGAGTGCCGTCTGGAGGAAGGCGAGGATGCACCCGGCTGTCGCGATGACCCCGAGCCTGGCGTCCTCGACGGTGAACAGGCCGTCGGTCACACCACGCCGGATGTCGCGCAGCGCCCGATGGGCGAGCCCCTAGTCCTCGGCCGCGCCTACGAGGCGGTGGCCGGGCTGTCGACGCCCCTGCTCGACGAGCCGATGCGGATCGTGGCCCAGGCGGCCAACCACTCCAAACCCTGGATTGCCACGGCGGCGCTCCTCGCGACCGTCGGCGGACGCAGGGGGCGCAACGCAGCACTGGCGGGTGTGGCGGCCATCGCTGTGACGTCCTTCGTCGTGAACCAGCCGATGAAGCGCGCCGGGGCCCGACGCCGACCGGACCGGCCCGCCATGGGCGTGCCGGCACCGCGGTGGGTGCCGATGCCGACGTCGACATCCTTCCCGTCCGGGCACTCCGCGTCCGCCGCCGCGTTCGCCGCCGCCGTCGGGCAGATCGTGCCCGAGCTGCGGATCCCGTTGCGCGTCGCCGCGGCTGTGGTCGCCCTGTCGCGCGTCTACACCGGCGTCCACTACCCGGGTGACGTTCTGGTCGGGGCGGCAACCGGCGCGGTCGTCGGCCGTTCCGCTGGGCGCCTCGTCCGGAGAATGATGTCGCCTACCTGAGGGCCACCCACCGCCCCGGGCCCGTACCCGTTCGTCGCCGGCGACGCTGGTGAAGGGATGCGGATCCGCCCGGTCAGGCGGTCGCCGGCTGAGACCCGGGGCTTCGTCTGGTGGTGGCCAGAGAACGCCGCCAAGTCTCCTCATCCACCCTCGAGACGCGAGGGCGCAGCTTCGGGGTCGTGATGGGTGCGACACTGGCGAACAGTTCCTCCTGAGCATGAAGGAGACGGCATGCCCGACGCGGTGGAGGCCCGGACGCCGACACCCGCGCAACGGCAGCACCCCTACGCGACCGCGGTGGTCCGCAGCCTGAGCATCGCCGCCGCCGTCACCGTGGCCTACTTCGCGCTACCTCTCCACCTGCTCGCGGACCTTCCGTTCGCCGTCATCGTCGTCGGTGGCGTCCTGATTCTCAGCGCAGTCTCGGTGCTCCAGGTGCGCTCGATCATCCGCGCAACCCACCCGGCGGCCAAAGCCGTTGAGGCACTGACCCTGACCGTTCCGCTGTTCCTGCTCCTCTTCGCCTCGACCTACTTCCTGATGTCGCAAGCCGACGCCGGCAACTTCAACATCGGTGGGCTCACCCGCTCGGACACCCTGTATTTCACGGTCACGGTCTTCACGACAGTGGGCTTTGGCGACATCCTGGCCACCAGCCACAGCGCTCGAGCGGTGGTCACGGTCCAGATGATCCTCGACCTGATCCTCATCGGCACCGTGATCAAGGCATTCGTCGAAGCCGTCAAGATCTCCCGAAACAGCTCGACCAAACCACCTACGGATGCCTGACAGCTGGGACCGCGACCGACAACGTGGCCGGAACGCGGAGCTCGTCGGTGCCCGTTCTGCGGTCACCCCTCCTCGCACCAGAACTCCCGTAAGAGCAGTCGGCGGATGAGCCAGCTCTCGGTGGTCTCTTCCGCGCGGTCCATCAGCGAGCCGGAGCCGTGCTTGCCAGCTCTGGTTGTGGGTATCGCCTGGCGAGCATGCCCGCGACGGGATGCAGCACGGCCAGACCGATGATCAACAGGGCGATGCCCGCGAGGATCTGGAACCCGCGTTCCTCAGCCTCGAACCCGACGTCCCCGGGCGAGGCCAGGAACAGCACCAGCGAGAACGTGTACAGCCCGTACATCAGCCAGTACGTCGCCCGCTGCATCACCGCGAGAAGGAACGCGACGACGGCAAGCGTCGCCTGGGCCCACGGGGGCAGGCCGACGGCGGCTACGACCACGGCGGCAGCCGCGCCGACAGCCGTGCCGAGCGCCTTCTCGCGAATACGCTCGCGGTGTCCCATGAGCAGGTACATGACAAGGACGAGGATCGGCTCCGGCACCCAGTACGGCTCGGTCCACGACAGAGCCACCCCGAGCGCCGCGGCCCCACCCAGGGCCGCGCCGAAGCAGAGCGCGATCACGGCGGTGACCGGCAGCGAGTACCGGTCGCCCTCGACCACCGCCGGCGCACCGAAACGGCGCATGATCACGACGCCGTACACGGTGCCGATCGCGACGATCGCTCCGAACGTGACGGCGGTCGTCGCGGTGTGCACGGGCGTCACGAAGGTGGCGGCGTAGGGCACCACCAGCAGCGGGGCGAACCAACCGAACCGGTACCCGGCACCGGCAAGGACGCCGGCCGCCGCCAGCAGCGCAACCCACCACCAGTCGTATGCCGTGTACGCGCCCAGACCGGCCGCGACCCCGACCAAGGGCGTCACGTAAACCATCCGGCGTGTGCCCGCGAGCTTGGCCCCCACCGCGCCCCACACCACGCCGGTGAACAACGCCGAGACGCCCAACTCGCCCACCAACGCGCCAACGAGTACGGCAGGAAGAACAACCCCGACCAGCAGCGCCAACAAGATGGAGCACCCGACGACTACCAGACGGGACGTGCGCCGCAGGCTCCTCGAGATCGCCCGGCTGCCTGTCGCCGGGGCCGACATCCTCGACATCGCTCATGCCACACACCCCATCGGAAGAGTCTGGCGTCTATCGCGCGACTCTACGCGCCGCCCTCGGAAGGACGCCGGAACCAGACCCTGGGAAACGTAGGGAGGAAGAAGGCAGGTCAGCTAGCCACCGCGCAGGTCAGCGACATGGATCTCGTGGGGGTGGCGGGAATCGAAAGCGATCCGGCATGAGTTGACACGGGTCTCCGAACGGCTGACCTGCAACTCCGCGCGGCGCGCTCCGCTCCCTTCAGCCAATCTGAAGCTGTTTCGTTGACGTGGTCAACGGGAGGTCGATCGATCTGGATCGCCAGCCGGGCCCGGTTCTCGCACTAAATCTCGTGGAGGCCTCATGTCGCATCGCCGCCCGCGACCCGCTGTTACCGCACCATGCAGCAGACCCCCCATGGCTCGAGCACTACAACACTCGACGKCRCCACAGCGCMCTCGGAGGACTCCCACCGRTCAGCCGACTGTCACCCACATGACGGCCGAGTAGCCCTAACTGCCCTTCGGCTCGGCTGTCCACGTCACCGCACGGTACCCGGCGATGCCGACCCATCCCCCGAGTAGACCGACCAAAACCCACATGACTTGCACGATCGTCTGCCCATTAGTTCGGGCGGTCTGATCGACGACAACGAGAGGGACGTAGTCACCGACGCCAAATTCGGTGACGAGAAATCCGGGGATGCCACTCGACCCGGATGACCCTTCAAGCGTTACGCCCCCATAGGCGATCGCGATAAGACGGAGCGCGGCGACGGGTACAACGGCGTCGTCGATGGCATCCAGATCGTCAGACGTTATGAAGGGTTGGTTCAACTCGAACAAAGTAATTGCCCCGCGACCGACGAGATGGGGAAGCGAGAGGTCCACGGACGCACTCACTTCCGTACCGATTCTTAAGGCCGTGAAACGCCCTATCGCCGGAACCTCGCAAATGGCTCGCATCCTCCAAGAGTTAGCGTCAATTGTGGGTCGGACACCTGCAGTTGTGCCGTCCGCGAGAGTCCATTGTGCACACCATTTGCCACCCCACGGCGAGAGCTCAGACGAGGTGTCCAATAGGTCCTTGAGTTCCTGCGACACCGCGCCATCGTGGTTGGCGKGAGCGGCCTCACTTGGCGGCAGCACAAGTACCACCGTGACCGCCGAATTCAGTTCACCCGCATCGGCCTCATAGTCGAGGGATTGACGGAGTGTCGAAGAGTAGGGGTCGCTCGCCCGAGCGAGTCCCAGCCCGACGGAGAAACCTTCACGATTGACGTAGACCCGCGTCGTCCACTCCAACCCCGCAGAGGCGCTGGCAAGCGCCGCGCCGTCGGCCGGCGTCATGAACACACCCACAGGTATTCCTGGCGAATCAAATGACGGGAGCGATTCTTGCTGCGCAGCGGTGATCATCGCGGCAATTATCACCGCGCCACCGAGCGCAAGGACGGCAGACAATGCGGCGACACCCCAGAACAGCCGCCCTTGCCAGGGCCTTGTCGCATTGACCACGTGATCCCCGTTCTGCCCGGCGCCCGCGTCGACGGATCGGCCCCTGGCACAGGCTAGTGGTTCGCTTCTGAAGCTGGTTGCCAGTTGCCGACGACGGCTGAAGCGACCCCTCGAGTAGTTGGTCGGTTCGCCGACCACGAGTGCGCCGCCGCAGCCGCGGCTGTTAGCCAGCCGATCTCGAGCGCCGGCTACCGCTCGTGGATCAAGAGGCCTTGTGGCTCGCCCCGGGGTTCAGGGGAGGCTCGCAACTGAGGCTCTGAGTCCGTCGCGGCTCGCCTGGCAACCCCCAGGCTCCTAGGTGTCAACTCCCGGGCCGACGCATCCGGCCCAGGTTCGTCGGCCGCCGACGTCGTCTCGGTTCCTTCATCCGAGCCGATTGGGGCTGTGAGATACGAGTCGAGGAGCGCCGTCCCCCATAACGCGGCTGCAAGGATCAATGAGACTCGGGTGGAATCCGGGGTCGGCACACCATCGCGGCGCCGCGGCCCCCAGAATCATGCTTGGGCGTAACAACCGGAACGCCAGCAGTTTGGCGCGCGCATGGGAGATCGCAACTTGTCAAGATTCAACCGCGACAGGACCGCTGCAGCGAGGAAACGGCGTCGTCCGTCGAGCGAGGTTCGGTGGGGCGCCCTCGCCCTGGGGTTCATCGTCCTGGTTACCGGGGTGGTGGCTGTCTTCTCCGGGCAGAGTGATGCGGGCGCGGCAGCTTTGGTTACGTTGGGCGTGCTGACCCTCGCAGTCGGACTCCTGGGCGATGAACTCGACTCGATCCGGTGGGGCGACCTCGAACTTAGGCTCCGGGACAAGGCCGACGCTGCTGCACGTAAGGGGGACCTTGAGACGGCACGAGTTCTGACGGCCGCAGCGGACACGCTGGGCCAGCGGGTTTCCGCTGTGGCGGACAGTTACAAGCAGTGGAGGTTGGATCTTCCTCCAGGCGATGCTCGTACTGAGAAGCTCGAGGAGATCATTTCGAAAGCCGGCGAGGACGCGCACGCCCAGGACGTCGACGCCGAGCGCGTGCTGAACCTGCTGTGGACCGGCTCGGAAGGCGCTCGAGTGTGGGCTTTGGGAGTTTTGGAGGTTCGTCCGGAGCTCGCGACAGTTCGTGCAGTCCTCGAAGCCGTAGAGCGGCCGGATCAGATGTTTGACCAATACCACGCATTGGTACTGGCCGAGGAGTACGTGCGCTTGCCAAGTTCGGGCAAGTGGCAGTGCGAGCGCGTGCGTCGGGCCGTGAAGTCGCAGCTGGACCGGGGCGCCTTCGGCTCCGATCTGGACTGTCTCGAATCCGCAGCCCGCTTGCTAGATGGCTGGACGCCAGCCCGCGCCGGTGCGACGGGCGTCTAGGAGAACACGGGACCCCTCACGCCGATGCGCGTCAGCCGAATACAGAGCCCGACCAAAACGGCGTGGTCTTTATGCGACCGCGCCAACTAGGCCATGCGGTCACGGACGGTTGAGCGAATGGTCGACGACCATCTCGACACGGTCCGGATAGATATTCATGACGTGGCGCCACCGAGCGCCGTCGTCGTCGTGCGCGCCGACCCACCTGATCGTCTCGTCGATCGCGCCGCTCACGATGCGGATCGAAGCGTCGACATCTGATAGCGCGTGCGATGAGTATGCATTGACGTGGACCGCGACGACCTCCAAGCCGGCGACGTGCAGGATCTCAGGATCACCGCCTCCGCGCAGGACATCCCTCTCGAGCACGACGTGACCCGAGGCCGTGAAAGCAGCGAGATTCGAATGGCACACTGCGTGGGCCCCAGGCAAGCGCGCGTGCAGGTCGAGGTCGACCGCCGGGTCGTCCCACGCCAGTTCCACCCTGACATCACCGTCCCTTGTCCAGCTCGACGCGTAGTCGCTGGCGTTCGGCCGCTCTGAAGGAGTCGGTTCATCCGGGATGTGAGCTGCGATTACGGCTCGGAATTCCTCGAGTTGGTCGGAGTTCCCCGGGCGCAGGTGCCGGACCACGGTTGCCCGCGAACGCGCGCCGGGCTCGAGACGGTCCAGCACCTTCTTACTCACCGGTCCGTATGCCGCTAATACGACGTGCGCCTGCGGAAGTCCCCCCGTGTAGTCAGCGAGCGCGTCTGCCGGGTTCCGCAGAACCGAGCGCCGGTACTGCTTCACCTCTACAGCCAGAGTCGATGACCCAGGTTCGTCGATTGGCTCTCGAACCAGACGGAAGTCCGGCTGTACACCGCCGGTACGGCCGTGCCCAATTGGTGTTCCATAAGCGGTTCGCAACTCAGTCCACACGGCAATCGGGCCGTCGACCGAGTCGAAGGTGGCGAGCTCGACGCCCCCGAAGTCGAAGGAGAGGCGGCCTGACGTGACTTTGAAGTCGAGTCGTCGCTGGCCGATCGCATCGACGATGCGAGTGAAGATCCAAGCCGAGTACACCTCGTGCCGTTTGCCCCAAATCGGAAGGGAAAGCAATGACGTGAGTTCGTTGACGTTCTCGCGGATCAGGCGTCCGACCGTTGGCAGTTCTTCGAGTGCGGCGTCCATTTCCCTCGTAACCTCGGCGACTGCGGTGGCGAGCCTGACGGTTGCGCCCCCCAGTGCCAAGGCCGTTGCACCGCGGTCGGCCAGCCAGGTTAGTTCCTCACCGATGGCGTAGTCCCAGAAGTCGCTGACGAGGCTGGCGAGATTCCCAAGACCGTCCGGACCCTGGAATCCGTCGGAGTAGTCGGAGCGAGCCGGCCATTGTGCCGACGCCTCAGCGAGAAACTGTTCGCGCATCTGCCAAGCCCTGGCGATACGCGAGTCAAGTTGGTCGATCCCGCTCACCGGGGCCGCTTGAGCAGGCGGCCACGCCATGGATCGATTTCGACCGACCGGCCGATCTACGTCGGGGGAAAGTATGAGCAGCCCTTGCGCGATCGCGCTGCGCAGCCCCCAGGCCGCGCCAGCCTTCCATCTCGGGTACCTCCGGGCGACGAGGACACGACGACTTGTCTCTTCCCAATCGCGAAAGACTTCGATGTCAAACTCGAACGGCCGCACGTCGCGATCGAAGTTGAACCTGACACGCAGGTTCGGGCCCGACGCTCGCGTGGCTTGGATCGCCTCGTACAGGCGCAACAGATCTGACAGCATGACGACGACGGGCTCGAGGACCTCGAAGAGGTTCTCGATCAGTTCCTGGGCCGACAAGGCGTCAATTGCAACCCGGAAGTCCTTGGACTCATCGAAGGCGAAGCGGGAGCGCAGTTCGTCAACGAGGTCGGCGTCATAGTCCTGCGGACGAAGCACCCCAGCTGCGACCAAGCTGTCCCAGCACTCCTGCGCCGACTGGACAACGTTCCCGCTCATCAACTTCTCCTATCGGGTCCTGCCGCGAACCTCCGCCTATCAGGACGCACTATCGCAGCAGCTGCCCGTTTGCTGTCATCCGGGCGTTGCGTGGCGTTCGCGACTTCCGATGCCTCAGCTCCGATGCCCCTCCGCATCGAGTTCGATCACTAAATGCGCAGAGTGTGGAAGTCGTAGAGGGCGGCCGAGGATGGGAGGTTGGTTCGCCGATTAATTGCCTGCTATCTGAAGCCCCAGACCGACACGTGAAGCTGCGGCCGGACATGCGTCGAATCAGATTCGGGTTTAGATGTCGCCGTTGTCAGACCAAGTGCCGTGAGTCTCGGCGCGGCTCGTCTGCTCCACGGCTGACCATCCCACGGTCACGAACGGCTTACGAGCGCTGCCGATGAACTTGTCGATGCGTCGACCGTTGACGAGGAGCGGCAGGTGAATGTGCCACTCATTCCATGATGCGTCCGCCTTCACCCAAATGTGGAACCGCTCGACCTGCCCTGTGCCGAGCTGTAGGGCTGGAACAGGGCCGGGCTCTTCGTTCGGCGCCCAAATGAAGTCGACGACAGGCGGGTCGAACGCATCGAGATCCACGTCGAGGCGACGAGGATCTACTTCCGCCCCGCCGGCCGCCGCGAACAAGACTCCCACTTTGGCTCGCCGATCGGTTCGGGTGTTCCTTATCAGCACGTCCTCGATGACGATCGAGACGTCAGACCTCGCCTGGATCGTGACTTGCATCATGGATAGGCCGAGGTCAAAGCCACCATTGCGATGTGCCCACTGCCACGCGTCAAAGGAGATGGCGGGCCGGGGCTCCGTCGGTAGGCCATCGGGGAATGCGTACGCGAAGCTCAGCCAGGGTGGGTAGTTTGCCCAGATGAGTCGCTGATCTCGTTCGACGTGCACGTAGACGGGGTCGAATCCCCAGAGCGCTTCGGACAGCTTGTTGGCGTACTCCGTGAGTGGCTTCACGAGAGCAGTAACGACGATTCCAACCAACGTCCCCGCGATAACGCCCCACAGCCATGTCACGGAGACGCAGTCTGCCAGACGGGACCGGGCTGACTCTGGCCGGCCCGTCAGGAGGCACGGAGATACCTGAACGCGTGCCCGTCCCAATCGGCCCTCAGCCCCGAATCCGAGCTGGTACGCGCCGCTCGGCGCACCCTTCGTTCGTGACCACTCGTTCGCCCGATCCATAACCTCGGCGCGCTCTATCTCGCGCCGCGTCCAGCGGAGACTCGCACCTCACGCGGTCACCTCCAGTGACTCGGGAACCAGTCGTCTGCGTTAACACGAGTGATGAAGACTGGCTCGCGTGGTTCCTTGTCTGTCAGCGCCGTCACCACACCCCAGTCGTCCACCCACAGCACGCCGCCGTGCGGCTTGACGCGCTTGATCCTCGCCTTGACCTGGTCGGCCTTCGTGACACCGATGACTTGGGCTAGTTCAGGGCCACCCTCCTTCGCCGTCACGTCGCCGGCGGCAGCCATCCGGTACTTACGCCCGCGGAGCAGGGGCTGCTCCAAATCGGGTGCAGCCTGCCTGGGGCGACGATCCGTGTCTGGCGCAGGCTGAGCTTCCTGGGTAGAGGACGCAGGTGCAGCGCGCTCCGAACCAACCGCTGGGCGCACATCGGCGGTCTGGGGCCGATGGCTCTCGAGGTAGAGTGAGACCAGCTCTGGTGCAATTCGACCGCGCTCGCCGACATGGATGCCTGCCCGTCTGGCCCACGCCCGAACCTCCGCGGGCTGTGGACCCGAATCTGACGGAGCTGACCGGGCAGGGTCATGAATCACAGTGGCGCGTGCATTCGGCCTGGATACGGCTCGCACGCTCGGCGGCGGTACCGCTCCGGACACGGTCACGGCTGTTGTCGGTTGGAGCCCGTCGAGGGCCGGCCGCAGGGGCGATGACTTCCCGGCGCCCACGCCGTCGTTTACGACAGCAGCGTCATCCGATCCAGCTGGGGCACTCGCGGCAGCCAGATCGCGCGCACGGATCGTGGCACGCTCCTCCTCCGCCTTCGCCCGCGCCGCTGAGCGTTCAGCAGCCTGGCGCGCACGCTCCTTCTGACGGTCCAGTCGCTCCCACAATGAGGCCATTGCGACGTCTGGATCGCGATAGTAGGCGGAAGCACGCACCCGCCAGAACGACCATCCCAGTCGTTCGAGCACCCGTTGGCGGCGGACGTCGTTATCCCACTGCTCGGGACCGTGGAACTGATCGCCGTCGCACTCGACGGCCAAACGCTCACCCTGGGCGACTTTGACCACCATGTCGATGCGATACGCCCCTACGCGGTACTGCGGAACGACCTCGTAGCCTCGATCAAGGATCTGTTGGAGGACATCTCGCTCGAACTTTGATTCCGTGAGTTCGAACAGATCGGTGACGTCGGCCTTGCGTTTATCGGCGTCGCGCACGTACTCGATCAGGGCTTTGCGTTCGTCGTCCGCGTGGAGCGTCGCCGGATCGACCGTGTGGAACACCCAGAGTTGGTCCTGCGCACGGGAAGCAGCGACATTCACCCGCTGCTTGTCCGGTGTCCTTGTCGCGGCGAACGAGTTGCTGTCGGCGACGACGCTGATGAACACCACGTGGCGTTCGTCCCCCTGGAAGTTCGCAGCGTTGCCGACGCGAAGGTGACGGCGCTGGAACTCGACGAGCCCCAATCGCTCCAGCAGCATCGCCTCGATGATCTGCGACTGGGGTCCGCTCTGGAGAGCGACCACGCCGAAGGTGAGTCCGTCATAGGCCGGGTCCGCTGCACATTCGACAACCTTGTCGACGAGCTTCTCGGCTTCACGGGGGTTGACCCGATGCGATCCCGACGACACCGCAGCTCCGTCGGTAACATGAACGGCATGGAGCGGTTGCCCGATCTGCGGCCGTGATGTCTCACGCAGGGGCAGGATCCGGCCGCTGTAGTAGCGGTTGGAGAACCCGATGATCTCGGGGACGCAGCGGAAGTGCTCGCGAAGCAAGATTACCGACGGGAATGCGCGCTCGGCGATCGCGTACAACGACTCGTCGAGAGTCAGAAGCTCCTTGTGGTCCACATCGGGGATGTGCGCCGACTGAAGCTTGCTGATCCGCTCGCGATCCACGCCGACCGCGGCCGGCGAAGTCTGCTTGTCGTCGCCAACGACGACGGCCTTCCGCCCTAGTGCGAGTACCCCGGCGGACAGCAGGTCACATTGGGACGACTCGTCGACGATCACGACGTCGAAGAGTTCGGATCGAGTCGGGTCAAAGTTGTCGACAACCCGGTGGATCGGCATGATCCACACCGGGATGGCGCCCATGGCGACCGGGAGCTCCTTGCGGGCCTGCGCCTCCCACTTCGGGGCGTACTTGCCCGTACCTTTACCGCGCCGACCGAGAGCATTGAGCCACGCTGAGAGCGCCCGCCGCTGCTGGTCCTTGAGGTTCAGCTTGAGGGCTAGCCGTGCAGATCGATTCGCCAGGTCGAGAACAAGTCGCCTGAGTTCGGCCGCCTCGGCGTGGGCTCGAGCCATCAGCTGGCTGACCTCTCCGGCAGCGTGAAGGTCGTCGAGCCACGTGTTGGCTGTGCGCCAGGTCCAAAGGAGCTCGGCCTCAGCGGGGTCTCCGGCCGCCGACGCTGCCCCCCGCGACACCAGGATCTGCCGACTCCACAGAGGGGCGACGGCCGAGAGTCGATCAGACAAAGTAGCGCGACGAAGCACACGTGGACGCACTTCGGCCAACCGCTCCGACTCTTCGATCGTCTGCCGCCATGCGGTCCAGTCCCGCCGAGCGAGGGCACTCACGAGAAGGCCCCACAACGGCGATGCGCTCGAAGCGCGCGACCGCTCTTCGAGGGCGACTCGAAGCTCCTCGAGGTCCCCCGCGATGCGCCGCTCTTCAAAGCGCGCCGCGGCCCCTTCCAAGATGGCGGCGGCCGACCCGAGCGACGCGACTGACCCCGCGGGCACTCCGATCGACACGTAGCGCCCTAGGTCGGCGTTCATCGCCGGCGCCTCGTGCAGATACCACGCCTCGAGCTGCTCGATCCGGCTGACAATCTCTTGCGCCCCAGCGAGGAAGCCGGGCCCCTCATCAGGGGCAGGTGTTCCGGACTCGTTGCTGATCTGAACCAACCGCGTTCGTAGACCTCGTTCGACCACTCGGAGCTTGATCGACCACTGAGCCAATCTGACCTCGTCGACGGTGCGTAGAGCTAGACCGTCGACACGCACAGCGTCGTGCAGTTCTCGGAGGTCACGGCTACCGAGCTTGGGGATCCCCTTGCCAGCGGCAAAACGTGACGCCATCTCTTCGAGCACCGCGGTCTGCTCGCGGTGGTCCCCGGTGGGGACAACGACCTCGTGCCCTCCAAGGAATCGCCGGATCTCCATGGCCTGCCCGAGCTCGCCTCGGAGCGCCTCGCGGTGAGCACGCCAGTGGTGGCTGAACTCCGGGGAGCGAACCAGCTCGCGCCCGACACGCTCCTCCCATGCGCCCGAGAGTTCCTGAAGTCGCGCCGCCCCGTGGCGGGCACGGGCAGCAGCCGACGCACACTCCTCCACTCGGAGGGCGTCGAGCGCCTCGACTCGCAATCCCAGATGCTCCAAGTCGGCCATGGCACTACGCAGTTGATCGAGACGATCGACCTTCGCCGCAAGCTCGGATCCGCTTGGTACGTCCGTGGACTTCGGGAAGTCGAGCACGGCCCCGGATGCATCGGAGGCTTCGATGTCGGTCGCCAACCCGAAAAACTCGATGAGCTCGCCGTGGGATAGCGGCAACTGTGCGTCTGCGCGCAAAGCGTCAGGGACGAGATTGAGTTGCTGATGACGTGCTAGCCAGATCGCGACATCAGGGGCACGTGCGGATCCGGCCGGAAGAACGAACTCCCGCTCTTCTCCCCGCAAAGCCTCCACGAGTGCAAGGTCTGTGCGCCTTTGATCCTCACGGAGGGCGTCGACCTGCAGACCAAGATCGCGAATCTTGCGTTGCTCGCGCTCGACATCGAGACCCGCCGCCGAGTCCATCACCGATTGCACCGAAGCTCGCAGCTGGTCCATCGCTGCGGGCGTTGAACCTAGAACGGCGACCGAGAGATCGCGGAGCTCGACAGGGATCTTGTCCCGGAGTACCGCGAGCGCCTGCTCGTTCTGCGCTGTGACCAGAACTCGCTTTCCCTGCGCCACGAGATGCGAGACGAGATTCACGATCGTGTGGCTCTTGCCAGTCCCCGGCGGCCCCTGGACCGTCACGCCGCGCGAGGTCGACAGTTGCCGAGCGATTCGTTCCTGCTCCACGTTCGTTGGCAACGGCATCAGGATCCGGTCGGCCGTTCCATCGTTCTCGGGCGATGACTGTCCCAGCGCCGACAGGGCACCGCTCACCCTCTGCTCGTCCGCGACGATCGCGGCCAGCGCTTCAGGAAGAAACCCGGTGTCCATCAGCACCTGAGACAGCTCCGTATAGAAGCGCTCGTGTCGCACTGGCCGCGGGCGTAGGAAGAGAACCCACCCGTCGTTCAGGACGGGGTGCGGACCGGGCGGCAGAACATCGACGCCCTCCTCCGCGCGCGCATTGAGCCCGAGGGGAGCGAGAAACTGTTGACGGACTTCCAGCATCTCTGGCGTGGACCAAGGGTCCGGCGGCGCCTCACGTAGCCGCGTCCGGAGACCGACGAGCTCGTCGACACCCGGCAGCCCGAGCCCCTCGATCGCGTCCAGCTCGAGTTCGATCCCTCGTTCAGGAGCGACCGAGATCGAACCGTCGGTCTCGTCAATGTCCACAGTGACCGGCACCGTGAGGATGGGCGCCCGGATTCGCGCACTCCCGGGTGACCAAGAGAGCAACGCGCGTCCCCAGACGATCTCGTGGGTGGCTTCGTCGCGCTCCGCACGCAGATGTAGCTGGTACAGCTTCTCGTAGAGGGAACGAGCGGTCCGGGCTGCTCGGGCGCGAACCGACCACGGCTCCCACGACACTCTGGTCCACTGGTCTAGCACCTGCTCGGCCAGAGCTCGATCCTCGTTGAGCGCGTCGTCGCGATCCTCGGAATCCGGGTCAACGAGACGTGGCGAACCGAATGCATCGGCAACGGATGGGATGTCGACGAGCTCAGCTATGCGAGCCGGCGGCGTCGGCGGATCCAAGTCGGCGACACGGCGCACGGTCAACCACTCGGCGCGGGTGTCGCTTGGCCCCAGCAGGACACCGTGGTGGTTGGGGACGTCCCCGGGCCAGATGCTGATGTCGTACTGGCTGACGTCGCGGACTGTCGCTGGGCCAACGTCGCGAGCCAGCGCGGCGAGGAACTCCAAGAGCCGGGACGTCTGATCCAGGACCGCGTCCCGAACAGATCCTCCCCCGCCGTCGTGACGCACCGCGAACCTCCGACCCGTGACAGTTACTCGCCCATCGTCGCACTGACCTCAGGCGAGGACGTCCAATTCAGATCGTCGCTGAGCCACGAATCGCATTGCAATGTGCCCTAGCGGCTAACCCGCTGCGCGTTCCCGAGCCAATCGGTGCGGCCTCATGCACCCCCGCCGATCGACGCGACTAGTCAGACGACGAGTCTGGGACGAAGAGGCAAAACGGCGAGCCACAAGCAAGCTCACCACGGGCCGTGGGCGATGCAGTCGCTGCATCGGCTGGTTGCGGCAAGCGGTCGTCCCAGTGCGTCAGAGATCGCGATTGTGTCGCCGTTGCCGATCCGTTGCCAGGCGCCCTGCTCGTCGACGAGCCCCCACGCGTCGTAGTCGGCGTCGTCGCCCTTGTGCGGGCAGCCGTCGAAATGCGCCATCCCCCGAGGCGAGACTCGAAGCGCCGCAGTCCGCTCAGCACGCCTCTGCCGGTCCGCCAGACCATGAGCACACACCGCGCGATCCAGATCGCAAAGTTCGCACCATGTCATGGGGCGAGCATAGAGATCGCGATCGGCGGGCAGATCAGACGAGCGGTCGGACTTCCTGCACCCACTTCGGGAAGACTGCGGCAAATGTCTCGGCGGTGCTGACGAGCCACTGTGCGAGATCGGGTGCGAGGGCCTCGTCGCGCCAGTCGCCGTCGCGGCGCAGGATCGCCTGGCTGGACTTGTTCTCCGGGACGTCGCGCCATTCGAGGCTCACGCCGAGGGCGTCCTCGATCTCCTGGCGGCGTGTGTGGAGGTGGGCGAACAGGGCCTTGTCATTGCGGATGTAGAACGAGCAATAGACGGCCGGCTCCCGGCTGGCGAGGGATAGGACGACGGCGCAGCCGGGTTGGCCGACGTTGACGTCGACAGCGTCTTGCGTCGAGGCCTTAGGCCACGACGTGATCAGGGTTCCTGTGGACTCGCCGAGGTCACGGACGGTCTGGAAGAACGCGTGCCGTTGGGCCAGCAGCGGCCTGGTGCCCGCAGCGCGCCAGGCAGGCGGCTCGTCGCCGACCTCGAGTCCGGCGAGCTCGGCGAGTTCACGGGCGTCGATGAACTGCTCTGCGGCGGCGTGCCCGTCGTCGTCGAACGTCAGACCCTCGGACTCCAGGTAGGCACGCGGGTCCTCGGAGCGCTCGGGATCGAGCCAGCGGAACCCGGAGGAAATCGTCCCGCCGGTCTGGAGCACCCGCCAGGCACCTTGCATGAGGTGTGTGGTGATGATCGCTGCAACGGGCTGGGGATAGGAGCTCGCGACGAGTGCGACCTCGCCGTAAGACGTCCAGCGCCCCGCCGGAATCTCCGCGACGATGGAGGCGACCATACGCCGCGTCTCGGACGGCTCCGCGTCGCCTGTGCCGGCTAGCGCCTCGTTCGGTCCTGGCCACAGCCTGATGATCTTCTCGGCCAGGGCTGCGCCACGTGCGTTGATCTCAGCCACGCTCCACGTCGCGTTCCCGGCGATCTCCTGGTTCATGAGGAGCCCCGACCCGGCCAGCATGGCCCGCTTGGCGGCGAACGGGCGGTTGCTCAGCTCGCTGTTGTAGCCGGTGAGCGTCAGGTTGCCGACGGTGTGCACGATCCGCTCGTGCTCGGCCGCCACGTCGGCGTGGTCGGGAAGCCCGGACGCGAACTCCTTCCGAACGGCGTCGGTCAGGGTCTGTGGCAGCACGTGCTCGATCGTGAGCGACTTGGGGTCAACGACCTCCTTGGACCCGTAAGACTCCTCGATCCAGTGCAGGATTAGCTTCTTCTGCGCGGCGCGGCCCTGCCAGTAGAAGGGCACCACTCCGACGGCCTCGCGGACCTGCTTGTCAGTGCCGAAGTACTTGCGTCCGCGGGACAGGTAGTCGCGCAGGGCGACATCGATGCCTTCGGCGTCCGTGACAGCACCCACGGCCTGGAGGAGGCTCCGGTTGAGGCCTGCAGTCGCGCGCCCGACGACAATGCGACGGACGAAATACGACTCCAGCGTCAGCAAGGCGTCAGCAACCTGGGTGGATGTCGCGGTGTGCGCCGCCCGACGGGCAAGGATCGTCATGACAACCGGGTACGCCGTGGTCGAGCCCCATGCCCTGATGCGTTCTAGCCGGCGTCGGATGGCGGGGTCGCTCTCTCGCGACGGGTCGAGGATTGTGGCCAGGACGTCGCCGAGCGCGGCGATGCGCCGTACCTCTGACTCGATCTGGTCGGGCGTGGTGAACTTCTCGAGCCGCTTCTGCTGGCCGGAGTAGGTGTCCGACTGCTTGGCACGCTCGTCGCGCTGGGCCAGGTCCAGCCAGAACAGCAGCTCGAGCGCGTCGGACGACAGCTTCTTCTCGAGGGGCAGCCACACCGCGTCGTAGACCTCTTCGCCGCGCCCTCCGAGCCGCATGAACAAGTAGTTCTTGAGTAGGTCGGACTGGTTGAGCTGCAACCCAGTGTTGTTCAACGACTCGAAGATGCGGTGGGCGTTGTCGCCGGGCTCCGCGGTCACGACGACGACGGCCAACCCGTGCACGACGGCGTTCTCGATCTCTTCCAGGTCGTGCGGGTCATCGGGGTCGTCTGCGGCGGCGATCCTGGCGCGGAAGTGGTTGTAGGCGTTGCCGATCGCATCGGATCCGCCCGCCTCCGGCGACGACGTCAGCACCGCCTTGAACGCCTCGCGGTCGGCCTGGGTGGGCAGCACCTTGCTCGGCTTGCCCTTGTCGTAGACGTTGACGAGGTACTGCGCATGGATGCCCCCGGCATGGCCGGCGTCACCGGTCTCCGCAAGGTGGTCGCGTAGCGCCGCGAGCAGCAGAGTGAGCGTGGTCAGACGCTGCTGGCCGTCGACGACGAGCAGCTTGGACACGCCGATGGCGGTGAAGTCGGGGCTGGTGGCCAGGACGAGCGAGCCGATGAAGTGCGTCGCTGCAGGATCGTCACGGCGGGTCGTGACGAGCTCGACGATGTCGTCCCAGAGCTGGTCAAGCTGCTTCTTCTGCCACGAGTAGACCCGCTGGTACAGGGGAACTTGGTACTGCTTCTTGCCCTCCAGGACCCCGGCGAAGCTTGTCTCCATCGCCTTGACCACGCGCGCCTCCGTGTTCTCACCTGCGAAAACGACCCACTCCACCGTAGCCGCTCGCGCGGCGGGGGTTCCGCGATCGTGTCCTTCCGCGCCGATAGGCTCGGGTCATGAATCGCGAGACCCAGAGGGCAGAACTGCACAAGACCATCTGGAGGATCGCGAACGACCTGCGTGGCAGCGTCGACGGCTGGGACTTCAAGCAGTACGTGCTCGGCTTCCTGTTCTACCGATACATCTCGGAGAACCTCACCGCGTATCTCAACGCCGGCGAGCACGAGGCTGGCAACGCGGACTTCAACTACGCCGCCGCGTCGAACCTCGACGTCGAGGACCCTGACCTCGTCCGCGGGATCGTGGCGGAGAAGGGTTTCTTTATCCGCCCCTCGGAGCTGTTCGCCAACGTCCGCGCTCGTGCAGCGCGAGATGCGAACCTCAACGAGACCCTGGAGCGAGCCTTCAGGAACATCGAGGCCTCCGCAGTCGGAACCGACGCCGAGGACGACCTCAAGGGCCTGTTCGACGACCTCGACGTCAACTCGAACAAACTCGGGGCCACAGTGGCCAAGCGCAACGAGAGGCTCGCCAAACTGCTCGACGCGATCGGCGATCTGAACCTCGGCAACGGGAACTTCAGCGAGAACAAGATCGACGCGTTCGGCGACGCCTACGAGTACCTCATGCAGATGTATGCCTCCTCGGCCGGCAAGTCCGGTGGGGAGTACTACACGCCGCAGGAGGTCTCCGAGCTGCTCGCCCGCATCACCGTCGTGGGCAAGACGAGCGTGAACAAGGTGTACGACCCGGCCTGCGGGTCCGGCTCGCTTCTGCTGAAGTACCGCAAGGTGCTCGGCAAGGACGGTGTCCGGCAGGGGTACTTCGGCCAGGAGATCAACCTCACCACCTACAACCTGTGCCGGATCAACATGTTCCTGCACGACGTCAACTTCGAGCACTTTGACATCGCTCACGGCGACACTTTGATCGACCCGGCCCACTGGGACGACGAGCCGTTCGAGGCGATCGTGTCCAACCCGCCCTACTCCATCAACTGGGAGGGCGACGCCAACCCACTGCTCATCAACGATCCGCGTTACTCCTCGGCGGGTGTGCTCGCGCCGAAATCCAAGGCGGACCTGGCCTTCACGATGCACATTCTGTCGTGGCTGGCCGTCAATGGGACCGCCGCAATCGTCAACTTTCCGGGCGTCCTCTACCGCGGCGGTGCGGAGCAGAAGATCCGCAAGTACCTCATCGACAACAACTACGTCGATGCGGTGATCCAGCTCCCGCCGGACCTGTTCTTTGGCACCACCATCGCGACGTGCATCCTCGTGCTCAAGAAGTCCAAGGGCGACAATGCCGTGCTGTTCATCGACGCCTCTGCGGAGTTTGCTCGACGCGGGAACAAGAACACGATCACGGCAATCCACCAGGACCGAATTCTCGATGCGTTTACGACGCGCGACGACGTCACCCACTTCGCACAGCTCGTCGAGAACCAGGCCATCGCGGAGAACGCCTACAACATCTCCGTCTCGTCCTGGGTGGAGTCCGAGGACACCCGCGAAGTTATCGACATCGCCGAACTCAACAGCCGTATTGTTGGTATCGTCGAGCGTCAGGCGGCACTTCGCGAGCAGATCGACGCCATTGTCGCCGACCTCGACGGCGCGGGCGTATGAGCCGCATCGACGACCTCATTAAGAAGTACGCGCCCGCCGGCGTCGAGTACAAGCCACTCGGAGACGTCGCCGAGGTGTTTCGCGGGAAGCGCTTCGTGAAGGCTGACATCGTCGCCTCTGGCGTCCCATGCGTCCACTATGGCGAGATCTACACGAAGTACGGCTTGTCGGCGAACGTCTCGTACTCGTTCCTCGAACCGGCACATGCGGCAAGTCTTCGGGTGGCTCTTCCTGGGGACCTCATTGTCGCGGCTGCGGGCGAGACCATCGAGGACATCGGCAACTCTGTTGCCTGGCTAGGGTCGGAGCCGATAGTCATCCACGATGCCTGCTACGCCGTTCGGAGTTCTTTCCTGGATGCGACCTTCTTGTCATACCTTTTTCGGACCGGCGACTTCAAGAGCCAGATCCGCAAGTGGATCAGTTCTTCAAAGATCTCATCAATTTCGACTCAGAACCTCTCCAGGGCGCTCGTTCCTGTACCTCCTCTCGAGGTCCAGCGCGAGATCGTAAGAACCTTGGACACGTTCACGGAGCTGGAGTCCGAGCTGGAGGTGGAGCTGGAGGCGGAGCTGGGGACCCGCATGCAGCAGTATGCGCACTACCGCGACGCGCTCCTTTCGTTCGAACGTCGTGACGACGTCGAGTGGAAGCCGCTTAATGCCGTCGGGAGCTTCCTTCGTGGCCGCCGCTTCACCAAGGCGGACTTCGCCGATACGGGGACTCCATGCATTCACTACGGCGAGATCTATACGCACTACGGGACATCCGCCACAGCGGTCGTCTCGCATTTGAGACCGGAGCTGAAGACCGCACTGAGATTCGCCGAGCCAGGCGACGTCGTTCTCGTTGACGTGGGCGAGACGGTGCAGGATGTTGGCAAGGCCGTCGCGTGGCTCGGCGATGAACCGGTCGCCATTCACGATCACAGCTACGCCTATCGGTCGGAGCTCGATCCTTCGTATGTGTCCTACGTGATGCAGACCGCGTCATTCATCGCCGCGCGGGCCCGATTCGTTGCCCGGACAAAGGTGAAGACACTCCTTATTGACGGATTCGGGACGGTGCGGATCCCGGTTCCCTCAAGTGAGGAGCAGCGGCGGATCGTTGCGGTTCTCGACGGGTTCCAAGTCTTGGTGAACGACTTGTCGTCAGGCCTGCCTGCCGAGGTCGAGGCTCGTCGGCAGCAGTACGCGTACTACCGGGATCGGCTACTGGCATTCGAGGAGGCCACTGCGTGAGCGAGTCGGTGTCGCGGTTCGAACCGATCGCACTGTCGTCGGAGTCGACCGTCGTCGCAGAGTTCGAGGCCGACCCGGCAGAGACGACGCGGTACCAGTCGGAGGCCGAGCTTGAGGCCGAGCTCATCCGGCTGCTGCGGGAGCAGGCGTACGAGTACCTGCCGATCACCTGCGAAGCGGATCTGGTCGCCAATCTGCGCACCCAGCTCGAGGCGCTGAATCACATCACGTTCACCGACGCGGAGTGGACGCGGTTCTTTACCGAGAAGATATCCGGCGAGAAGGACGGCATCGTCGAGAAGACGATCCGGATCCAAGAGGACCACGTCCAGCTCCTCAAGCGGGACGACGGGTCGTCGAAGAACATCACGCTGCTGGACAAGACCCGCGTCCACAACAACCGGATGCAGGTGATCAACCAGTACGAGGTGCCGGGTGCGCCGGCGTCGGGCACGGCTGGCCGGCCGCAGCGCGCGAACCGGTACGACGTGACCATCCTCGTCAACGGGCTGCCGTTGGTGCACGTCGAGCTCAAGCGGCGTGGTGTGGACATCCGTGAGGCGTTCAATCAGATCAACCGCTACCAGCGGGACTCGTTCTGGTCGGGCTCGGGACTGTTCGAGTACGTCCAGCTCTTCGTCATCTCCAACGGGACGTTGACGAAGTACTACTCGAACACCACCCGCGCACATCACCTGGACGAGCAGGGCAAGGCCAAGCGCGGACGCAAGACGTCGAACTCCTTCGAGTTCACCTCGTGGTGGGCGGACGCGACGAACAGGCCGATCACGGATCTGGTCGGGTTCACGAGGACGTTCTTCGCCAAGCACTCGCTGCTGAACGTGCTGACGAGGTACTGCGTGCTGACCGCTGACCGGATGATGCTCGTGATGCGCCCGTACCAGATCGCGGCGACTGAGCGGATCCTGAGCCGGATCGAGACGTCGACGAACCTCAAGCAGTTCGGCACTTTGGCCGCAGGCGGGTACGTGTGGCATACGACCGGGTCGGGCAAGACGCTGACGTCCTTCAAGACCGCGCAGCTCGCCTCACGGCTTGGGGACGTGGGCAAGGTGCTGTTCGTCGTCGATCGCAAGGACCTGGACTACCAGACCATGCGCGAGTACGACCGGTTCGAGAAGGGCGCTGCGAACTCCAACTCCTCCACGGCGGTGCTCAAGCGCCAGCTGGAGGACCCCTCGGCGCGGATCATCATCACCACGATCCAGAAGTTGTCGACCTTCGTCGCCAAGAACAAGGGCCACGCCATCTACGGCGGGCATGTGGTGATCATCTTCGACGAGTGCCACCGCTCCCAGTTCGGCGACATGCACACCGCGATCACCAAGGCGTTCAAGCGGTACCACCTGTTCGGGTTCACCGGGACCCCGATCTTCGCCGCCAACGCTGGCGCAGGTGGGAGCCCGACGCTGCGGACCACGGCGCAGGCGTTCGGGGACAAGTTGCACACATACACGATCGTGGACGCGATCAGCGACAAGAACGTGCTGCCGTTCCGCATGGACTACGTCAACACGGTCAGGGTCGGTGCCGTGGTGGACAAGCAGGTCTCGGCGATCGACACCGAGAAGGCGCTGCTCGACCCTGCCCGCGTGCGCATGGTGACGCAATACGTGCTGGATCACTTCGACCAGAAGACCAAGCGCAATCAGACCTATGCGCTCAAGGACCGGCGGGTGGCCGGGTTCAACGCGCTGTTCGCAACAGCGTCGATCGAGGCAGCGAAGATCTACTACAACATGTTCGGCCGCTTGCAGGAGGACCTGCCGGACGATAAGCGGCTGAAGGTCGGGCTCATCTACTCCTACGCGGCCAACGAGGCCGAGGACGAGACCGCGGCCGGGCTCCTCGGCGAAGAAGAGTTCGAGACCCACGGCCTGGACGCCCGCTCACGGGACTTCCTGGAAGACGCGATCCAGGACTACAACGACCTGTTCGGGACCTCGTTCGACACCAGCGCGGAGAAGTTCCAGAACTACTACAAGGATCTGTCGTTGCGGATGAAGAACCGCGAGATCGACCTGGTCATCGTGGTCAACATGTTCCTCACGGGGTTCGATGCGACCACGATGAACACCCTTTGGGTCGACAAGAACTTGCGTGCGCACGGGCTGGTCCAGGCGTACTCACGGACCAACCGCATCCTGAACTCGGTCAAGACCTACGGCAACATCGTCTCCTTCCGCGACCTCGAGGAGGAGACGAACGACGCGATCGCGCTCTTCGGCAACAGGGACGCTGCCGGGATCGTGCTGCTCAAGCCCTACGGCGAGTACTTCGACGAGTACGCCGAGCAGGTCACCGAGCTCTGGGAGCGGTTCCCGCCCGGTGTGCAGATCGTGGGCGAGCAGGCGCAGAAGGACTTCATCGCTGTCTTCGGGGCGCTGCTGCGGCTGCGCAACATCCTGCTCTCGTTCGACGACTTCGCCGGCAACCAGATCCTGTCTGATCGCGACCTGCAGGACTACCAGTCGATCTACCTGGACCTGTACCAGTCCTTCCGTCGCACGGACACCGCCGAGCGCGAGTCGATCAACGACGACGTCGTGTTCGAGATCGAGTTGATCAAACAGGTCGAAATCAATGTCGACTACATCCTCATGCTTGTCGAGCAGCTCCGGGTCGCCAAGGGCGACGGCGACGACCGGGAGATCAAGGCGACCATCGACCGAGCCATCGACTCCAGCCCGTCCCTGCGCAACAAGAAGGACCTCATCGAGGAGTTCGTCGACCGGCTGTCGGTGGACGAGGACGTGGCCGACGAGTGGCGTCGCCACGTCGCGGCCAGGCGTGAGGCTGAGCTGGAGCGGATCATCGCCGAGGAGAACCTCAAGCCCGATCAGACCCGCGCGTTCGTCGACACCGCGTTTCGCGACGGACAGGTCCGGGCCACCGGCACAGCCATCACCACGATCCTGCCGCCGGTCTCTCGGTTCGCGAAGGGCTCGAACCGGGGGGCCAAGAAGCAGGCCGTCGTCGACAAGCTCACCGCGTTTTTCGACCGCTTCTTCGACCTGGCGTGATCGCCTGCGACCTGGATGTCCGACTGGCGCACTGACGCCCGGCTCGACGAGCTGGCGTACCTGCCCGCGGTGCGTTCGTGTCGCGCCGGATCGCACCGCATTCGAGGCTCGGGCGCCTTGGTGCCAGAAGAGTCAACGCCCCTGAAACCTCCGTTGTCAGGCAACGCCTGGCCTAGGCGCCGACCAGTACCGCCGCCACCCTCGCAGCCGTGGGTTGTCGCGTCTTGCGCCGATCGCCGCACACCTGCCCTTGAAGGGAGGTGATCGTGATGGGACGACGGGACCTGATCCGACGGGAGTGCGCGAAGCTGGCGGCAGCCGAAGCGCGCGACGCGGCGGCGCCAGGTCCGGCAGCAACATTGCCAGCATGGCTAGGGACCGGCGGGACGGTCGCGTCGTCGGAGTCGACCTGGGCGAGGTCCGTACCGGCACACACGACGTCGACGCAGCCTCCGCGGCCGGCGCCCGGACGGCACCCGTCGGCGCAACGCCTGAACAACAGACGGCCGGCCTTGCCTCCGTACGAGGGTGGTCCCCTGCGGGAACTCGTCCGGCGCCGCGACGAGGCACGGGCGGCCGTGCGGGCGCTCGACACCGAGATCGCCGACGAGGTTGAGCGGGCGCGCGCGGTGGGCGCGCCATGGACTGCCATCGCTCAATGCCTGGCGATCACACGGCAGGGCGCTCGTCAGCGGTACGGCGCCGGTGGCACACACGCTCACCCGATGCGGACGTGGTCCACAGATCTCCGGTAGTGCCTTGCGACGTCGCTCGCGGCGCTGCGTGATGAGTTCGGGAGGGAGTAACGATGACCATCGGGTACACGGCGGCCACCCCGCAGGAGGTCGCGGAGTCGTTCGGCATCTCAGTCGAATGGGTGCGCGAGCAGGCGCGGCGCGGTCGGGTGCCGCACCTGAAGTTCGGGAGGGGCAAGATCCGTTTCCTTCCCGAGCACATTGACGCGCTCGTACGGCTCGCGACGGTCGACGGCGTCGACCCCGAGGCGGAACCGCCGGCTGAGGCGTCAGCCGATCTCGGTTCGCTCGGGGCCACAGTCCGTTCGCTCCGAGCCCACCAGCGTCGCCCGCACGTGCAGGGCGACCCACAGATGTTCTGACGAGCCGGCCTTCGCTGTGCGGCCGCTGCTGCGCGAATCTGGGGCGTTCAGGACGGCGGCGAAGCTGCCGATGGACAGGCATGGCGACAAGCGGTGGCGAGGCAGTCCCGGGTCCCAAGACGATGCGCCTGCGCTACGCCGGGACGTGCCGCGCATGCGGGACGGCGCTTGCGGCCGGTACCACGGGCGTCTACGACCGCAGCACCAAGTCGGTCACGTGCGTGCACTGCCCGGCACCTGCGCCACTCGAGACGGCAACCGGCGACACCCTGCCCGAGCCCCCTCCCCCGCCGCCTGCCGAGGTTGAGGCAGGGGTAGCAGGTAGCTCGGCGCGACGAGTGTTCGAGCGTCGCAGCGCGGCCCGCGAGGCGCGCATCCGCGACGCACACCCGCGCCTCGGCGGGCTCATACTCGCGGTCTCGGAGCAACCGCAGAGCACGACCGCGTGGGCGCGCGGCGCCAAGGGTGAGGAGATGCTCGGGCGCGGGCTGGACTCGCTCGCCGACAAGGGCGTCCGCATGCTGCACGACCGTCGGATTCCTCGCACCAGGGCCAACATCGACCACATCGCCGTGGCACCCTCAGGCGTTTACGTCATCGACGCCAAGCGCTACGCCGGGCGGCCGACGCTGCGGATCGAGGGCGGCATCATCCGGCCGCGCACGTCCCGGCTCGTCATCGGTTCCCGCGACGGCACCAGGCTCGTCGAGGGAGTTCACAAGCAGGTCGGGCTCGTCCGGGACGCGCTCGCAGCTGCGGGTCACGATGACATCCCCGCGCGCGGGATGCTCTGCTTCGTCGACGCCGACTGGCCGCTGTTCGGCGGCTCCTTCCAGATCGACGGCGTCGACGTCCTCTGGCCGCGGAAGGCCTACGAACGACTTGTCGTTCCCGGTGCGCTCGCACCGACGACCGTCGAGGAGATCCATCGGCGCCTGGCCGAGGAGTTCCCGATCGCCTAGCGAACGGCCGATGAAGGCTTCGCCCTACACCGGGCCGATAGACAGCGCGATGACGCGATTATCACGCCGGGTCCGTCACCCGTCATTGCGGCTCGATGACGAGCCCACTCAACGCCCTCCCCGCAGCGGCCGCGGCGGCGGCCTGCTGGTCCGGCAGCAGGTGCGCGTAGGTCTCGGTCGTGGTCGTGATCGACTCGTGCCCGAGGCGCCGTTGCAGGACGAACAGGTCGACGCCGGCGGCGATCATCCACGACGCGTGCGTGTGCCGCAGGTCGTGCACGCGGGGCCGCTTGGTCAGCCGGGGCGCGTCAGGGTCGGGCGACCCGTCCGGCCGCAGCGGGTTCATCGCGGCCTCGAGCGCGGGCGTCCACGTCTGCGTCCAGAACCTTGAGGACGAGAGCTGGCTGCCGACGGTGTTCGGGAACACGAGATCTCCCGGAGTCTTGCCGGCAACGACGCCGCGGAGAACGCCGACGAGGTCGTCGGGAAGCGACACCGTGCGTCGCGCTCGCCTGGTCTTGGGTGGGCCGACGTACCAGTGACGGTTCTCGTCGCGCTTCCACGCCTTCGTCACGCGCACGGTCGCTGGCATCGACGTGAGGTCGAAGTCGGCGACAGTGAGCGCGGTCGCCTCCCCCCAGCGCAGCCCGGAGGCAACGAGCAGCAGGACGAGGGGCTGGTAGTACTCGGCAACCTTCGACAGCAGCAGCGCGAACTCGTCGCGCGTAAGCACTGTCATCTCGTCATGCGTCGCCTGCGACTTTGGCAGCTCGACGCCGGCACACGGGTTGTCGTCGCGGTACCCAAGCCGCACAGCGGTCGACATCGCCGCGGAGAACAGCCCATGCACGTTGGCGATCGTCTTGGGTGCGTAGCCGCGGTCCGTCATCGTGCGCACCCACTCGGCTACGTGGCGGTAGGTGATCGACTTGACGGCATAGGGGCCGAGAACGGGCGAGATGTGCGTGGCGAGCTGCTGGCGGTAGTGCGCGCGGGTGTCTCGGCCGACCGACGTCAGCAGGTCGATGTGTTCGGAGATGACGTCATCGACGGTCGGGCCGCGATGACGCACGGTGTCAGCAATCCGCGCGGCCTCGGCGGCGTATCCGCCAGCCGCCTCGATGAGCTGACGAGCCACCGTGGCGTCACGCAGATCGTCATACGTGAGCGAGGTCTGGCGTCCCGTATCCGGGTCGCGCCACAATACGGCGAAGGCCCTAGAGCCATCGCGGCGACGGCGCTCACGGATGCTCGCCATAGAGACAAAAATAGCCACTCGAGTCAACGAATGGCTATTCCTGGTCAACAAGACCAGCGTTTCCGCAGGTCAGAGCAGTGGAGGTGGCGGGAATCGAACCCGCGTCCGGTGACGCAGTACCAGGGATTCTCCGGGTGCAGCCTGCTGTGATTTTCTCGGCCCCCACGGTCACACAGGCAAGCCGTGGACGGGCCCAGTCAGCTAAAAGTCCCGGCAATCGCACTGACGACGATTACCAGCAGTGGCTCTCTAGATGACGCTGGTTACTGAGTCGAGAGCAAACTCAGGCCAACGGACTTCGGGACTCGCTCAGGCGGCGAGGGCGAAGTCGGTGCGGTTTGTATTGGCACCTATGGTTTTGCACGGAGCGTTGACGAGATAACCGTGCGTCCTCGACCCGCTTCTCCTGGTTCGACGATCACCGTCGAAACCGATCACCCCCATATTCAGTTATCAAGCACCGGCCGAGGCCAGCCCGACCAGCCTACCTCGCAACAGCAGGCTGGTCGGGCTCATTCCGGCGCGGTCAGTCGGCGGGTCCGGCGATCAGGGTGACGGTGGCCGACGAGGAGACGCCGGCTGCGGTGGTCCAGGTCAGCGTCACCGAGTCGCCGGGGGCGAACTGGGCGAGTGCGGCTGACAGCGCGGATGCGGAGTCGATCGCAGTGCCGTTCACCGAGGTGATGGTGTCGCCGGCGGCCAGGCCCGAGGACGCCGCGGGGGTGCCGTCGAGGACGCCCGCCACGACCGCGCCCTGGTACCCGGAGGCCAGCGAGATGCCGAGGAACGCCGGGTAGCCGATGGTCACCGTGTCGGAGGCGGCGCCGGAGTCGATCTGGTGCGCGATGACCAGCGCGTCCTCGATGCTGATGGCGTAGGCGACGGTGGTGACCTGGCTGCTCGAGGAGGCGGCCGTCGTCATGCCGACGACCTCGCCCTCCGAGTCGAGCAGCGGGCCGCCCGAGTCGCCGGGGACGACGGCGGCGGAGAACTCGATGAGGCCGCTGAGGGTCTCGCCGGACGAGGAGCCGTCGGACGCCGTCATCGACTGGTCCGTCGCCACGACCGAGCCGGCAGCCGCCAGCAGGTCGCCGCCGCCCTCCGCGTTGCCCACGGCCGTCACGGCGTCGCCCTCCACCACGCCGTTGTCGTTGTCGAGCGTCACTGTGGAGAGCCCCGACGCGCCCTGGAGCTGCAGGAGCGCGACGTCATGAGTGGCGTCCGTGCCGAGGACGGTGGCCGTGTAGGTCTCCCCCGTCGACTCGATGGTGACCTGGATGGCCGTCGAGCCCTCGATCACGTGGTTGTTGGTGAGCACCAGGCCGTCCGACGTCAGCACCATGCCGGTGCCGGCCGCCGCCGCGTTCTGGTAGCCCAGCGTGGTGTTGATGGTGACTACGCCCACCTGCTGGTCCGTGCTCGCCGCGGTGGCGGCGGACTGAGTGGTGTCGGGGACGGTGCGCGGGTCGGCATATGCAGACGACGGCGGGACGAACGAGGCGCCCTGCGCGGCGCTCGTCGTGGTGCTGTCGTCGGTGGTCGACGCCTGCGAGGCCGCGACCGCGGCGGCCGTGACGCCGCCCGCCAGGAGGCCGAGGGCGAGCGCGCCACCCGCCGCGCCGATCGCGATGCCGCGCCGCACAGTCGGCTTGGCCGCAACGGCGACGGATCCTGGGTGGTCGGTCGCGACCGCGAGCGGCGCGCGGGTCTCGTCGCCACTCGTCGACGCCTCGGCGCCGGCCGTCTCGTTCCGCTGCTGCTCGTCCATGGCCCTGCCCTCCTCGGCGGCACCCGGGGTGGTGCCGACAAGGATCAGGTAACTCGGGCGAACCGGGAGAGCCCTGGACTCAACCCGTGCGCAGCCTGTGGAACGTCAGCTGGTCGCCAGCACGTCGGAGAGCGAGTACGAGACCGGCTCCTCGAGCTGGGCGTAGGTGCACGACTCAGGCGAGCGGTCCGGGCGCCACCGGCGGAACTGCGCCGTGTGCCGGAATCGGTCGCCCTCCATGTGGTCGTACGCGACCTCCACCACCAGCGCGGGTGAGAGCGGCACGAACGACAGGTCCTTGCCCGCGGACCAGCGGCTGCCCGCCGCCTCGCGAGGCGTGCGGACGGCGGCCGAATAGTCCCAGGGGTGCCCTTCCAGAGGCACGACCAGAGGCGCGAGCTCGGTGACCAACTCGCGGCGTCGCGCCATCGGGAACGACGCCGCGACGCCGACGGAGGCCAGCACCCCGTCGTCGTTGTACAGCCCCAGCAGGAGAGACCCGACGGCGTCGTCCCCCGACTTGTGCGGGCGGTAGCCGGCGACCACGCAGTCGGCGGTGCGCTCGTGCTTGATCTTCTGCATGGTCCGCTTGCCGGGCTCGTAGCGGCCCGCGGGGTCCTTGGCGACGATGCCGTCGAGTCCCGCGCCCTCGAACTGGGAGAACCAGCGCTCCGCCACGGAGACGTCGTCGGTCTGCGCCGTGATCGAGATCGGGCCTCCCGGCTTGATCAACGACGAGAGCACGGAACGGCGCTCCGAGAACGGCAAAGACGTGAGGTCGTCGTCGCCCAGCGCCAGCACGTCGAAGAGCACGAGCAGCGCGGGCGTCTCGACGGACAGGAGCCGCACGCGCGACTCCGCGGGGTGCACGCGCTGCAGCAGGGCCTCGAAGTCGAGGCCGCTGTGCGACGACGACGGCACGATGATCTCGCCGTCGACGACGCACCGGTCAGGCAGATACGACAGCACAGCGGCCACGATCTCCGGGAAGTACCGCTGCATCGGCTTGGTGTTCCGGGAGCCGATCTCCACGGAGTCGCCGTCGCGGAACACGATCGCCCGGAAGCCGTCCCACTTCGGCTCGTACAGCTTGCCCGCCGGTATCGACGGCACGGACTTGGCGAGCATGGGGTCCACGGGCGGCATCACCGGCAGCGTCATACGAGAAGTCTTACCAGCCCCCGCCCCCACCGCCGCCGACTCCCCCGCCGGAGAACCCGCCGGAGAAGCCGGATCCGCCGGACGAGCCGGGCGTCGGGGCGGAGATGGCCTCCGTGGCTATAGAAGAGAACCGGTCCAGCGACGACGCGAACGCGGTCGCCCAGAAGATGTTCTGGCCGGGGTAGTACCCGCCCACGTACCAGCCGGGCTGCGCGACGGCGCGGCCCTGCGCGGCGAGCTCGGAGAACACGCGCGCCCACCGGTCGGCCAGCCCGAACACGATCGCGTAGGGCAGGTACCGGCTGAAGATGTCCTCGCCCTCCTCGAACTTGAGCTGGTTCGCCTCGGCCGTCGCGAGGTACCGGCGGAAGCCCAGCGACTGCGCGAGCACCGCGGTGCCGTCCTCGGTGCGGGCGGGCGCCGCGTTGCCGAGCGCGACCACGAGGACGCCGACGATCGCGAGGGCGATCGGCACCAGCGCGATGCCCGTCACGGAGACGCCGGACGCGAAGGCGAACAGCGTGAGGCCCACGCCGATGACGACGAGCACGACACCGACGGCCCGCCACGCGGCGCGCACCGCCTTCGGGTTGGACCGGAACCAGCCCTTCTCGGTGACGTGCGTGTAGAGCCCGTCCTGCACCTGCGCCATCGAGGACGCGAACGTGGTCTTGAGGTCCGACAGCTTGACCGCCGTGGCCGACGTGAAGATCTCGCGCAGCAGGGTGTCCTCGAAGGGCAGCAGCGAGCCGTCGCGGTTCCTCGTCTGCACGAGGGTCCAGTCGTTGGCCTTCTTCTTGGGGTTGGAGCGCGGGACCTCCTCGATGCGCAGCCAGCCGCGCACCGCGAGGTCGACCAGCGTCGCGGTGACGTCGACGGGATCGGCCTTCTCGTCGACGAGCGTGCCCACCTCGCCCGGCCGCACGCCCTCGGGCGGCTGGAACTGCACCGAGACGACCTCGCGGCGGTCGCGGTAGCCGGATGCGGCGCCGGGCTGGTTGTCCGCCGGACGCAGGCCCGGGGTCAGGCCCAGGTACGCGCGGTCGCGGCCCGTGCGGCGGACCCGGCGGACGGCGAGGATGCCGCCGACGACGAGCACGACCAGGGCCACCACGCCGAGCGGCGACACGGGCCGCACGGGGGCCAGGGGGTCTGGCTTGTCGACGAGGATCGGCTCGACCCCCGGGAACGTCCCGGCCGGCCACCCGGTCACCGTCGAGAACTGCGAGCCGACGGGCACCAAGTTCTGCGTGAAGGTCGACGACGAGCCGTCGAACGCCGCCGACGTACACGGGTCAGTCGAGCCGGTGGGACCCGCGAAGCAGACCGCGCCCTCGATGGGGGCCGGGCCGGTCACCTGCACCGCCAGGTCGCCCAGCGGGATGTCCCAGCCGGCACCGATGACGTTCCAGTACAGCTCGTCGCCGGAGTGCTGCGCGTTGGCGGGGTTCACCAGCCCGTCGACCGTGTACTGCACGTGGTACGTCTGCACGCCGGACACGTTGTCGACGTCCGGGTCCCCGATCCGCAGGATGAGCGCGGTGTCGGACTCCTCGCGGTTCACCTGCGCCGGCGCACCGGTCGACGACGACGCCGAGATGTCGGTGTAGCGGAACGCGCGGTCCGACGAGTCGTCGTAGTAGACCCTCGTCGGCAAGGTCAGGTACGGCCCGTGACCCGGGTCGTCGCCGAAGTCGAAGTCGAAGTCCAGGCCGACCGTCATGACGCCGTCGGCCGTCAGCGACGCCGTGACGTCGTAGCGCGTGATCTCGCGGCCGGACGTCTGGTCGGGGGCGGCGGCGGCCGGGAGCGCACCGAGAAGGACGAGGGCGAGGGCGACGACGACGGCCCGGAGAGCCCTCACAGGTCGCGCTTCTCGCGGATGGCGCGGTTCGCCTCCAGGTTGTCCTGCCGCTCGCGCAACGCCTGCCGCTTGTCCCACTCCCGCTTGCCGCGGGCCAGCGCGATCTCGACCTTGGCGCGACCGTCGAGGAAGTACAGCGACAACGGGATGATCGTCTGCCCCTTCTCGCGCGTGCGGGACTCCAGGCGGTCGATCTCGCTGCGGTGCAGCAGCAGCTTGCGCTTGCGGCGCGGCGCGTGGTTGGTCCAGGTGCCCTGCGAGTACTCGGGGATGTGCACGCCCTCGAGCCACAGCTCGCCGTTGGTCACCTCGCACCAGCCGTCGACCAGCGACGCCCGACCCAGCCGGAGCGCCTTGACCTCGGTGCCGCTGAGCACCATGCCGGCCTCGAACACGTCCTCGATGACGTAGTCGTGCCGCGCCTTGCGGTTCGAGGCGACGACCTTGCGCCCGACGTCCTTGGCCACTTTCGTCGAACCCCGTTCCTGCACGTGTGAAGTGATGCGGAACGAGACTACAGACCCAGCAGCGGCCGCGGGTTCGTCGTCGCGCCGTTCACGTACACCTCGAAGTGCAGGTGGCAGGCCGCCGACGTACCGGTGTTGCCCGACCGCCCGATCAGCTGCCCCTGCTCCACGTGCTGCCCGGAGCTGACCGCGAAGCTGGTGAGGTGGTTGTACGACGCCGACAGGGCGTTTCCGTTGACGAACCCGCTGTCGATCATCACCTGGTTGCCGAACCCGAACCGGGTCTTGGCCCACGTCACCGTGCCGGCGCGGCCCGCGTACACCGGGGTGTTGCAGTAGGTGCGCAGGTCGATGCCGGCGTGCAGGCGGACGTAGTGCAGCGTCGGGTGCATGCGCATGCCGTACTCGGACGTCACGAAGATCGGGCTGATGCTGGTCGGGTTGGCGAACAGCGCGCTGCCGATGGGCCCGGCGGGGCCGTGCGGCTTGCCCGCCGCGGCGTCGCGCGCCTTCTGCGCCTCGATGGCGGCCTGGAGCTCAGCCTGCACGGCGGCGGCCTCGGCGTCCGCGGCGGCCAGCTGCGCCTCGAGGGCGGCCTTCTGCGAGTCGAGAGCCTGCTGCTGGCTGACCTGCTGGGCCAGCAGCGCGTCCAGGGCGGCCTTCGCGGCGGCCGCGGCCGTCTTCGCGGCGTCGGCCTCGACCACCTTCTGGTCCGCCGCCGCCTTGAGCTCGGTGATCTTGTCCTTCACGGCGCCGAGCCGCGCCTCCGCGTTCTTGTTCGCGGACTCCGTCGCCTTGAGGTCATCGAGGATCTGCGCCTGCGTGCGCAGCGCCGTGGCCATGAGCCCGTAGCGCTGCACGAAGTCGGCCGTGCTCTGCGAGTCGAGGATGACGTCGACGCCCGAGACGCTGCCGCCGCCCTGGTAGGCCTGCCGGGCCATCTGCCCGATCGCCGCGCGCATCGCGGTCGCGTGCTCGGCGTCCTGCGTGATCGTCGTCGAGATCGTCGCCTGCTGGTCCTGGGCGTCGACCAGCCGGGCCGCGATGATCGCCGCCTCGCGCTGCGCCTTCTCCAGCGCCGCGTTCGCCGCGTCGAGCGTGGCCTGCGCGCCGGGGATCTGCGCCTGGGTGTCGGCGAGCTGGACGGCGAGCGCCTGGATGCTCGCGTCGACGCCCTCCATCGCCGCCTCGGTGTCGTCGCGGGCCTTGGCGACGGCCGCCTTGTGCGCCTCGGCCGCCTTGCGCCGGTCGTCGATGCTGTCCGCGCTGGCGGGCGCGGCGACGAACGCGGTGACCAGCAAGGCGAGGATGGCGAGGATCGCTGAGAAGCGCAGGCGACGCATCGTCACACCTTCGTGTAGCGGCTGAGGGTGACCAGGGACGAGATCGCGGCCAGCGCGATGGCGACGACGATGAGGATCGGCGCGATGGTGAGCACGTCGGCCGTGCTGACGTACGGGATCCAGCTCACCGACTCGCCCAGCCAGTCGTCGATCAGGTAGCCGACGCCCAGCCACAGGCCGCCGACCGCCAGCAGCGCCCCGATGGTCGCGGCGATCGCGCCCTCGAGCATGAACGGCAGCTGGATGAACATGGTCGACGCCCCGACCAGGCGCATGATCCCGGTCTCGCGGCGCCGGCTCAGCGCGGACAGCCGGATGGTCGTCGTGATGAGCAGGACCGCGGCCAGCAGCATGACGAGCGCGAGCCCACCGGCCAGCAGCGTGGCGCTGTTGAGCACGGTGAACAGCTTGTCGAAGAGCCGCTGCTGGTCCTTCACGTCCTCGACGCCGGGCTTGCCCGAGATGACGTCCGCGACCACCTGGTACTGCGTCGGATCGGCAAGCTTGATGCGGAACGACGAGTTCATGTCGTCGACGGTCGCCGCCGACGCCCAGAACTGGTCCTTGAACTGCTTCTGGAAGGCGTCGTACGCCTGCTCCTTGGTCTCCGTGTAGATGTGCTCGACGTACGGCTTGATCTCGGGGGCGTCGAGCGCCGCCCGGATCTGCGCCTTCTGGTCGTCGGTGACCTCACCGCTCGCGCAGGTGGGCTCCGTGGAGTTCTGCGGGCACAGGAAGACGGAGACCTCGACCTTGTCGTACCAGTCGTCCTTCATCTTGCCGATCTGCGTCTGCAGCAGCGCGGCCGACCCGACGAACATGAGCGACACGAAGGTCACGAGGATGACGGAGATCGTCATCGACAGGTTGCGACGAAGCCCCAGGCCGATCTCGGAGAGGATGAACTGGAGGCGCATCAGCGGTCCGACCCGTAGACGCCGCGCGACTGGTCGCGCACCAGGTCACCCATGGACAGCTCGATGACGCGCTTGCGCATCTGGTCCACGATCTCGTCGTCGTGCGTGGCCATGACGACCGTGGTGCCCGTGCGGTTGATCCGGTCGAGCAGGCGCATGATCCCCAGGGACGTGGTCGGGTCGAGGTTTCCCGTGGGCTCGTCGCACAGCAGGATGTTCGGGCGGTTGACGAACGCGCGCGCGATGGCCACGCGCTGCTGCTCGCCGCCGGAGAGCTCGTGCGGGCGGCGCTTCTCCTTGCCGGCCAGGCCGACCATCTCGAGCGTGTCCGGCACCGTGGTGAGGATGTGGTGGCGCGGCTTGCCGATGACCTGCAGCGCGAACGCGACGTTCTCGAACACCGTCTTGTTGGGCAGCAGGCGGAAGTCCTGGAACACGGCGCCGATGTGGCGGCGCAGCGTCGGCACCTTCCACGACGACAGCGTGCCCAGCTCCTTGCCGGCGACGAACACGCGGCCGGCCGAGGCCCGCTCCTCGCGCAGCACGAGGCGCAGGAAGGTCGACTTGCCGGAGCCGGAGGCGCCGACGAGGAAGACGAACTCGCCCCGCTCGACATCCAGGGACACGCGGTCCAGCGCCGGTCGGGCGCCGCGCGCGTAGACCTTGGTGACGTTCTCGAATCTGATCACGATGCTCGCGGGCCAGGTTTCGGGGACGGACGGGGTACAGCGCTGGCCTCGTCGAGAGTAGGCAGCGGACAGGGGGTCACCGGACGGTGACACGCCGACGCTTGCCTGTGAGAACCCTCGACTGGGGGCTTTGGTGCAGAATGTCGGGCCGCTACGTGCCCGACATCGCCTGGTGCTCCTCGTCCGCCCGGGCGTCCAGCGTGCCCGCCGGGTCCTCGAGGACGTCCGCGAACGCCACCTCCGCGCCCCCCACCAGCTGCGCGTCGGACCCGAGGTCGGACCGCACGAGGAGCGCCTGCTCGCGCATCGGACCCAGCGCCCGGCTGTAGGACGCCGCGAGGGTCTGCTCCATAGTCGGGTAGAGCGCGCCGAGCGTGCCGCCGAGCACCACCACCCGCGGGTTGAAGATGTTGACCAGGCTGGCCAGCCCGAGACCGACCCACTCGCCCGTCTTGCGGACGCCCGCGATGGCCCGACGGTTGCCGATCGCGACGTCGCTGAGCACATCCTCGATGTCGGACTCGCGCGGGTCGCGGCCGACGGCCCGGATCAGCGCGGCGTCGCCGATCTCCGCCTCCCAGCACCCGCGCGCGCCGCACGAGCACACGCGACCGCCGGGCTTCACGACGAGGTGGCCGACCTCACCGGCGTAGCCGCCCGCGCCCTTGAGGAGCTCGCCGTCGACGACGACGCCGCCACCGACACCGACCTCGCCGCGGACGTAGAGCACGTCCTGCGCACCGCGCGCGGCGCCCCGCAGGTACTCCGCGACGACGCCGAGGTCGCCGTCGTTGCCGACGGCGACCGGGTACTCGTTCTGGGTGGCCACGCGGAGCAGGTCCGCGAACGGCACCTCGTGCCAGCCCAGCGGGGGCGACCGGCGGACCAGGCCGTCCGGCTGCCGGACGCTGCCCGGCACGGAGACCACCAGCCCGAGGCACACCGAACCGGGCGCGGCCTTCGCCTGCATCTCCTTGGCCAGCGTCGCGATGAGCTGCACCACGGCGGGGACGTCGTGCGGGGAGGTGCTGTGCAGCCGCCGCCGGACCTGCAGCATGTAGCCGCCGAGCCCGACCCGCGCCGCACCCACGCTCGAGGGCGTGACGTCGAACGCGAGCACGTGCGCGCTCGTGCTGACCGGCTCCACCACGTTGGACGGCCGGCCCTTGCCGGAGACGACGCCGGGTCGCTCACGCACGAGCCCGAGCTTGACCAGCTCGGACGTGAGCGACCCGACCGTCGACCTGTTGAAGCCGGTGCTGGCCACCAGGTCCGACCGCGTCGCCGGACCGTGGAAGTGCAGCAGGCGCAGGACGGCGGACAGGTTGGCCCGTCGGACGTCGTCCTGCGCCGCCGCGTCCGCGCGCCGGACCGGCGGCCCAGCCCCCAGACGCACCAGCTGCCCCCTTCAGGTTGTTCTAGCCGCGCCCGGTGGCACGTGCGCGCCTGCGGGAGATCGCGTCGACCGAGGCCGCAGCGACCAGCACCGCGCCGGTGACGACGTACTTGACTCCGGACGAGTACCCGAGCAGGCCCATGCCGTTGTCGATGACCGCGATCACGGCACCACCGATGAGGGCGTCGATGATCCGGCCCTTGCCACCGAACAGCGACGTCCCACCGATCACGGCGGCACCCACCGCGTACAGCAGCACGTTGGATCCACCGGCGTTCGGGTCCACCGACGTCGCGCGCGACGCGGCGAGCACGCCCGCGATCGCCGCCATGAAGGAGCAGATGGTGAAGCAGACCATCTTGACGGCCTTGACGTTGATGCCGGCGCGGCGCGTGGCCTCGGCGTTCCCGCCGACCGCATAGATGTGCCTACCGAACGCCGTGCGCGTGAGAAGGAAGCCCAGCCCGAGCGCGAGGACCACGATCAGCGGCACCACGATCGGCACCCCGATGATCGACGTGCGCAGCGGGTTGAGGCTGCGCTCCTGGTTGAGGACCGCCACCATGCCGAGCACGACCAGCGCGAGCACGGCGAGCTTGAGCACGACCATGCCGAGGGGAGCCGCGAGCAGCCCGCGCTGACGGCGCAGCTGCCACGTCCGCAGGCTCGTCGCCCCGTACGCCACGACCGCGGCGATCGCGAGCACCCAGCCCACCAGCGGCGGCACGTTCTTGTTCTGCAGCGCGATGATCACCGGGTCGGTGATCGAGATGTTGCCGCCGCTACCGATGATCAGCAGGACCACGCCCTGCAGGGCGAGGAACATGCCCAGCGTGGTGATGAAGGACGGCACGCCGACCCGAGCGACGAACATCCCGATGATCAGGCCGATGACGAAACCGGTGGCCACGCCCGCAAGCAGGGAGACGTACCACGACCAGTGGTAGACCGTCAGGCCCGTGGCCAGCACCGCGCCGCAGACACCGGACGTGACGCCCGCCGACAGGTCGATCTCGCCCAGGAGCAGCACGAAGATCAGGCCCATGGCGATGGTCGCGACGACCGCACCCTGCTGGAACAGGTTCGCGATGTTGAGCGCCGACGGGAACGTGTTGGGCTTGAGGATGACGAACGCGAGGGTGAGCACGCCGAGCGCGAGGAGGGCCGGCAGCGACCCCATGTCGCCGCCGCGCACCTTGCTGACGTAGTTGCCGACCGCCTCTCCGAACGTGGGCTGCTCGACCGAACCGGCCAGCAGGGAAGGGCCGACCTCCGAGGGGACAGTGGACGTGCTCATGCTGAGGTGCTCCCGTTCGTGGTGGTCGGCGCGTCGCTCGTGCTGGCCGGGAAGGTCGTGACGCGCTCCGGCGCGTCCGGCGAGACCCGCGGGGCCACCTGACCGGGTGCCAGCCCGGCCGAGCCGCTCGTGATGAGCTCGATGATCTCGGTACGCGACGAGTCCTTGGTGCGTACCTGTGCGGCCGTCTGGCCCAGGTAGAGGACGTTGATGGAGTCGGCGACCTCGAAGACGTCGTTCATGTTGTGCGACACCAGCACCACCGCGAGGCCGGCGTCGGCGAGCCGGCGCACCAGCTGGAGCACCTGCTCCGTCTGCGCGACGCCGAGGGCGGCCGTCGGCTCGTCGAGGATGACCAGCTTCGAGTTCCACAGGACGGCCCGCGCGATGGCGACCGTCTGGCGCTGGCCACCGGAGAGGCTGGCCACGTGCTGGCGGATGGATCGGACGGTCCGCACCGACAGGCTGGCGAGCACCTCGGCGGCGCGCGTCTCCATGGCGGACTCGTCGAGCCGGATGCCCTTCTTGATCTCCCGGCCCAGGAACATGTTGTGGACGATGTCCAGGTTGTCGCACAGGGCGAGGTCTTGGTAGACGACCTCGATGCCGAGCGCGTTCGAGTCGGCCGGCGAGGAAATGTGCGTCTCCTGGCCCTCGAAGAGCACGTCCCCGGCGTCGAACGGGTAGATGCCGGCTATGCACTTGATCATCGTCGACTTGCCGGCGCCGTTGTCCCCGACGAGCGCGGTGACCTCACCCGCCCGGGCCACGAGGTCGACGCCGCGGAGCGCGTGCACCGCGCCGAAGTTCTTGCGCCCACCCCGAAGCTCGAGGGTCGGCGGAGGTGCTAGGTCGGGTGCGGCATGCGCTGCTTGTGTCATCGTCCACCTCGTCAGGTCTGCGGTTCACCCCGCGTCGTCGCGGGTCTGTGCTCTGCCGTGCTCGGTCATGGTCTACACGCTTCGCTGCGTGACGCTCATGATCTGGGCGCCAGGTCGGGGCCGGCCGCTCTCGCGGGCCGGCCCCGACCTGGTCACCTGGGCTGGATCAGCCCGATGAGGTCACGCCTCAGGAGATGCCGGCCTCGGTGCACTTGGCAGCGAGCTCGGCGGTGCAGACCTTCTCCTTGGTGGTGTACCCGTCCGCGATGACGTCCTTGACGTTGTCGAAGTAGATGGCCTGCGGGTCCAGCAGGACCGACGCCACCTCCTTCTTCGTCTCGGTGTCGGTCACGGTGCCGGTGGCCAGGCTGGAGGTGTCTTCACCCTTGGCTAGCGCCACGGCGAGGGCCGACGCGGCGTCGGCCTCCTTCTTGACGGCCTTGTAGACGGTCATGCACTGGTCGCCCGCGAGGATGTTCTGCAGGCCCTGGTCGGTCGCGTCCTGACCGGTCACCGGGATGGTGCCGTTCACGCCGTTCTTCTTCAGGATGGCGATCGCGGCGTTGCCGAGACCGTCGTTGGCCGCGAGGACGCCGTCGATCTTGCCCGCGTTCTCCGTCCACATCTGCTCGAAGATCGTGCCACCGACCTGGTTGTCCCACTTGTCGACAGCCTGGTCCGCGACAACCGTGTACGAGGCACCGTCGACCTTGGCCGTCTGACCCTTGAGGTTCGACGGGTCCGGAGCGTCACCCAGGCCGAGAGCCGTGGCGGCACCCTGCTTGAACAGCGTCGCGTTGTTGTCGGTCGGCGAGCCGTTGAGGAACGCGATGTTCCCCGTCGTCTTGCCGTCGTCGGCCAGGCACTTGGCCAGACCCTCGCCCTGCAGCTGGCCGACCTTGACGTTGTCGAACGACACGTAGAAGTCCGCGCCGCCGCCCAGCGTGAGCCGGTCGTAGTCGATCGTCGCGATGCCCTGGGCCTGAGCCTTCTGCAGCACGGCCTTGCCCGAACCGGAGTCCAGGTTGACGATCATGAGGACGTTGACGCCGCTCGTGATCATCTGGTCCGCGATCGTCTGGAACTGGCTCGCGTCGCCCTGGGCGTTCTGGATGTCGTAGTCGACGCCTGCGGCCTCGAAGGCCTCCTTCAGGTACTTGGCGTCGGCGGTCTCCCACCGGGCCGAGGACTTGGTGTCAGGAAGGATCACGCCGACCTTCGGCGTCGCGCCTCCACTGCTTCCGCCACTTGCCGTGTCGCTCCCGCTGGGCGTGTCGTTGCTGCCACAACCGGCCAGCAGCAAGCCGGAGGCCATGACAGCCGCCGTCGCCAGGATCATGCTTCGTCGCATCGTGCTCCCTCTCGTGACGCCGCCTCGTTGCGCTCGTCTCCACCCGGCGCTTGCAGGCGCTCGGACTATGTTGCGGGCCACAACATATGACCGGGAGGGGCCTCCGACAAGGTCAGACGCATTTTCCGACGTCAAACCGTGACCTAAGTCCCTGTGCAAGCGCATTCCTGGGCGCTGAATTCGCCCACCTGGGCGAATCATGTTCTGCCCGGCAACAATCCCTGTGCGCCGGCTTGGCGCCTTCGCACCCTCCTCCGGACCTCCGAGACGCTCGCCGGGCACGGTCGCAAGGGCCATCCGGGTGCCTCAACCCGGCCCCCTCCGGCATCAGCAACCCCCCGCGGACGTCCGCACTAAGACGGCCCAGGGCACGTACTTACGCGGACGTCACCGACCACCCCCGCGGACGTCCGCGCTAAGACGGCCCAGGGCACGTACTTACGCGGACGTCACCGACCACCCGCGCGAACGTCCGCACCAAGACGGCCCAGGGCACGTACTTGCGCGGACGTCACCGACCACGTCGGTGACGGCGTCACCGTCCCAAGCGTCAGGCGTCGGCCGATTCCGCCGAGCGGCGCCAGCGGATGCCGGCCTCGATGAAGTCGTCGATGTCGCCGTCGAACACCGCCGCCGGGTTGCCCACCTCGTGCTCGGTGCGCAGGTCCTCGACCATCTGGTACGGCTGCAGCACGAACAACCGGACCTGGCCGCGGCTGCTCGCCTCCACGTCGCCGGGGGGCGGGTGATCAGCGTCGCCGTCCGACTCTCCGCGGGCGTCAACGATGCTGGGCACCGCGATGACGTGCGCTGAAAAGGTCGCCGCGAGCGAGACCACGGAACGTGGGAGTTCCCGGACGCGTCGCCGACAAACCCCCGCCGTCGGCGCCACCTGGCCGCCGCCGAGCTGCTGGCGTTCACCGTTACCCCGGGCGACCTGGCGTCGGATGCGGACGATCAACCCCAACGAAGGCTTGAGCAAGGGGATACGCCACCGCCCCGACCTCGTCGGGCGCGTCCTCAACGATGCCGCCTGCACCATGGCGTCGAGACGGACACCGACCAGCCCCGGCATTCCGAAACCGGCGAGCTCGAAGATGACACCGCCGAGCTTCGCCGCCCAGGGCTTGACCAGTTCCCGGAGCTCACGCTCGACGACCAAGCGGTAAGCGTGACCGGCAGTAAGTGCCGCATGGCGACACACCCCTCCTGAACCGGCACCCCGAGGCTCAAGGGAAGCGCCCGAGTCGAAGCAGCAAGTTCGTGATTCTGGAGGAGAGCGCCGGGCCTTGGTCGGTCCGTGCCAGGCAGCCCTTTGCAAGACGGGGCCGGTCAAACCCGCAGCGACTTCAATCGTCCAGGACGGCAGCATTTGGTCGTGTCGAAACCAACCCGGTGCTGAAACTGCGTCGCGTCGGGCAGGAACGAGCGGACCGGTCGCCCAATACGAGACCCTGGCTGCACAGGGAATACCGACTCAATCCGAATGGTCCCCATGGTTCGACCGAAACCAAAGCGGACACGCGCTACACGCTTCACAACGCAGCTCGACCGCGAAGACCGGGCGGGCGCTGGGGAGAGCAGGCACAAACAGGCAATGCTTCCCACAGTGGCGTGGCCGGGCCCCATTCCGCGGATCTGTCAATTCGTACTCACTGGCAGGCGTATACGTAAGCCGTTCCGCCATCGGCGCTCAATGCCCACGCCCTTGTGCAGTACTGGCTGCCGCGGCCGGCGATCAGAGGGTAGCTGTAGGTCGGTGTCGTCTTCGTCGTTCCCGGAGTCCACTGCCCCGAGTTTGTCCTGATCGTGGCCGACGAGAGGTACTCAGAGTCGTTTCCCCAGCGTTCGGTGAGGTCGCAGTGCCAAGTTACGGCTACGCCCGATCGCCATCCGCTGTAGGAACAGTGGTAGTCCCAGTTCCCCGTTACGGCGTTATAGACGGGCTTGTACGCCGTTGCACGCCCAGGCGCGTATGCCTGTGCCGGGCTCGCCGCGCCGAGAGAGAACAATGCGACTGCCGCGGCAGCGAGGACAAGGGCCTTCGATGATGTTCGCCTCAAGAGTGCTCCTGTTCCAGAGATGCTCGCAGTGCGGAATCTTCGGGAATCAACCGATGGGAAAGTACGCTGCCACAAATCTGCCAGACAGTCCAGGGGCGCCGAAGAGCCGTTCGAGTGACTCGACCGCGCCTCCGAATTAGCACCCATACTCGGGTGACTTGTGTTGTGACTTGCGGTGTCGACCGGGCGGACCGGGAACTTGAGCGACCACTCCGTCAGCGCGCGCGGACTTGAGGACGCCCACCTGACCAACGCCCTCATCGGCCCGGTGACGACCCGCAGTTCGTGGCCGATGAGCTCAAGCGAGCCGGTCGCGTGTCCGCGACCGACGTGTCTCGCGGCTGCGCTCAGCAGGGGCCGCGGCCAGCCGATGACTGTCCAGGGCCCTGTCACCGCGCTGCGCACCACCGCCGCCGGGCCTAGCCCACGGGCGTAGTTTGGTTTATTCGAATCGTGGGCCGACTCTCCGCGCATCGGGGGAAGTCGGCGACGGGTTCCGCCGCGGCAGCGTCAGGCGTCGGCGGACTCTGCCGAGCGGCGCCAGCGGATGCCGGCCTCGATGAAGTCGTCGATGTCGCCGTCGAACACCGCGGCGGGGTTGCCCACCTCGTGCTCGGTGCGCAGGTCCTTGACCATCTGGTACGGCTGCAGCACGTAGGAGCGCATCTGGTCGCCCCAGCTTGCCTTGACGTCTCCGGCGAGCGCCTTCTTCTTCGCGTCCTCCTCGGCCTTGCGCACCAGGAGCAGGCGGGACTGCAGGACGCGGAGCGCGGCGGCGCGGTTCTGGATCTGCGACTTCTCGTTCTGCATCGACACGACGATTCCGGTCGGGATGTGCGTCATGCGCACCGCGGAGTCGGTGGTGTTGACCGACTGGCCGCCCGGCCCGGACGAGCGGAAGACGTCGACCTTGATCTCCGACTCGGGGATGTCGACGGAGTCGTTGGACTCGATGAGCGGGATGACCTCGACGGCCGCGAAGCTGGTCTGGCGTCGGCCCTGGTTGTCGAACGGCGAGATGCGGACCAGGCGGTGCGTCCCGGCCTCGACGGAGAGGTTGCCGAAGGCGTAGGGCACCTTGACCTCGAACGTCGCCGACTTCAGGCCGGCCTCCTCCGCGTAGGAGGTGTCGAGGACCGTCGTCGGGTAGCCGTGGCGCTCGGCCCAGCGCAGGTACATGCGCAGCAGCATCTCGGCGAAGTCCGCGGCGTCGACGCCACCGGCGCCGGCGCGGATGGTGACGACGGCCTCGCGCTGGTCGTACTCGCCCGCCAGCAGCGTGCGGACCTCGAGCTCGCCCAGGTCCTTCTTGATCTTGAGCAGGTCCGCCTCGGCCTCGGCGAGCGTCTCCTCGTCGTCCTCCTCGGCGGCCATCTCGACCAGCGTCTCGAGGTCGTCGATGCGGCCGCCGAGCTTGCTCATGCGGTCCAGCTCGGCCTGCGTCGACGAGAGGGCGCTGGTGATCTTCTGCGCCGCCTCGGGGTCGTCCCACAGGTCGGGGGCCGAGGCCTGCTCCGAGAGCTGGGCGACCTTCGCCTGGAGCGCGGTCGGGTCGCTCACCGCCTGGATGGTGCCCAGGGTGGTGCGCAGATCGCGGATCGCGGAGGGAAAGTCGGTGGTGGCCACAACCGCTCAGGCTACCGGAGCCCGCTCGCGCACCGAGCCGGAGGTACCGATCCGCCGGTCACGATGCCCGCGCCGTCGACTCGGCCTCGAGCGCGATCCCGTCCTGCCACGGCGCGAGGACCCAGCTGAGCAGGACCGGGTGGGTCACGGCGCCGAGCCGGACGTGCGCGGATGTGCCGTCGGGCGTGGTGGCGGACAGGACGGCGAGCTCGTCCCACTGCGCCGCGGCCTCCGGGTTGTCGCGCAGGTACTCGTCGACGCCGGCCCGCACCGCCGCGTCGGTCAACGGGAGCCCCGGCTCCCGGTCCGCGCCGGGCGCGTAGTACCGGTCGTCGCTCACGGAGTCGGCGCTCTCGAGCGCGAGCAGGTCCGCGAGCGCCAGGAGGCGCTTGCGCTCGAGGTGCACGCCGGCCGCCGAGGCCACGACCGTGATCAGGAGGAGCGCCACGACGACGAACCCGATGGTCAGGATCATGATCTGACCGTCGTCCCGCCGTCTCATCGGCTCGCCCGGTAGGCGTCGACCGGTGCCACGCGCTCGGCGCTCACCGGGATCTCCAGCGGGACCACGTCGCGCACGAACCCGGGCACGAACGGCAGCGGCACCCGGATGTCGATCCGCGCGGCCACGTCGCTGCCCGGCGCCAGGCAGGGCGAGGTCGAGCACGTGATCGTCAGCGCCTGCGCAGGGTCGTCGTCGAAACCCTGGTCCTGCAACGCGATCCCGGCGGCGGCGATCGCGCGCTCCGCTCCCTCGTCGGCACTGTCGGCGACGACGTACGTCCGCGCGGCCTCGCGCGCGGCGCCCTCGCCGGCGAACGTCGCCGCCTCGATGCGGCCGAGGACGAGGACCAGGTAGACGAGCGGCACCAGCAGCACGAGCGAGAGCCCCAGGAACTCGATCACGGAGCTGCCCTCGTCCCCGCCGAACCGCCCGGTCACGGCACCTCGAGGAGCGCGTGCCCGCGGACGGTGAGCGTGCCGGCGGGTCCGACCAGCCCGACGAGCGGCAGCGGCGCCTGGACCTCGACCTCGACGACGTCCACGCCGTCGATCGTCGTCCGGCCCGCACTCACGCCCTGCGCGTACGCCGCGGAGAGCGACTGCGTGATGAGGTCGCGCGACCGGTCGGCACCGTCCGCAGGCGCGTGCCCGATGAGCGCGCCGTACCGGGCACCCTCCGACGCGGAGTCCACCAGCGTGTTGCGCACGTGCAGGACGATCGTCAGCTGCAGCACCGCGACGAACAGGACGGTCACCAGGCCGCCGACGAGCGCGAAGTCGACGATGGCGGACCCCGCGTCACCCGTCAGGGCGCCTTGACGCTGTCGATGGCGTCCTCGAACACCCGGGCGAGCGCGTCGCCCGCGAGGATCCACAGGGCCGTCACCAGCCCGGCTGTCATGAGCGTCACCAGCACCCAGCCGGGCACGTCCCCGCGGTCCGAGCCGCGTGCGGTGACCCGGTGCCGCACCGTGCCCCACGCCGTCGCGCCCCACACCAGCGAACCCCACAGCAGCGTCGCCGTGCGCGACGGCTGGCTGCCGATCTCCTTCGTCTGGCTCTCGCTGCCCGTCGTCATCGGTCGTCGTCCCTTCGTCGGGCGCCCACCGGGCGCCGTGCCAGATACCGCTGCCCGTCACAGGCCGACCCGCAGGACGACCATGCTCGGGAAGACTGCGAAGACGACGGTCACCGGCAAGATCAGGAACACCACCGGGGACAACATCGGATAGGCGTACTGTTGGTGCCATGACGACGAGCAGCACGCCGAGCAGGACCGACACAGCGGTGATCTACGCGCGGATCAGCAACGACGCTGAAGGCCGCGAGCTGGGCGTCGAACGTCAAGAGCAAGACTGCCGAGCGCTCGCCGAACGGCTCGGTCTGGCTGTCGTCGCTGTGTACGTGGAGAACGACACCGGCGCGAGCACACGCAGCCGCAAGCCGCGACCGAAGTACGACGCGATGATGCAGCAGGTTCGTGCGGGCGGCGTCGGCACTGTGCTCGCTTACTCGAACAGTCGGCTGTCGCGTCGCCCCGCCGAGTGGGAAGACGTCATCACCTTCGCCGAAGCATCCGGCGTCGAAGTGCGCACAGTCGCATCAGGCACGTTCGACTACTCGACTGCTGACGGTCGCGCGACTGCACGCACGATCGCAGCGTGGGATGCAGCCGAAGCAGAGCGAACATCCGAGCGAGTTCGTCGCGCGTTCGACCAGCGCGCTCAGCAGGGCAAGCCGCACGGCAAAGTCGCGTTCGGCTGGACTCGTGTCGACGGCAACGACGTCGTCGACCCCGAGCAGGCTGCGATCATCCGCGACACTGCAGCACGCTTGCTCGCTCGCGAGTCGCTGCGCTCGATCGTCAAAGACCTGAACGGGCGCGGCATCCCGTCGCCGCGCGCGCACGCCTGGGACAGCGTGATGCTGCGGCAGATCATGCTGCGCGAGCGCAACGCCGGACGACTCGTGCACCGTGGCGTCGTCGTCGGTGCCGGTGCATGGCAAGCGATCCTCGACGACGACACGCACGACCGCGTGCGTGCGCTGCTGCTCGACCCGGACCGCGTCACGACGCGGGGCACGCCGAACCGGTACCTGCTGTCTGGCGTCGCGACATGCGGTCGCTGCGGGGGCGTCCTGCGAGTGAACTGCGCAGGGGCCGGCATGACCAGGGCGTACTACTGCGCGTCGTGCTTCGGGGTCCGCCGTCGACTCGACTCTGTCGACAGGGTCGTCGTCAAGACGATCGTCGAGCGGCTGTCGCAGCCTGACGGGCCGGACCTGCTCGGCGGTGACCAGGCTGCTCTGACCGCAGCGCTCGAACGCGGCGCAGCGCTGCGTATCCGGCTCGACGCTGCAGCCGACCAGTACGCAGACGGTCTGATCGACAGTGACCAACTCGCTCGGATCACTGCACGGCTGCGACCGCAGATCGCTGAAGCCGAGCGCACTGCAGAGGCTGCTCGTCCTGCCGACCCGGCGTTGCGTGCGCTCGTCGACGGCAGCAGCGACGTCGCATCGAACTGGTCGTCGTCGACTCTCGAAGTGCAGCGCGCAGTCATTCGCATGCTGCTGAACGTGATCGTCGATTCGACGACGGTCGGCACGAAGTTCGATCCGGCGAGCGTGCGCCGCAAGTGGATCGGCTCAGCAGCAACCGCATGACGAGATTCCGACGAGTCGGCATCTGAGACTCCCGGCGTTTTCGTGTCGCCACCGCGCCGCTACAAGCCACCCAGTCGGAACTGTCGTTACTTGCGCTGACCTGCGCGAACGCCGATGTAGCGCGGGCTCCGCTGTGCGATGAGGCTCGACGTACAGCGATCTTCACTCGAAGGTCGCGACGTCGAGAGGAGGCGGGCGTGCCTGCATCCGCAGCAGAGAGATCGCTCGCAGCGCAGGTCGCTGCGAACACCGGGTGGGCGCACTGCGCCGACCGATCAGCGCGCACAGCACCGGCACGCAGAGCCGCAATGGAGCGGTTCGAACGCGAAGTCGACCCGGAAGGCGCCCTCACGCCGAAAGAACGAGCGAAGCGAGCCGAGAACGCTCGACGCGCGTACTTCGCTCGTCTGTCGCTGTCTGCTGCTGCTGCACGTCGCAAGTCGCGCGAACTCGCCGACGCAGCTCGCGCTGCTGAAGCCGAACTCGCTGCACTGGACCAGCCGTGACGGACGGCGTGCGCTGTCCGTCCGAAGACGAACTCGACCTGCATATCCCCGGCTGGCGCGAAGACGTTCGCCGCGTCGTCGCTGCTGCACCGCCGCTGACCGAACGGCAGCGGGAGCAGATCGCTCTGCTGCTGCGTGGGTCGCCCGCTGCGACGAACGAGCGCACCTGACACGACGGAGCCGGGGCACCCGACGCGGCACCCCGGCTCGATGTCTACGACGACCAGGACGAAGACGGGACCATCGTGACACCTGACAGCGACTCTCGGCAGTCACCGAGACTGCCGTCGCCCACCACTCGACGCCCGCGTCGAACGATCCCCGACTACGCGCTGCACACGCGCGCCGATCATGTGCGCGTCACTCGTCGTCGCCAACTGGCGATGCGCTTCGAGACAGTCATGGCCGGCCAGCCGACGTACCCTCCGAGCGAGTGGAACTTCGAGCGCGCGACACCGTTCGGTCTGACGCGCGCTGAACTGCGTGCTGAGTGGACCCGACGAGCACGCGACGGCTGGCGTCCGTGGGAACTCGACGAGCGTCTGCGACCCGGGCCGCTCGCGCTCGACGGTGTCGCAGCGTGACCGACGACGGCTGGCCCGACGTCGCCGTGCCTGCATCGCTCGAAGCACAGCGACTCGTCGCCGAGCAGCGCGCTCGCACAGCAGCCCGCAACGGTCACGCGAGGCGCGGGCCTGAACTGCGTCGCGTCACGCAGCAGCACGACGACGCTCCTGCAGCCGAGCCGCCAGCACGTCGAGTCAAGATCGTGCGCGCGTCGCAGATCGTGCCGCGTCGCGTCCGCTGGCTCTGGCACGAGCACATCCCCGAAGGCGAACTGACCCTGGTCGCTGGCGCTGAAGGTCTAGGCAAGTCGACGGCGCTGTACCGGCTCGCTGCCGACACGACACGCGGTCGTCTCGTCGGCGAGTCGCTCGGCACGCCGCACCCGGTGATCGTCGTCGCGACCGAAGACTCGTGGGAGCACACGATCGTGCCGCGCCTGCAAGCGCAGGAAGCCGATCTCGATCTCGTGATGCGCGTCGACGCTGTCGAAGTCACCGACGACAAAGGGGTGCCGTTCGATGTGCCGATCTTCCTGCCGCGCGATCTCGACGCTCTAGAGAACGCTGTCGTCGAGCACCACGTCGCGCTCGTCGTGCTCGACCCGCTGATGTCGCGAATCGGCGTCGAGCTCGACACGCACAAGGACGCCGAAGTGCGTCGCGCGCTCGAACCGCTCGTCAACGTCGCGCACACGACGCGCTGCGCGTTCGTCGGCATCCTGCACTTCAACAAGGGCGCATCGCCGAACGTCCTCGATCGCGTCATGGGCTCGAAGGCGTTCACTGCTGTCGCTCGCGCCGTGCTCGTCGTGATCCGCGACCCCGGCGACCCGAACGTGCGCCTGCTCGGCATCACGAAGTCGAACCTCGGGCCCGACGAACTGCCCGCCTGGAAGTTCCGCATCGACACGATCGTGACCGGGCACGACCCGGACGACGGCGGGCCGATCATCGCTGCTCGGTACCTCGACCTGGGTCGGCACGCTGTCTCGGTCCGCGCTGCTGTCGAGATGGCCGAGATCACTGCACGCCAAGACAAGCGCGAGACGACGACAGCGATCGGTCGCGCTGAGCGCTGGCTGCGCGAACTGCTCGAACCCATGGCCGGCCCGGTGCTCGCGACCTGGATCGAAGAGCGCGGCGAACGCGACGGGCACGCACTGCGTACTGTGCAGCGCGCTGCGACGAACATCGGCGTCGAGAAGTCGAAGGCCAAGGGCGAGGAAGCCGGGCCGTGGCTCTGGTCGCTCGCTCGCGCGCGGGGGCTCTGATGGTTGTCGTCTTGACGCCTTGTCGCCTTTGCCGGCCACCGCCTAAAGCGCTCTGACGTGCAAAGACAGCCAAGACGACAGTTTGTAACTGTCCCCCCGCGCGCGTGCGCGCGACGACCCGCAGACGCAAGATCAGCACCGACCGACGCCCGGGGGGAGCCCGAATGACCGGCGACGAACTGCGACTGCACCCGGCTGTGCACAGCATGGTGTTGGCGATCGTGGACATGCTGAGTCGGTGCCGGTGCACGACCCTGCCTGCAGAACTGAACCTCGACGGTCGCGGGCACCCGATCACGAGCCGGTGGGACCACGAAGAGTCGTGCCCGCTCGCGCTAGAGATCGCAGCGTTCCCGGACGGTCCAACTGACCCCGACGACGAGCAGTCGTAACCTCCCGCCCGACGCGTGTCAGCGCGCCGATCGCATGCCCACCGACCGGGAGGTCGCCCACCATGCCGAGCACGACGCTGCACATCCCCAAGCACGAGGACTACTTGCGCGGGTACATCCGCCCCGAAGACAGCGACCTCGAGCCCGCACGCGAACGCGCACGCCGAGCAGCAGCAGGCGAAGCGACACGCAGACGAGTCGGCGACGAGCCCGAGCTGCGTGTGCGCAAAGTCGACGGCGACAAGATCACGACCGCTGCAGGGCCGCGCGTCGTCGTGAACCATCTCGGCGTCGCAGTCGCCAAGCGTGAAGACGTCGAGCCGTGAGCGTCACGACCGACACACCGATCGTCGTCGACTCGGATGGCGTCGCGATCGAAGTGCTCGCCGTGAAGTTCGGCGAGTCACCGTTCGTCGAGCGCATCCCATCCGGGGACCTGATCGCGTACCGCGAAGCGTGGGACGAACAGTCCGTCGTCACCCCGACGACTCGTGTGCGACTGCTGACCTACCACGACAGATCACGCCCGGTCGGCTGGCTCGATCGGTTCTGGACCGAGCGCGACGGCCTGCACGCATCCGGCACTCTCGTCGGCGGCGCAAGCAAACTCGACGAACTGCGCGCGCTCGTCGCGTCCGGGCTCGCAGCCGATGTCAGCGTCGGGTTCGTGCCCGACCCGGAACAAGACGAGTGGAGAGCACCGCAACAGCGCAACGGGCTCGCAGCAGTAAGACGTCGCGGCGCACGACTGCGCGAAGTGTCGGTCGTCGATCTCGCAGGCATCCCCGGAAGTCGCGTGCTGCAGATCAGAACACCGCGCCCTGGTCCGAGCGCAGCGACACTGACTGCACTCGACGACGCCGAACGCGTCATCAAGTCCGGGCCGGTGCATCGACAGCGCATCGACGAGCAAGCGACTGTCGCGCTGCTGCTCGCCGAAGCCGATCAGCTCGTCGCAGCGGGGCAACGCTGGGCGCACGTCGAGCACGACGAACACGATGCACACGAAGCAGAGCCGACTGCGCCAGCAGCAGCACCGATGACCTACCGGCAACTGCTGCTCGCCGAAGAGCAAGCAGCAGAGCAGCGACTGCTCGAAGAGAACGCACGACACGAGTACGCCGAACTGATCGAGCGACGCAGACACGCAGAGAACAACGCAGCACGCAGGGCCCGCCAACTCGACGAGTTCTGGCGAACACGACAACACTGAGCGACGTCGTGACGACGAAGATGAGCACGACGAGCACGACGGACCGCCCAGGTTTTCTTTCCGAGGTGCCCGCAGAACCCTGCGCTCCGTTTCTCGCGCACACGGGCGAGGCCGGACGGATCGCCGCCGATCGCGGCGATTCTGCTCGGATCGGCTCGGATGCGCCCGGACGCAGTCGCCGCGCCGTGAGGACTCGCAGGACGCTGCGCACTGCGGCAGGTGCACCGACAGTCGCTGATCTGTCGGCTGCAGCGGTGTCGTCGCATGCGCCGTGCTCGACCGGTGATCCGGTCTGGACGTCGCCGCGTTCGCCTGCCGAAGCCGCTGAAGCGATTCGGCGCTGTCTGGGCTGCCCGGTGCTCGCGCTGTGCCGGGATGTCGCAGCGAGCGTGCACCCGAGGTTCGGCATCTGGGCTGGCCGCCGTTACGGGTTGCCGAAGTCTCGAAGCGCGTAGCGCTTTGCGGCTGGCAGCGTTCAGCCTGGCGTGCGGACAGACTGGACTAACTCATCTGCGAAGCGCTCGATCTGGTCGGCCCACGGGTCGCCGGGGAGCAGCTGCGAGTACGCCGACAGCGCGAGAACGACCGTTGAGCCGAGCATCGCGTCGTGCGCCATGTTCGCGTGGTGCTCGGCTGCTGTACTGACGCCGGGGTGAGACATCTCCGAGTCGTTCCAGTACGCCGTGTACCAGCCCTGATTGGTCGTCGGCCTGTCTGGCCTCTCGGCGCGCTCGGCATCCACGAGATCAGCGATCAGTTCCTTGACTGTCGGCACATGACGCTGCTTGATCGTCATCGCTTCGTCGACAGCCTTGGGCGACCAGTCGGTCCAGTTCCGCAGCGCTGTCTCGTTCCGAGCGATGGAGAGTCGTCGCTTCGCCAGCACGGTTTCCCTCGCGATGTCCTGATGGCGAGTCAGCCAGTGCATCCACAGCGCGTGCTCCATAACCGATCGTCGCAGGGGCGCAGCGACGTCGTGGAAGTCTCTTTCGTTCAGCACCAACACAGCGCGAGTCGTCTCGACGACGTGCGCTAGCCAGCCTTCGGCGAGAGCACCCGCCGGGCCGCCCGCCGGGACGTGCTGCTGCTCGACAAACGCGAGCATGTCCTCAACAACTGCTCGTCCCGTCACGCTCGGATGCTCCCACAGCGATCAACTCGCCGACGTAGCGTTCGGCGCGCCCATCAGGCGCTGTGCGGTCGTGGGCGCGCCCTGGGCGACCTGCGCACGGTGTGCCGGCGTGATCGTCGCGCGGCGCTGTCGGGGTGCCCCCTACGGCTGAGCGCCTACCCAGCTCTTGACGTAGACCTTGCCCATATCCGACCAGAGCAACTTGGTAGCCGGGCTCTGCTCGAACATGATCGTCATGAGGTGATAGGCGGTGAGGACCGCCTCCTGGAGTGCCTGGTTGTCCTCCAGGTCTTCCACTTTGACGTTCTGCTGCCGTGCCTCGTCGCGGTCGATTCTCCGACCGTGACTCTTGTGCGTGCTGGCGTCGTTGAAGTGTTTCGCGACAGCCTTGCCTGCTGCAGCAGGGTCGGGCTGATCGCTCAGCATCCACTGTGCAACCCAGCGCGCGACCATCGACTCGGAGTAATCGAGGTTGTTCTGCGCTTCTTGGAGCAGCGACGGTCCGAGGCTTGCGACGATCGGTGCCCAAACGTGCGCAGCCTGCTGATCCGCCATCACCTCAGCCTTGGCGCGCTCGAACTGCTCGACGACGGCGCGCGCGGACACCGCTCTGCCGGGAGGGATCGTGAGTTGCGGATCGATGGGGCCGAGTTGGCTTTGCCGACCCATGACAATGCGATCGGAGCCGAGCGCGATCATCGTTCCCGCAGACATCGCCAGCGCCGGAACGATGACCTCCACGTCGGTGAACTTCGAGCGGAGGTAGGCAACCACAGACTCTGCAGCGTTGGTCATGCCGCCCGGCGTGTGCAGGATCAACGTCAAGCCACGGGTGCAGTCCATCTCGTAGATCACACTCATGAGTCCGTTGATGTCCTCGAAGGTGATCATCAGACGGTCCTGCGGAACGCCGCCCTTCTGGAGGAAGGCAGACCCATACAAGATGACGTTTCGCTGACTACCACCTTGAGCAGCACGCAGTTGGCCGACCTCTGCTAGGGCAGAGGTCATCTGCGCGCTCAGCCACTGGTCCCTCGGTGCTCCATCCGGCTGCGCAGCGGTCGCCGCGAGGAGTTCATTCCACGACGGCACCGGCGTCAGGCGCGCGTGAGCGTCAGCGTGAGAGGCGCGGGCCGGGGCTCGTAGAACTCGGACGTCACGGCGGTCCCATCGACGGGAATCTCAGTGAGCCCCGCGAGAGTCAAGTACGTCTGGTACTGAACAGAGACCGACAAGAGTTCGTCGGCGGGGTTGAGGGTCATCGTTGAAGCTCCTCTGTTCTGCATGGCCTGCATACTGCCCTATCGGCTGGCGCCATGTGCCGCTTTACCATTCTCCGCGCGTCCAGAGTTCGCGCCAAGTGCTCAGACGTCTGGTTCGAGCCTCCGACCTGCGGGGCTGCACCTGCTGTGCCGCCCGTCACGTCTCCGCACGGCGTGCGGCGTCCGACATGATCTGTGCGCCTGCTAGCGCTCAGACTGTCGGCCAAAGCACGAACCAGAGCACGACGAATAAGTACGCGTAACCGATAATGACCGGGACCATCATGAGCACTTCCTTGCGTCCGCCCGTCTCCATGAGCGCCCGGCGCCCCTCCTCGCGGACGTCCTGCGCTTGCGCCCGAAGCACGTCGGCGAGCGGTGTTCCCCGTTCCACCGCGACGGCGACGCCCTCGGCGAAGCGCGCGAGCGCCGGCAGCCCCGTCCGATCGGCCAGGCGATCCAGGGCGACCGTCAGCGGCGCGCCCGCGCGGGCGTCCGCCAACGTCCGGGCCAGCTCCGAGGTGAGCTCGCCGTGGGTGGTCCGCACGACGCGCTCCAGCGCGCCGACCGCGCCCTCACCCGCACCGACGGCCAGGGCCAACAGCTCGGCGATCGTCGGCAGCTCCTGGAGCATCCGCGACTCCCGCGCCCGCAGCTCGCGCGTGAGCGCCCAGTCGCGCGCCAGCACACCCAGCAGGCCGCACACGGCCACGAGCACGACCAGGGCGCCGACGCCCGATCCCCGGGTGGCCGCGAGCAGCAGCGCGAGCGCGAGGCCGGCCGCCAGCCCGAGCACACCCCAGACGACCTGCCCGGACCGGAACTGCTCGGCCGTCTCCTTGCGACCGGCCCGCTCCAAGCGACGGCGCAGCTCCGACGTGGGCGAGCCGAGTCGTGTGACCAGCCGGACGGCGTCGCTCATCACCGGAGCGACGAGCCGCTCCACCGTGGCGAACGGACCCCGCGCGCTGGGCGCCGACCCCAGCAGACCGGACGCGGTGGGCTGCGGCCGGAGGTAGGGCGCGAGCCGCTGATCGAGGCTGATCCGGCGGGACCTCAGCCGCAGGACGACGAGCGTCACGCCGAGGCCGCCGAGCAGCCCGACGAGCGCGCCGAGCACTCCCGGGCTCACCGGAGCACCCGGGGGTCGTCGGGCAGCCGCGCGATGCGGAGCATGGCGAGGTACGCGATCGCGGTGCACGCACCGCCGACGACGAGCACGGCGAAGCCCGCTGGGGTGTCGTAGGCGCTCGCCGCCTCGGGCCGCGTCGACAGCAGGGCGAGCACGACCCACGGCGCGGCGACCGCCAGCCGGGCCGCGTAGACCGTCCAGCTCTGCCGCGCCTCGAGCTCGCCGCGCGTCCGGACGTCCTCGCGCAGGAACGCCGACAGCGTGCGCAGCAGCCGGCCAAGGTCCGTGCCGCCGACGTCCCGGGTCAGCCGCAGGGCCTCGACGATGCGGTCCGCGACCGGGTCGGCCAGCCGCGCCTTGAGTGAGTCGAGGCACTCGCCGAAGCGCCCGGTCGCCCGGTAGTCCTCCGCGAAGGCGGTGAACGCCGGACGGAGCTCCACCGGCCCGCGCTCCCCGATCTGCGCGACGGCCTCCGGCAGTGCCAGCCCCGCCCGGATGCCCGACCCCAGGTGGTCCACCACCTCGGGCCAGAGCTGGCGCAGTCGCGCGCGCCGGCGCCGCGCCCGCCCCCGGACCACCGCCCACGGTGCCAGGGCCGCGAAGACCGCGAAGCAGAGCGCAATCGACGGGATCCGGGTCAGCGCGACCCCGACGAGGAGCACCACGATCCCGACGACGACGCTGGTCAGCACCAGGGCGCCCGGGGTCACCCCGGCCGCCCCTGCCTGCACGAGCGCGTCCTGGGTCCGCGCGCGCCAGCCGGCGGCACCTGAGCTCCTGGGTCGCCGGGGCTCCGCCCAGAAGGACCACCAGATGCACGCCACACCGGCCCCGAGCAGGAGCCCCGCGACGACCCCCATCAGCCGCGCCCGCGCAGCAGAGCCGTGAGGTCGGTGCCCGAGCGAGCGAACCGCTCCGGGTGCGGCGGGTAGCCGTCCGCGCGCACCAGGTGACCGTCGCGGGCGTGGAACACGTCGGCGGTCTCGACGATCCCCTGCTCGACCCGCCCGGGGACGGCGACGATCTCGCGGACCAGCCGGCGCCCGCTGCCGTCGAGGTCGAGGTGGACCACGAGGTCGACCGCCGAGGCGACCGTCGGGATCACGAACCGGTCGGACACGTTCTCGCCGGCGAGCACCGGGAGGGTGCAGAGCTTGGTCAGGGCCTCCCGCGCCGAGTTCGCGTGGATCGTGCACATGGCCGGGACGCCCGCGTTGAGCGCGATGAGCAGGTCGAGCGCTTCCGCCTCGCGCACCTCGCCGACCAGCAGGCGGCTCGGGCGCATGCGCAGCGCCTCCTTGACGAGCCGGCGCAGCGGGATCTCGCCCGTGCCCTCGAGGCTCGGTTGGCGGCACTGCATCGCCACCCAGTCGCGCGCGGCCAGCCGCAGCTCGAAGACCTCCTCGCACGTGATGACCCGCTCGCGCGCGGGGATGGCCCCGGCCAGTGCGTTGAGCATCGTGGTCTTCCCGGCCTGGGTGCCGCCCGAGACCAGCACGTTGAGCCCGGCGCGCACGGCCGCGTGCAGGAACGCCGCCGCGTGCGGGGTGAGTGTGCCCAGGCCGACCAGCTCGTCGAGCGTGGTCGCCCGGACCACGTACTTGCGGATGTTCACCGACCAGTGCTGCCGCGTGACATCCGGGATCACCGCGTGCAGCCGCTCCCCGCCCGGCAGGCTGGCGTCGACGAAGGGGCTGGACAGGTCCAGCCGGCGGCCCGAGACCTTGAGCATCTTCTCGACGAGGTCGCGCACCTGGCCGTCCGTGAGGATGGTCGTCGTGAGCTCGGACTCACCGCGTCGCGCGACGAAGACCTGCGTCGGCGCGTTGATCCAGATCTCCTCGACCTCGGGGTCGTCGAGGTACTTCTGCAGGGGTCCCAGCCCGGCGACGGCGTCCACGACCGCCTTGTGCGCGGCGACGGCGTCGACCAGCGGAGGGACCGCGCCGACCACCGACCGCTCGTCGTAGTCGGCGATGACGTCCGAGACCAGCGAGACGACGCCCGGCCGGTCCCGGACCGGGTCGATGCCCCGCCGCCGGATCAGCTCGCGGACCTCGGTCTCGAGGATCGCCACCCCGTCCACGGTGCCCCCTCGCCCTCGGTCACAGCGCCCGGTTCATCCGTCATGTCCGATTGCACGCTGGCCGGAACCCTAGGGGACGCCGGGCGATGCGCACACCCCGCTGTCCACAGGTGGGACGCCGGTTCACCCGTCGGAGGGACGCACCCGGGACTTCGGTCCCACGGATCGGCCCGGGGCACCCGGGACGATCGTCCTACGACGAACGGCCGGCAGGCGGACGACGTGGCGAGGACAGTGCTCCCGCGACTCCGCCGCCCCACCACGGTCAGGCCCACCCAGGCCTCGACCCCTCGGCGTCGTCCGCGCACCGGCACACCGGTGCAGCCTGACTCCACCGAAGGAACAACCCATGCGCTTCCGCACGCCCGGAGCCACCCTGCTCGCCACCGCCCTCGTGCTCCTGCCGACCGCCGCGCACGCGGGTGGCTCCGACGCCACGACCCCGTACACCGTGACCGCTGACGGGCTGACGCTCACCGACGGCAAGACCTTCGAGAACGACGGTCACATCAACTACAAGGTCACCAAGCTGGACCGGACTGGCGAGAAGACGTTCAACGTCCACCAGGCCGTCCCGCACAACAATGTCTGGCCCAAGGCCGCGTACGTCGGGCAGACCTACTATCCGTGGACGGCCCACCCGGACTTCCGCGCCGCCTTCCCGGACGGGTACTGCGTGACGTGGGTGCAGGTGAGCCTGTACAACGAGCACTTCGGTGAGGGCGGCCAGGCGCCGGTCTGCACCGACCCGGTCGAGCCGACCGACCCGGCCGTCGACCCCGGCACGCCGACGGACCCGACCGACCCGGTGATCCCCACGGACCCGACGGACCCGGGTACTCCTACCGACCCCGGCACGCCGACCGATCCGACGGACCCTGGCACCCCCACCGACCCGACCGAGCCCACGGACCCGACCACACCGACCGACCCGGCCGAGCCGAGCACGCCGCTCACGCCGACCGACCCGGTGAGCCCGACGGATCCGAGCACCCCGCTCACGCCGACCGACCCGGCGACGCCGATCGACCCGCTCGCTCCGCCCACGGACCCGGCTGAGCCCGCAGACCCCGCGGTGCAGACGGAGCCGGAGCTCATCAGCGAGGTCCTCGCGGCGGAACCCTCGGACGCGAGCGGCAGCGGCACCCTCGCGGCGACGGGCCTCCCCGTCGCAGCCGTCGGCGCACTTGGCGCCCTGACGATCGCGGCGGGCGCGGGCCTGGTGGTCCTGGCCCGGCGACGGGTCGCGTCCGGGGAGCGCTGAGCCACCGGCCGACACATGACCGCGTGCCCGGGGTCGAGGGCGAGGCCCGCTAGCGTGTGAGCGTGTCCACGACGACGACCACCGCTCCCCTGCCCACCGGCCGCCAGCACGTCCTCGAGCTCGGCGGCCAACGCGCCGTCGTGGCGGCGGTGGGCGCAAGCCTGCGGGAGTACACGGTCGACGGCCGGGACGTGGTGCTCCCGTTCGACGAGACGCAGATCGCGCCGGCGTTCTCCGGCGCCACGCTCGCGCCGTGGCCCAACCGCCTGCGCGACGGGGCCTACGGCTACGGCGGCGAGACGTTCGAGGTGCCGCTGACCGAGCACGCTCGCCAGACGGCGCTGCACGGGCTCGTCGCGCACACGACGTTCTCGACGGTCGACGCCGACGCGACCTCCGTGACGCTCGAGCACGTCATCGTCCCGACGCACGGCTACCCGTGGCCGGTGCGGGTGCGGCTCGTCTACAGGCTGACCGAGAGCGGCCTGCGGGTCCGCGCGGAGGCGACGAACCTCGGCACGACGACCGCGCCGTACGGCATCGGGTTCCACCCGTGGCTCTCGCCGGGCGACGCGAAGGTCGACGACTGCACCCTGCGGGTCGACGCCGCCCGGCACGTGACGATCGACGAGCGGCTGCTCCCCACGGGCTCGGAGCGGGTGTCGGACGGCTTCGACCTGCGCGAGCCGCGCCGGCTCGAGGGTCTCGACCTGGACGACGCCTGGATCGACCTGATCCGCGACGCCGACGGGCTGTCGTGGATCCGGCTGGGCTGCCCGGACGGTCGCACGGTCGCGCTCTGGGCCGACGACGCGACGAAGGCGTGGCAGGTCTGCACCGGGGACACGGTCGCGCACATCGCGCGCCGGGGGGTCGCCGCGGAGCCCATGACGTGCATCGCGGACGCCTTCCGCACCGGGAACGACCTGGTGCACCTCGAGCCGGGCGAGAGCCACGTGCTCACGTGGGGCCTCGCGCTGCTCTGACGCTCACGCGCCGGCGTCAGCCGTCGTAGTACTCGCCGTCGGCCTGCACGCCCTTGGCGTACTCCCAGTGCCACTTCTCGTGCGGGCCGCTGCCGCCGGGGAGCGCCCAGGCGGGGTTCTGCCAGCCGTACGTGGGGCCGTTGTCGTTGATCCACTTCCACTTCACGCCGGACGTCTGGTCCTGGCAGAGGTCGACGGCGAGCCCCCAGCCGTGGTTGCTCTTGCCGGGCGCGGCGGCGAGGCCGCCCTTCTGCGCCTTGACCGCGCGCTGTTGGGCGAGGGTGCGGTAGCCGGAGGAGAGGCACAGGTCGCTGCCGAACCGGGCGGCGAACGCCTGGTTGAACTCCGCGAGCGACACCGCTGCGTCCGCGCGGAGCTGCGTGTGGTTGTCCCACAGCGTGCACAGGTCGGAGACCTTGAGCAGACCGTTCTGACCGGCCGGACGCACCGAGCCGTCGCAGCCGGGCAGCAGCGACCGCTCCTCGGTCCGGCTGGACGCCGAGAGGCTGCGGGCCTGCAGGGCGCCGTCGGCCGACACCAGCGACGACGGCGGGAGCGCCGAGAGCGGGGAGCCGGCCAGCGCGGAGACCGTGGACGGGAGGGTCGAGTCCGCGAGCGCGTCGGAGCCGAACGCCACGGGACCGGGCACGACGCCCTGGCTCACGGGGATGACGACGGTGATGCCGGCCAGCACCCCGAGGACGCCGAGGCGCGCCGCGGTCCGGGTGGGCCGACCGCTGCGGCGTCGGACCGTGCCGTGCGCGACGGGGGCGACCTCGACGGCCGCCTCGACGACGGGCTCCGCCGCCGGGAGGGCCGGCAGGACAGCGGGGAGCGTCGGCAGCGCCACGGGCTCGGCCACGGGGAGGGCCGGCAGGACGACCGGAAGCGTCGGCAGCGCGACGGGCTCAGCGGCAGGGGCCGCCGGAGCGGCCGCGACGTCCTGCGCCACCGACCAGGTGGCGCGGGGCTGCGTCACGGGGTCGGACGGCGACGGCCGCACGGCGGACCACGTGGGCTGCGGAGCGACGGACGACTGCGGCACGGAGGTCCGCGGCACGGCGGAACCGGCGACAGCGGGTTGCGGAACCGGCCGCTGCGACGTGGCGGGCGAACCCTGCGGCCGGACGACCGGCGCCTGCGCGACGCGCGCGAGCGCCTCGGTGGGCGGCGCGACGGGCGCGGTGTGCGCCCAGGACGGCACGTGGTGGACGGCCGTCGGGGAGTCGGGATCGATCCGCGGGGCGGCGGTCGCGGGGACCGGCGCCGACTCGGACTGAGCAGCAGAACGCCGCTCGGCCTCGCGGAGGCTGCGGCGTGTGGGAAGGCCCGTCACGGGCTCCTCGCTGTGCGACCCCACGACACCTCCAGTCCATTCGCGCGTCTGATCTGCCGCGACGTCGTCGTCGGGCACGCGGGGGGGCACGTGTCCTCGACTGCGGTCACGAAACCATAACGGCTCGCGGTCGCGCTTCCAACCCCCTGGACGGACGTCCAGTCCGCGGGATGGGACATACCGGGCGACACGCGGGACGACACGCCGAGCGGGCGCGCGATCCTCCCGGCGGTCAGGACATCTGCCCCCGCTGCATGGCGTCGCGGACCTCGCCGACGAGCTCCTCAAGGATGTCCTCGAGGAACACCACGCCGACGGTCTGCGTGCCCTCCTCGACGCGGGCCAGGTGCGACCCGGACCGCTGCATGGCGGCGAGCGCGTCCTCGATCTCGTCCTGCGGCCCGACGACCGCCAGCGCCCGCACGCGCCAGGCCGGCACCGGCAGCGACCGGTTGGTCTGGTCGGCGTACAGGACGTCCTTGAGGTGTAGGTACCCGGTCAGCGTGCCGTCCTCGTCGACGACCGGGAAGCGGCTGAACCCCGTGCGCGCGACGAGCCGCTCGACGTCGTCGGGCGTGCTCCCCGGGCCGACCGTCACCAGCTCGCCGGTCCCGATCATGACGTCGTGCGCGGTGAGGTCGGAGAACTCGATGGCGCCGGCCAGCAGGCCCTGCTCGTCCTCGAGGAGCCCCTCCGCCTGGGAGCGCTCGACGATCGACTGGACCTCCTGGGCCGTGAACGCCGACGACACCTCGTCCTTGGGCTCGACGCCGAACAGCCGCAGCGCGTGGTTGGCCAGCCAGTTCAGGCCCGTGATGACGGGGCGGACGGCGCGGGCGACCCAGACGAGCGGCGGGCCGAACAGCAGCACCGCGCGGTCGGGCCCGGCGACGGCGAGGTTCTTGGGCACCATCTCGCCGAGCACGACGTGCAGGTACACGACGATCGCGAGGGCGACGACGAACGAGATGGGGTGCGTGAGGTCCTCGCTGACGCCGAGGGCGGCGAGGGGGTCCGCGATGAGGTGCGCGATCGCGGGCTCTGCCACGACGCCGAGGCTGGTGGAGCACACCGTGATGCCCAGCTGGGCGCAGGCGAGCATCAGCGACACGTGCTCCATGGCCCACAGGACCGTCTTGGCGCGGCGGTCACCGGCGGCGGCGAGCGGTTCGATCGCGCTGCGCCGCGCCGAGATGATGGCGAACTCGGCGCCGACGAAGAACGCGTTGGCGGCGAGCAGAACGGCCGCGAGCACCAGGGCGAGGCTCGAGCTCATGAGCCTCCCTCCTCGTCCGCGTCGGCCGCGCAGACGCGCACCCGTTCGACGCGCCGGCCGGCCATCGCGTCGACCCGGAGGCGGACACCGTCGACGACGATCTCGTCGCCGCCGACCGGGATCCGGCCGAGCACGAACATGAGGAGCCCGCCGAGCGTCTCGTAGGGGCCGTCCGCCGGGACGTGGAGCCCGGTGACCTCGACCAGCTCGTCGGGGCGCAGCACGCCGGGCAGCAGCCAGGAGCCGTCGGCGGCCCGGGCGGTCGAGGCGCGCCGGCGATCGTGCTCGTCCGCCACGTCGCCCACCAGCTCCTCGACCACGTCCTCGAGCGTGACGACGCCCGAGGTGCCGCCGTACTCGTCGACGACGACCGCCATCTGCAGGCCCTGCTCGCGCAGCTCGACCAGCAACGGCCCGAGGTGGACGGTCTCGGGCACGCGCGGCGCGTCCACCATGAGGGCGGCGGCGGGCACCTCGGAGCGGCGCTCGTACGGCACGGCGATGGCGCGGCGCAGGTGGACCAGGCCGACGATGTCGTCGCTCGAGTCGCCGATCACCGGGAACCGCGAGTGGCCGGTCCGGCGCGACACGTCGATGACGTCGGCCGCGGACTCCTCGCGCCGGACGACGACGAGCCGCAGCCGGTCGGTCATGACGTCGACGGCGGTGAGGTCGGTGAACTCGATCGAGTTGGTGAGCAGGGTCGCCGTCGACTCGTCGAGCGTGCCCACCTCCGCCGAGCGGCGCACGAGCGCGGCGAGCTCCTGCGGCGACCGTCCACCCGAGAGCTCCTCGCGCGGCTCGACGCCGACGCTGCGCAGGAGGGCGTTGGCACTGCCGTTGAACAGGGTGATGAGCGGTCGCAGCGCGCTGGTGAACCCACGCTGGAGCGGGGCGACCATGCGGGCCGTGGGCAGCGGCCGGCTGATGGCGAGGTTCTTCGGGATCAGCTCGCCGACGACCATCGAGAAGCCGTTGACCAGGACGATCGCGATGACGGCCGCCACGATCCCGCCGACGGCCTGGCCCAGCACCGAGTCCTGCAGCGGCAGGCGCAGCAGCTGCGCGACGGCCGGCTGCGTGGTGTACCCGAGCAGGACCGTGGTCAGCGTGATGCCCAGCTGGGCGCCGGACAGCTCGGTGGACAGCCGGCGCAGGGCCTTGAGCACCGACTGCCCGCGGCGGTCTTCGGGCGCCGTCTGGCCCTCCACGAGGCCGGGGTCCAGCGTGACCAAGGAGAACTCGCTCGCGACGAACACCGCGGTGCCGAGGGTCAGCACGACACCGAGGCCGACCAGCAGCCACTCGGTCAGCACGCGGCACCGCCGGGCGCACGACGAACGCCGACCCGGGGGCCGGCGTTCGTCGTGGAGGTCATGACACGGAAGGGGAAGGAGTGGCCGGCATGGTCTCCCCCGGGCTCGTCGGCCCGGGAACGACGCCGGCAGCTACTTGAGCTGCTCATGGTGGGCGCCATCATACGGGTGGTCCGACCGCTCGCGCAGGCTCGACGGACCCGTTGCGACGTCATCCGCGCCGCGCTGTGCCACGCTGGCGGCATGGCGAACGTGAACACGTCACCCGGCGGCGCGGCCGGCACGACGGTCCTGGTGGTGGAGGACGAGCCGGCGATCGCGCAGGCGATCGTGCACCGGCTCTCGGCGGAGGGCTGGACGGTCGAGTCGGCCGGCGACGGGCTGGCCGGCGTCAGCGCGGCGTCCCGGCTCCGACCCGACGTGGTGGTCCTCGACGTGATGCTCCCCGGCATCGACGGGCTCGAGGTGTGCCGCCGGATCCAGGCCGAGCGACCGGTGCCCGTGCTGATGCTCACCGCGCGCGACGACGAGACGGACATGCTGATCGGCCTCGGCGTCGGCGCCGACGACTACATGACCAAGCCGTTCTCGATGCGCGAGCTCGTCGCACGCACCAAGGCGCTGCTGCGCCGCACGGAGCGCGCGACCCGCGCGGCCGAGATGGCGGCGGCCGACCAGCCCGACCCGCCGCTGGTGCTGGGCGACGTCACGGTCGACCGGGCCCAGCGCCGCGTGCTGCGCGGCGACGTCGAGGTCCACCTGACGCCCACCGAGTTCGACCTCCTGCTCGCTCTCGCCGCGACGCCTCGCACGGTGCTGACGCGCGAGCGCCTGCTCGCCGAGGTATGGGACTGGGTGGACGCCAGCGGCACGCGAACGGTCGACTCCCACATCAAGGCGCTGCGCCGCAAGCTCGGCCCCGACCTCATCCGCACCGTGCACGGCGTCGGTTACGCGTTCGAGCCGAGCGACAGCACGGGTGACGTGTCCGAGGGCGCGTGAACGCACCCCGGCACGTCCGCGGCGAGTTCGCCCGCTCGCGGATCCCTGACGTCCGGCCGCTGGACCGCTTCCGCTCGATCAAGATCAAGCTCGGCGTGCTCGTGGCCGCGACGGTCACGCTGGCGGCCTTCATCACGTGGTTCGGCCTGTACAACCACCTCGGCCCCTCGCGGACGCTGCCGATCGCGATCATCGCGTCGCTCATCGTCACGCAGATCCTGGCCCGCGGCATGACCTCTCCCCTGCGCGAGATGACGTACGCGGCGCGGCGCATGGCGGCCGGCGACTACAGCCGGCGGGTCCGGGCGACGAGCCTGGACGAGGTGGGCCAGCTCGCCGACGCGTTCAACACGATGGCCGACGACCTCGAGCAGGCCGACACGTTCCGGCGCGAGCTGGTGGCCAACGTCTCGCACGAGCTGCGCACCCCGGTCACGGCCCTGCAGGCGCAGCTGGAGAACATCGTCGACGGCGTGACCGAGGCGGATCCCGCGACCATGCAGGCTGCCCTGGCGCAGACCGAGCGCCTCGGGCGGCTGGTGACGTACCTGCTGGACCTGTCCCGGCTGGAGGCCGGCGACGTCCCGTTGCAGCTCGCCGACGTGCAGCTGCGCGGGTTCCTCGAGGAGGCGGCCGAGGGCGCCATGCTCGTCGGGTCCACCAAGCGCCTGCGGTTCCCCGTGGTCGTGGATCCCCCGGACCTCACCGTCCCCGCCGACCCGGACCGCCTGCACCAGGTGGTCGCGAACCTCCTGCACAACGCGGTCCGGCACTCGCCCGACGACGACGAGGTCCGGCTCGAGGCATCCCGCGTGGGGTCCGACGTGCGCATCGACGTGGTCGACCACGGCCCGGGGATCGCCCGCGACGACCGGGCGCACGTGTTCGAGCGGTTCGTGCGCGGCAACACCCCCGCGCTCACCGGCCAGATCTCGACGGGCGGCACGGGGCTCGGCCTCGCGATCGTGCGCTGGGCCGTCGAGCTGCATGGCGGCCGGATCGAGGTGGCGGACACCGCGGTCGGCTGCACGATGCGCGTGACCCTCCCTGCGGGCGCCGCCTAGGAGACTTGTTCTATCCCGACTAGAACACTACGGTCGATCGCATGACGACCGACGGCACGATCCTCGTCGACCACCTCTCCAAGTCGTTCGGGCCGGTCCGCGCGGTCGACGACCTGTCGTTCGAGGTCGCGCCGGGGCGGGTGACGGGGTTCCTCGGGCCCAACGGCGCCGGCAAGACCACGACCCTGCGGATGCTGCTCGGCCTGGTCCGGCCCACGTCGGGCGCCGCGACGATCGGCGGTCGGTCGTACGGGCAGATCCCGCGCCCGCTGCGGACCGTCGGCGCCGCGCTCGAGGCCGCGAGCTTCCACCCCGGCCGCACGGCGCTCGACCACCTGCGCCTCTACGCGCCCCAGGCCGGGGTGCCCGACGCACGCACGGGCCAGGTGCTCGACCTCGTCGGCCTCTCCGCCGCGGCCGACCGGCGGGTGGGCGGCTTCTCGCTCGGCATGCGGCAGCGGCTCGCGCTGGCGACCACCCTCCTGGGCGACCCGCGCGTGCTGCTGCTCGACGAGCCCGCCAACGGCCTCGACCCCGAGGGCATCCGCTGGCTGCGCGGGTTCCTGCGCGCCCTGGCCGCCGAGGGGCGGACCGTCCTGGTGTCCAGCCACGTGCTCTCGGAGGTCGAGCAGACGGTCGACGACGTCGTGATCATCGCCCGCGGGCGGCTCGCGCACGCGTCGTCGCTGACCGACCTCGCCGCCATGGCCCGGACCCGGGTCCGCGTGGTGTCCCCCGACGCGGTCGGGCTCGCTGCGCTGGTCGAGCGGTCGGGCTGGGCACGGTCCGCGCCGAAGAACCCGCGCGTGGCCGACCTGCTCGACGTGGACGCGGCCACCGTCGGTGCCGCCGCCTTCGCCGCCGGGCTCGAGCTCCACGAGCTGGCCGGCCAGGACCCCGGCCTCGAGGGCCTGTTCCTCCAGCTGGTCGGCGCCGTCGAGACGGTGGCGTCCTGATGCGCGCGGCCCTGGTCACCGAGTACCGCAAGCTCGTCAGCACGCGCCTGTGGTGGATCCTGCTGCTCGCCATGGTCGTCTACATGGCCTTCCTGTCCGCCGTGCTCGGCTGGGGCATCTCCCAGGCCGGCGGCCTGTCGGGCACCACGAGCGACACGGCCGGCTCGGTCGACACCGCGCCCGACGCCGTGGTGCGCGCCGTCTACACGATCGCGGTGACGTTCGGATACGTGTTCCCACTGATCGTCGGCGCGCTGGCCGTCGCCGCGGAGTTCCGGCACCAGACGATCACGCCGACCCTGCTGGCCGAGCCTCGGCGCACCGTGCTGGTGTCAGCGAAGGTCGTCGCGGCCGCCGTCCTCGGTCTCGTCTACGGCGTCGTGGGGACACTCGCGGCGGTCGGCGCTGGCGCGGCCGTGCTGACGGCACTGGGCAAGCCGACGTTCCTCGACTCGGCGGCGACGTGGCGCACGATCGCACTCTCCGCCCTCGCGCTGGCCCTGTGGGCCGTGGTGGGCGTCGGGCTGGGCACCGTGCTCACCAACCAGGTCGCGGTCATCGTCGTCGTGCTCGCGTTCACGCAGTTCGTCGAGCCGGTGCTGCGGTTCGTCCTGTCCCTCACCAGCTGGGGTCACGGCGTCGCGGCCTACCTCCCGGGCGCCGCCGGCGAGGCGATCTCCGGCGGGAGCTTCTACTCGGAGTCCGGCGTCGGCACGCTGCTCGAGTGGTGGCAGGGCGCGCTCGTCCTGCTCGCGTACGGCGTCGGGCTGGCCGCGATCGGCCGCCTGACCACCTTCCGGCGCGACATCACCTGAGTGCGTTCACCCCCCCTGGACGGGTGTGCAGAACCATGACCTGCCAGAGGTCCCGACAACCCCGCCTTGAGGCGCCCCGAACTGCCTCGTTGCCCCCCGTTGACCCGGGTGTGGCGGGGAGGTGAAGACGCCTGTGGATCGGCCCCGCGGGGGCCTCCTGAGGCAGGCTGACAGGCGCGAAGGCCGTAGTGTTGTCATCAACAGATCGAGCAAAGTGCACCAGCAGAGACGCGGTCACGAACCGCGGTGGAAGTGGGCGATCCCAGCGTGACCCAGAAGGCGGATCCTGACTCGACCCGTGCCGTTTTCGGCGCCAACGAGTGGCTCGTGGACGAGCTGTACGAGCAGTACCTCCAGGACAAGAACACGGTCGACCCGGCCTGGTGGGACTTCTTCGAGGGCTACAAGCCCGAGGACGGCTCGACCAACGGCGCGACGGCGACGAAGCCGCCGACGACCAACGGCACTCCGGCGACGAAGCCGACGCCGGTCGTCCCGACCCCGGCGGCCCCGCCCGCGCCGGCTCCCACGG